>CAVAUJ010000024.1:0-9664 GCA_963591995.1 Succinivibrio sp.
TGCTTTCTGGGCATAGTCAAAGCGCTGATGACCGGAAAGAATGAGACATTTTGTGGAATAGGCATTGGAATACAGCCAGGAAATCAGAGACAGACCGCTCTCCCGGGGCATTTCAATGTCGGTGATCATAATATCGGGGGACACCTTTTCGATGATCTTTTTGGCCTGCTCGGCACTGTAGGCCGTGTAGATACGGTCAAATTCGGGAAAAGCCTCGGCGATGATTTTCGTGATCCCCTGAACAATATAAAATTCATCGTCGACAACAAGAATATTCATTCGATGACTTCCCTGCTTTCTGCCTTTTAGGAGTTTGTTGTAAGAGCGTGCAGCGCTCCGGAGACAAGTGCAATCGTGAATTGTCTGCCCGCAGGCAAATTCACGATTGCAGGCAAATTCACGGACCGTACGGTACATACGGAAAGACGATATCGATTCTGGCCCCTTTGCCGAGCTCATTGGAAAACAAAATCGTACTGTTTTCTCCCAGAGTGAGGCGAAGACGGGAGGCGATGTTATAAATCCCTATGCTGTAGCCGTTCTGACGGACCTCAGGATGCTCCAGAATATGATTATAAATCCTGAGATTTTCTTCATCAAATCCCGTGCCGGAATCGATATGCGTAATGTGAATTTGCGGATTCGAATCCGCATCCAGCAGCTCGGCCTGAATCTCGATCGTGAGCATTTCCCCCATGACAATATTGGTCTTAATGGAGTTTTCGGTCAGCATCAATACGAGAAGCGGAAAGACATTCGCATCTTCAATTCGCGGATCAATGTCAATGGAGGAGGTCAGGCTGCCGGGATACCGCAATTGCGTCATTTCAATGTAATTGTTAACATATCGGATTTCTTCCCGTAACGGCACACAGGTCCGATTGGAAAGAGTATACCGCAGATGATCCGATAAGGTTTGAATCAGCTTTTCGGATGCCTTGATCTGTGTTTCGTCCTGCGAGAGCACGAAGATGGTATTCAGGCAATTGATCAGAAAATGCGGTGCGATCTGTGTTTTCAGGTATTGAAGCTGCAATTCCTTCTTGGAAAGTCGGTCCTCATAAATTCGAATTTTCAAATCTTGAATTTCGTTGAGCATTCGATTCAGCGCATCGATGATATCCTGGGTTTCCTTAAAAGGGTAATTGGTAGAAACGGTTGTGTTAAAATCCCCCGCCTTTAAGGATGAAATGGCGGGCTCCAGGATATGCAGCGGTGCATTAAAAAATTTATTCATCAGAAGATACAGCCCGAACGTAAATAAAATCAGGCAGGTGGTTAACAGCACGAATATGTGAATCACCGGCGATAATTCGCTGAAAAGATAGGTGGTGGGAATCATCGCGGCAATGTATGCGTCACAATACGTGAGCTGCGATGTGACGACAAGGTAGCGCTGATGCCGGTTGCTCAGATAAGTCGGCGCGGTCAATGACTGGAAGGAAGTAAAATCCTTCCCGGAGAATTCACGGTTGTTTAACGGCACGCCGTCGTCTGTGACAAACAGGTAGGAGATATCGATATCCTTCGAGGCGGAAAAATAGGACAGCAGGGTATCCACGTTGATCCAGACACCGGCATAGATGCCGTTTCTGCGCGTGAAACGAACCAGAAAATAGCTGTTATCAATGTGATAAACATTCCAGTGCGAATAGTCCAGCGAATCAAAGGAATCGTTTTCACTGCAGGCCTTCATCATTTCGGCGAGATAAGCCGAACACGCATAAGAGGCGGTATACGACTCATTAAAGGTAATCTGAGGAATGTACAGCTTTTGGGAATCGAAGTAGAGGAACATTCCGCCGACCTGAGAGGTAAGGCTGCTTAACGAGAGGAAGCGTTTCACCTTGATGGTATATTCGTAGACCTCCTCCTGATTGGCGGCAATGTTCAGACAGGAAATTTCCGTATTCTGATTGCAAATCTCCGACAGAAAAATCATCGTATCATCCAGATCGCGGGCGGTCTGTTCGTTGTAAAGGTCAATCGAATTTTTGATGGTCTGATACATCTGATTTGTCATCACATCAAAATAATAGTAGGAAGAGCCGAGATAAATCACGACAAAAGAGGTTACGAGGAAAATCAGGCAACGTCGGCAGATCGTCCGGATCGAAGGCAGGGAGGAACGGGACAGAAAAGAATAGATTCGTTGCTTGAAAAAAACCGTATTTATCTTCATGAAAATGCTCCGTTCCGCAGTTTTCCGCCTTCGCAGGCGGAAAACTGCGGAATCTAAGAAAATTACAATTAGTGCAAAGAAATGTGCAATTTACGAATTTGTGCTTATTGTACAATAACTCGTGGAAAGAATGAAATGCTTGTTACATCCTGTACGGGGCAGAGGAAAACGCGGGGGAACGTACGAATAAAATGTTTGGAAAAATAGCGCTGGACAAGAAGTTTCTTAGTCAAAACATTGTGGATGACCGCATGTTCGGCACATTCGTTGAGCATCTGGGAAGCATTGTTTATGGGGGAATTTACAATCCGGGGCATCCGACGGCGAATGAAAAGGGATTTCGAAAGGATGCAATCGAACTGGTCAAAAAGCTGAAGCCATCGCTGATTCGTTATCCGGGAGGCAATTTTGTCTGCAGCTTCTTCTGGGAGGACAGCGTAGGACCGGTGGAGGAGCGCCCCGCAAGATTGAATCTTGCATGGAAGCAGCAGGAACCGAACACCGTCGGTCTGGCAGAGTTTGCGTCCTGGGTCGAGGCTGTCGGCGGCGAGCTGATGCTGGCGGTCAATCTGAGCACAAGGGGAGCCGTTGATGCCGCGAATCTGGTGGAATATTGCAATTATCCCAAGGGAAGCTGCTACAGCGATCTTCGGATAAGGCATGGACATCCGGCACCCTACAACATTCGTCATTGGTGCATCGGCAACGAGGTGGACGGTCCCTGGAACATCGGGAAAAAGAAGGCAGACGAGTACGGACGGGATGCTGTCGAGGCGATCAAGGCCATGCGCAGAGTCGATGAGGACATTGAATGCGTGGCGGTGGGGAGCTCGGGAACACAGCTCGACACCTATCTGATGTGGGACAGAACGGTTTTGGAAGAGGCATACGAGGACTGTGATTACCTGTCTCTTCACCGGTATCTGGGCAATACGGAGATCGACGACGTATCGTCTTATGACCGGGAGGATCCGGGGGATTATCTGGAGCTGTACAAGAGATTTGACCGGAACATTCAGGAGGTGCTGGCGGCCTGTGACTATGTACGCGGGCTGAAGCGCAGCGAGAAACGGATGTATCTGTCCGTGGACGAGTACAACATCATCGATTATCCGCGTGCCGAATATAACAGCGGGCAGAAGGATGCAAAATGGCCGCTGGGAAGCGCCCTGCGTACGGTCGGTACGTCGCTGGAGGGAACGCTGCTGTTCGGCCTGTCGATGATCACGCTGCTGCAGCATGCGGATCGGGTTAAGATTGCCTGCCAGTCCCTGCTGATCAACAACGGCGGCCTGGTGGTGTGCGAGGATGGCGCGGATGCGTGGGTAAACGGTACCTATTATGTGTTTTTGCATTGTTCTCTCTACGGACGGGGGAAGGTGCTCCTGCAGAAGACGCAGGCAAGTACCTACGATACGACGACCTTTAAAAAGGTTGCGGCGTGTGAGTCGGTCTGCATTTATCACGAGGACACCGGAGAGCTGACCGTATTTGCGGTAAACAAATCACGGGAAGAATTGCAATTGACGATTGACCTTGCAAACTTCGGGGAAATGGAAGGAATGGAGCACATCGTTCTGACATCGGAGGATCTGCTGGATGCAAACAGCGAAGAGAATCCGCATGTATTGGAACCCATCACGAAGGAAGATGTTGCATTCAAGGAGGGGTACTGTGAATGCACTCTTAATAAATTCTCATGGAATGTAATACGACTAAGGGAGGTATGCAAATGAGAAAACGACTGCTATCAATCATTCTGGGGACGGCTATGGCGGTGACGGTGTTAGCCGGCTGCGGGAGCAGCAATTCGGACTCGGCCTCGGCCGATACGACGGATGCTGCGGCTGCTTCCGAAGAAACGGCGGAGGCGGAAACGTCAACCGACGAACTTAGCCCCGCAGAGCAGGCCATCGCCGAAAGAAAGGCGGAGGCCGAAAAAACAGGGGTTTATCCCAAGGTGGTATTCGCATTTTACACCTGGACCGGAGAACCGGCAGGGACAGAGCGCATTCAGGAAAAAATTTGCGAATATACAAGAGAAACGCTCGGACTGGACGTGGAGCTCCTGGTTCAGGATTCGGCATCCTATGCACAGAACGTACGTCTGATGCTGACATCCGGCGAGCAGATCGACATTTTTAATTCCTGCCCTCTCGGCTTCACCGCAACCGTAAACGATGGGTATTGCTATGATCTGGAAGAGGATGAGCTGATTCAGACCTACGGATCCGGAATTCTGTCCACAATCAAGGACACCTATGTAGACGGCTGCCGTGTTTCCGGAACCCTGTACGGTCTGCCGGATATGCGGGATATGGCCATTTCCCCGGCCACGATCCTGATTGCACAGGAATATCTGGACGGCATCGGATACGATTACGAGTCCCAGTACACGGACGGAGAAGAGATCGTCCATTGTGACTTCTCGGATATCTCCGACATTTTTGCACAGCTGCATGAGAAGTATCCGGATAAGGATGTGTATGCACCGGGCGATAATCTGATTAACCAGGGAACCAAGGTTGACCTTCTGGGAAGAGATTATTTCGGCGTATTGCTGGATCCGGCGAACAGTCTGACGGTGGAGAATCTGTTTACCAGCGATGTTTTCTACGACAAATGCAAAATGGTCTATGAATGGAATCAGAACGGATACATTTCGCAGGATTCCCTGACCGACGATACCGCAATTTCCACCAGAATCAAGGCAGGAACCTGCATGTCGATGATGGCAGCAGGAAAGCCCGGATACAAGACGCAGACCGAGGGCGAATGCGGCCGTGCGATGGTTCTGTTCCAGTGTGAAGAGAACATCATGAAGTCGGATTGCATCACGAACATCTGCTGGCACATCAACCAGGGGACAGAAGATCCGGTGGCGGCGATGCAGCTGTTGAATGCAATGTATACCGATCCGGTATTGTCCAACCTGATCATCTGGGGCGAAGAGGATGTGGATTACGTGGAAACGGAAGACGGACACATTACGTTCCCGGAGGGCGTGGATGCCAACAACGCAGAGTATTATCACACCATGAACTGGCTGATGCCGAACCAGTTTATCGCCCACGTATGGGAAGGCGATCCGCTGGATCTTTGGGAGCAGATGGAAGTATTTAACGACAGCGCACCTACCTCCAAGGCCCTTGGATTTGCTTTTGACAACAGCGAGTATTCGGCAGAGTACACGGCACTTACCAATGTTTTCGATGAATACAGAAAGCAATTGATGTTCGGTTTCCTGGATCCCGATGTCGGCATTCCGGAAATGGAAAAGAAAATGGAAGCGGCAGGATTAAACGATTATATTGCAGCGAAGCAGGCAGCACTTGATGAGTGGGCAGCGGCAAATGGAGTAAATTGATCGTTTGTCGGCAATACATTGAGGAGGAAGGGGCACCTGTTGTCCCTTCCTTTTACATTCGCGACGATTCCTGGTACATCGTTTGCAAAAATGAGCTTGCTTCCGAATGGTTGCGTACAGAGAAGAAAGGTACCGTGAGCACGATGAAGAAGAAAAAACCGAAGGTGATGTTAAAAAGGTATTTTCCGTTGTACCTTATGGCTCTTCCGGGCCTGGTCTATTTATTCATAAACAATTACATGCCGCTTCCGGGTCTGGTACTCGCGTTCAAAAACTATAACGTGAAAAAGGGAATCTGGGGGTCGGACTGGGTTGGCTTCAAGAATTTTAAATTCCTGTTTGCGACGAGTGATGCATTCATCATTACGAGAAATACGATCTGTTACAATGTGGCCTTCATTGTGATCAACACGGTTGCGGCGATTGCGATAGCGATCATCCTGTCGGAATTAAGGCACAGGGTAAAGAAATTTTATCAATCGGTTATTTTGCTCCCGTACATGATTTCCTGGGTTATTGTCAGCTATCTGTGCTTTGCCTTCCTTTCGCCGGAAAACGGCTTTCTGAACAATACCGTATTAAAGGCGCTGGGAATGCAGCCGATTTCCTGGTACATGGAGAAGAAGTATTGGCCGTACATTATTGTGCTGGTCAATTTGTGGAAAACGATCGGCTATAACTGCATCATTTATCTGTCTACCATCGTCGGGTTTGACAGAGGCTATTATGAGGCGGCGGCAATCGACGGCGCCGGGAAATGGAAGCAGATCACCAGCATTACCATTCCGCTGTTGAAGCCGACGATTATTATGCTGACCCTGCTGTCCATCGGAAAAATTTTCTACTCCGATTTCGGTCTGTTCTATCAGGTTCCGCAGAACTCGGGAGCCTTGTATGCGGTAACGAATACGATTGACACCTATGTATACAGAGGCTTGCTGGAGCTGGGCGATATTACGATGTCGGCGGCAGCCGGTCTGTATCAGTCGGTGATCGGCTTCGTTCTTGTATTGGTTACCAATCTTTTCGTACGAAAGCTTGATCCGGAGAGTGCTTTATTCTAGGGGGGTATATGAGAACGAAGGAAGATAGAATTTTTCAGACGATCGGTCATATAATTATGATTGTGCTGTCCTTATGTGCGGTGGTTCCGTTGATCCTTCTGGTGATTTCTTCCATAACGGACAACGATACGCTGGTGCGCAACGGCTACTCCTTCTTTCCGGAAAAGCTGAGCCTGTATGCGTATGAGTATATCTTCAAATCCGGAAATTCCGTGATTCGCGCTTACGGCGTTTCCCTTGTCCTGACGGCGGTAGGAACCGTGCTGGCCCTGACCGTTACGACGCTGCTGGCATATGCCATTTCGAAAAAGGACCTGCCGGGAAGAGGCCTGTTGACCTTTTATGTGTTTTTAACCATGCTGTTCAACGGAGGCCTGGTTCCGACGTATCTGAACTACACGAACACGTTTGGCATCAAAAATACGTTTTGGGCGCTTTTGATTCCGGGACTTGTGACGAACGGATTTTATATTCTGCTGATGAAGTCTTATTTCTCCACCAGCATTCCGTATGAAATCACGGAAGCGGCCATCATTGACGGAGCCAATGAGTATCAGGTATTCGGGAGGGTTGTTGTGCCGCTGGCAAAACCGATCATTGCGACGATCGGCCTGTTCGCAGGAATCGGCTACTGGAATGACTGGCAAAACGGATACATCTACCTTACGAAAAGAACGGATCTGTATTCCATTCAGAACCTGTTGAACCGGATGATTCAGAACATCCAGTATTTGACACAAAACAGTGCCAGCATTAAAAATGCGGACGCAGGACTCGCGGCAATCCCTGCGGTGTCGGTCCGAATGGCAATGGCGGTTGTCGGTATTCTTCCGATTCTGGTGATTTATCCGTTTGTACAGAGCAACTTTGTCAAGGGCATTACGCTGGGCGGAGTGAAGGGCTAGTTATTTTGCAAACGATGTACCGGAAGCGGCTCGTTCCGCAACGAAGGTATGCACAAGGGACGGCCGGATCGGCCGGCATTGCCCGGGAAAGGAAGAAATGCGATGAAATACTATGTGGATGCAAATGCTGTAAGACCCGGAGACGGCACCGGGGAGAGGCCGTTCAAGAGCATTCAGGCGGCGGCGGATGTCGCAAGAGCAGGCGACGAGGTGCTGGTTGCACCGGGGGTGTATCGGGAATATGTTGATCCCAGGTTTGCGGGCACGGCGGACGCCAGAATCGTATATCGTTCCGTCAAGCCTCTGGAAGCCGTCATTACAGGGGCAGAACGGCTGACCTCCTGGGAGAAGGAGCGGAATGCGGAGAATGTGTGGGTTGCAAGGGTGAAGAATACCCTGTTCGGAAATTATAACCCCTATGTTACAAGAGTGTCCGGAGACTGGTTTATCGGGACGATTGTGGCGCATACAGGAGATGTATATCTGAATCACAAATCCATGTATGAGGTTACGGAGAAAAGACTGGTGGAACAGCCGGAAATTTCGGAAACGTCCTGGGATCCTGCTTTTTCACGGTATACATGGTACGCGGAGCAGGATGCGGAGCGGAACGAAACGGTGTTCTATGCGAATTTCAACGGAAAGAATCCCAACGAGGAAACGGTTGAGATTTCGGTCCGTCAGGATTGCTTTCTGCCGAGCCGGGAGGGCATCGGATACATCACGCTTTCCGGCTTTACCGTAAGAGAAGCGGCTACGCAATGGGCGCCGCCGACGGCTTATCAGGACGGAATGATCGGACCGCACTGGTCGAAGGGATGGATTATTGAAGATTGCGATATCTATGAGTCGAAATGCTCCGGAATATCGCTGGGAAAGTATTTGCAGCCCAACAACGACAATAAGTGGCTGAAGTGGAAATACAAGGACGGGACCCAGACCGAACGGGACTGCATTCTTCAGGCCAGCTATGAGGGGTGGGATAAGGACCATGTCGGAAGTCACATCATAAGGCGCTGCAGGATTCATGACTGCGGGCAGACCGGCATAGTCGGCCACCTGGGAGGTGTGTTCTCCACAATAGAAGACAATCACATCTACAACATAAACAACAAGCAGAACCTGGCCGGAGCGGAAATCGGCGGAATCAAGATGCATGCGGCAATTGATGTTATTTTCCGCCGGAATCACATTCATCATTGTACGAGGGGAATCTGGCTGGATTGGCAGGCACAGGGAACCCGTGTCACCCAGAATCTGATGTACGACAATTCCCTTCCGATTGACAGGGCAAGGATCAAAAAGGAGAACATCGGATTGTACCTGCAGGGGCTGGGCGAGGATTTGTTCGTGGAGGTCTCGCATGGACCGACGCTGGTGGACAACAACGTCATGCTGTCGGACCGCTGCGTAAAATATGCATCCCAGGGCGCTGCATTCGTGCACAATCTCTTCGCCGGCTCGCTGACCTGTGTCGGCACAGGGACGGACAATGGGGCTCCGGACGTGAAGTCCTCAAGATATACGCCGTATCATGAGATACATGGGACGAGGGTGGCCGGCTTTATGAGCTTCCTGCACGGAGATGTCCGATTTTATAACAATATTTTCGCGCAGCTGCCGGTCACACCGATCTTCCAGGACATACAGAAGGAAACCGAGAATGCAGAGGATCCCAATGCCAGGATGTGGGACACCATGAATTTTGATGCCGGAACCTTTGTATACGATTCGTATCCGACCGAGACGGAGTGGAAAAAACAATTCGAAGGCTATTGCGGTATGGGCGCAGAAAGCCCGTATCCGAACCGGTATTATACGCATCTGCCGGTCTGGGCGGAGGGAAATGTCTATCTCGGCGGTGCAAAGCCCTGGGCAAAGGAAAAAGGAGCCGTTGTCTGCGAGGATTTCCGTCCGGAAATTGTCCTTGCTGCGACAGAGACCGGAATAAGTCTGAAAACCAATGTCTACGAAAAGGTAAAAGACCTCAGCGTAGGAATTGTCAGCACGGAAACCTTGGGAATGGCCTTTGAGCCGGAGGAAAGATTCGAGAATCCGGACGGGTCGGCCATTGTATTTAACCGGGACTATTTTGAAAATCAAAGAGGAACCCGGGCCATTCCGGGGCCCTTCGCGGAAGGCGGCT
>CAVAUJ010000024.1:9797-11740 GCA_963591995.1 Succinivibrio sp.
AGGATCCGCACATCGTAGGCGGCAAAGGGGATGCTCTCTCCCGGGGCGTAGACCTTTCCGGTGATGACATCGGTGACGGAGAGAGCCGGCGTGAGCAGGGCTTCTCCCTCCCGGTGGTTGAGGCAGAACCAGAATTCCCTCTGGTCGCCGACGCGTCTTGTAATCTCCATTTTGTCCGGAACCGCCGCTGTCAGCTGCGCGGCACAGGATGCGATTTGGGCCTGTGCGCAGACCATCTGCAGGAAGTCCCGATAAAATGCCGCGTCGGATCTTGTTCCGACATAGTAAACCTGCCCGCTTCCGTAGGCATTCCGCGTCAGCACCGGTGTCCCGGCATAGAAATCCGTCTGATATGCGGCCAGGCTTTCGGCCTGCTCGCAGTGGGAGATGGCGAAGGCGCTGCGGGCGGGATATTGCCGCCCCTGCCAGAGGAAGCTGTTCTCCCGATCGGGCAGGGCATCGAATTCCTCCGTCCAGATTCCGGCGAGAGGTCGCAGCTCTCCGGGATAACCGCCGCAGGTCACCTGATCGTTTTCGTTTGTGAGGCCGCAATAGAGGGAGAGCACCAGCGTTCCGCCGCCTTGCACGAAGCGCTCCAGAGATTCGCGGACACCGGGCTTTACCATGTACAATTCCGGCGCAATCACCAGCTTGTAGCGGGTGAGGTCCTCCTCCATGCCGATGACGTCCACATCGACATTGGCTTCGAACAGAGGACGGTAATATTGCATGACCTCCTCCGGATATTCAATATCAAGAGAAAGGCCGGAGGAGCCTTCGATCGCCCACCGGTTGTCCCAATCGTACAGAATGGCCGTCCGGGGTGCGGGCAGGCTGCCGAGCGTTGCACCGCCGATCCGCTGCAGCTCTGCGCCGAGCTCGGCGCATTCCCGGAATACGCGGTTCTGCGTGTTGCCGACATGCTGGAGGAAGGCTCCGTGGAATTTCTCACAGGAGGCAATGCTCTGGCGCATCTGGAAGAACATCACCGTATCGGCGCCGTGCGCGACGGCCTGGTAGCTGAGAAGGCGCATCTCGCCGGGGCGCTTGAGCGTTGCGCTGGGCAGCCAGTTGGAGACGCTCGGCGTCTGCTCCATGAGGCAGAAGGGAAGATCGCGCTTGAGTCCCCGCATCAGGTCATGCGTAAAGGCGATGTCCGCCGGTGTCTTGGATGCGTCCGGATAGTTGTCCCAGGAAATGAAATCCATGGACCGGGCCCATTTCCGGTAGTCGAGCCCGGGGTAGAGCCCCATCAGGTTGGTGGTAATCTGCGCATCGGGAATCCACTTCCGGATGGCGGCATATTCTGCCCGGAAGTTCTCCAGCATGCTGTCGGACATGAAGCGCCGGTAATCCAGTGTGATGCCGGGGAACGTGCTCCGCTTCTCCTCAAAATGCTCGCTCAGAAGGTTCGGCGCGACGATCTCGTCCCATTCATAGAAGGTATGCCCCCAGAAATGTGTGTTCCAGGCGCGGTTCACCGCGTCCAGGGAGCCGTATTTTTCCCGCAGCCAGATGCGGAAGGCCTTCTCACAGTTCTCACAGTAGCAGGCACCGCCGTACTCGTTGCTGATGTGCCAGGCGGTGATGTTGTCCTGATCCTTATAGTGCTCCGCAAGATGGGAGGCCAGCGCGGCGGAGAAATGCCGGAAGACGTAGCTGTTGGGGCAGGAATTGTGCCGGCCGCCGAACTTTCTGCGCATGCCGGTGAATTCGGTGCGCAGGACCTCCGGATAGCGCCGGGCCATCCAGGCAGGATGTGCCCCGGTGGACGTTGCCATGCAGATGTGCATGCCGCTGCGGGTGACCTGCCGCACGGTTTCGTCCAGTGCGGAGAAATCATATACTTCTTCGGAGGGCTGGATCATGGCCCAGTTGAAGACATTCAGGGTCACGACATCGACGCCGGCCTCCTTCAGATATTCCATATCCTGTTCACGGAT
>CAVAUJ010000024.1:11984-19762 GCA_963591995.1 Succinivibrio sp.
GCGGCAGGAAATCACGCAGATGTCGAACGGATGTGTAATATTTTGGCGAAATGCTGCAATGTATAAATGTCCGACAGGACGGCGCAGGACGCAAAGAGAAAGAGGAGAGCAGCCGATGAAGCGAGGAAGAGACAACCGGGAGAGCACAGACAGAATGGAGCTTCGGAATGCGGGGGAGACCCTCGCAGAGATGCCGGAGTATGCGGCAGCGGAGCAAAAGGGACACAAAAGAAAGAAGAAACGCGGAAAGAGGCGCTTCCTCAAGGCGGCTCTGGTGGTTTTGTTCGCCCTGCTCCTGCTCACGTTCTGCGGCGATTCCGACGATGATGTGCGTACGGGAACGGCAGCGCCGGCAGAACTGGACAACGATGCGATCAAGGCGCAGATCGCGCATTTCGACAATTGCTACATCCTGAACGAGATGGACGAAGATACGCTGGACAACTTCCTGGCATTCTATGCTGCGGCGAGTGATTTCAAGGAGGAGTTCGACCTCCCGCATCCGATTCCCAAAGCGGAGGAGAAAAAAGTCTATTCGCTGATGCTCACGGTCGTGTATGAATGCCCGGAGCTTTTTCAGCTGGATTACGATGACCTTGGCATGTACCGCTACAGCAGCGATCCGGAGAAAATTGCCGGGTGCACGCTGTCCTACCAGATGGACAAGGATACCTATCTCTCCCGCCTCGAGCAGTGCCGGGAAATTGTGAAGAAGCTCGGGGACGAGACGGCCGGAATGTCGGATTATGATAAGGAATGCTACATCTACAATTACCTGGCGGAGAACATGATCTATGATGATTCTGCGGAGTTCTGCGGCAGCATTTACGGGGCTCTGGTGCTGGGAAAGGCCAAGTGCGTCGGCATCAGCGAGGCCTTCAAGTACGCCTGCGATGAGGCCGGACTGCCCTGCATTTCGCTGTTCTGCTACGGAGACGAGGAGAATTGCGGCGACGGTCATGCATGGAATACGGTCTGCATTGACGGGAACTGGTACGATGTGGATCTTACGGCGGATGTCGAGACCGCGAAGAGAGAGACGGACGGCCTGCGTCTCTACCCGGCAATGAACGTGCCGCGCACGTGGATTACGGATGTCCATCATCCGGTTGCCACCTATTACACCGATTATTACAGTATTCCGGAGAGCACCTCCTTTGACCGGGATTACCACGTTGTCAACGGGGAGTTCGTATCTGCGGGCGGGGATTATGCCGCACAGTACCGCGCCGGCCTCACAAGGGCCTGGAAAGAGGGGAGCGGAGCGGTGTACCTTCAGTTCGAAAATACAGATGATTATGATAAATTTCTTGACGAGGAGGATGCCATCAGCAGGGATTGGTTTTACAATGACAGCAGTGCCGGGGTGTCAAGACTGGGCGGTACACTTTACGATACGAGGACCTATCGGACCGTGCTCTTTGCTCCGACATTCTCGTGAGGCCCGTTTACTTGCTTCCTGCCGGCAACAGCGTTGGGATGTGGGAAGAGGTCTGCAATGAAGGATGATATTTATCGGATTAAGCCAAGGGAAGATGCCGTCGTAGTGCAGATGGACAGGATGATTACCGTGACGCCGGCGCCGATGTGGCTGATCCTGCTGGGCAGCGTGATCATCGTTGTGTCGGTTCTGATCTGGTCATGCACCGGATGGATTACGGAGCAGGTCAGTGCAACCGGCATTTATCACCCGGGAGCTTCCGCGGAGGGGGAGATCATCGCCTTTCTGCCGATGGCAAGCGGCAAGGCATTGGATACCGGAATGGAGGTTACGCTGTACGCTTCCGGCTATAACCAGCAGAAATACGGGCACCTGAAGGGCACCATCACGTATGTGGACCAATATGCCGCCACCGAGGAGGAAATGCAAAAGCTCCTTGGGAGCGATGCGCTGGTGCGCGCGTATACGCAGAACAATACGCCGATGATGACGGTGATCTGCAAGCTGCAGGAAAGCCAGGAGATGGAGAATGGTTTTTACTGGAGCAACCAAAGAGGCGGAAAGGTGACGCTCCATGACGGAACCTTCGTGAGTATGTCCGTGATAACATCGAAAATGCGACCCATTGCGGTGGGAATTCCTGCGCTGGAGCAGCTGTTCGAGGATGCGTGATGGCAGGAGAGGGGCATTTGAAAAAGAAAAGAGGACAGATACCGCGGCGCGTCTGTACGCCGGAGGTTTTCCAGGTGGAGGCCGCGGAGTGCGGCGCGGCCTGCCTTTTGATGATTCTGCGGTATCATCGTTGCAATGTCGCGATGGAGGAGCTGCGCTACAGGTGCGGGGTATCCAGAGACGGCAGCAGCGCGGCGGACCTGGTACTGGCGGCGGAGCATTACGGGCTGAAGGGACGGGGGTTTTCCAAATCGGCGGAGGAGCTGCGGACCTTTCCGGTGCCGTGCATTCTGCATTGGAATTTCAATCACTTTGTCGTGCTGGAGGGAATCCGGGGAGATCGGGTGTATCTCAATGATCCTGCGAGGGGACATCGAAGGGTGACCTGGGAGGACCTGGAGAAAAGCTTCACCGGAGTGGTACTGTTTTTTGAGGAGACCGCGACCTTCGAACGAAGGAGCCGGTCCGATGGACTGCTGCAGCTGCTGCGCGAACGCCTGTGGAGACAGACGAATACCGTGGTGTATCTGCTGCTGTCCGGATTTCTCCTCGTTTTTCCCGGGATCTTTATTTCCATTCTGCTGCAGCTTTACGTGGATCACGTTGTCATGAACGGGAGAACCGGCCAGCTGGTGCTGTTGCTGCTGTGCCTTGCGGGGGCATATCTGTTCAAGATAGTGCTGAGCTGGGTGCGTTCGAGCACCCTGGCCAGACTGAAGCTGAAGCTGAACGTGCTGACGGGCTATGAATTGCTGCAGCATCTGTTCCGGCTGCCGATTCCGTTCTTTGATCAACGGTATCCCGGTGAGCTGTCACAGCGGGTGGAGAACAACAACGACATCAACAGCTTCCTGACAGAGACGCTGATCGGCGCGGTGTTGAATGTGCTGGAATCGTTCTTTTACCTGATTCTGATGCTGGTATACAGCCCCGTTCTGACGGCGGTCGGCGTTCTGGGGACCGTGCTGAATATGGTGCTGAGCATTCTGCCGATGCGGGCATTGCGCGAGATGGCCATGAAGCAAAGACAGGACCAGAATCATCTCTCGGGCCTTTTGTGTGCCGGCCTTTCGGTTTTCAGTACGGTCAAGGCCAACGGAGCGGAGGATGATTACGCAAGAGATATCCTGGGCGCGTTCTGCGGCACGACGCAGAGCGAACAGAGAATGGGCAGCATGCAGCAGATTCTGAGCGCGGTCCCGTCGGTGATATCCGGAATCTTTCAGATCCTGGTATTGATGATCGGCGTAGGTCTCGTCATCAACGGCAGCATAACGGCAGGCGTTCTGACGGCATTCGTACAGATTCTGGGTTGCTTTACACAGCCGTTGAACGAACTGATCGGTTACGGCCAGGGAATCCAGACGCTGAAGGCAGAGCTCGTGAGCATCGAGGACATTGAAGCCTCCCGGGAGGACGAGCGGTTCCGCACCGAAAAGGAAGCTTGTCTGCCGGCGAAGCTGACGGGTGAGCTGGAGGTGCAGGACGTCACCTATTCCTACCGTTCCTGCGGCGCACCGGTGCTGCAGCAGATCAGCTTTAAGGTTATGCCGGGGAGATGCCTTGGCATCACGGGAGCATCCGGGTGCGGAAAGAGCACGCTGGTACGTCTCCTGGCGGGACTTCTGTATCCGCAAAGCGGAGAGGTTCTCTATGATGGCATTCCGGTCGGGGACCTTACGTCGCAGATGCTGAAGGACAACATTGCGGTGGTTGAGCAGAACGGCTTTTTCTTTGCGGGAACGATCCGGGAGAATCTGAGCTTCTGGAATAAGGACGTGCCGGATGCGGAGATGGTGAAGGCTCTCAAATGCGCGGATGCGTACGAGATGGTCAACCGGCTGCCGGGCGGACTGGAGCATCGCCTGGAGGAGGGAGCCGGAAATCTTTCCGGCGGACAGCGGCAGAAGCTGCAGATTGCACGGGCTCTGGTCGGACAGCACGCCGTGATCCTTCTGGATGAGGCGACGAGCGCCATGGATCCGGTGACGGAGGCCAGGGTCATGCAGAATCTCACACACAGCGGAGCAACCTGTATCGTGATCGCCCATCGCCTTTCTGCCATCCGCAGCTGCGATCTTATTCTGGTGATGGATCAGGGGAGATTCGTCCAGTGCGGCAGCCATGAGGAGCTGCTGCGACAGGAGGGATTGTATCGGAGCCTTCTGGAGAATTGACGGGAGAGTGGTATGTCGGAGCGTATGACAGCGGCGCAGCGGCGCAGCTGCAGCATCATATTGTCGACCTTTGAAAAGAACGGAAGGCGGAAATTCCGGCGGGCGGAGGCGAGCGGCAGCAGGCTGTACGATGCAGCCGGTTATCTTTGCCGGCTGATGAATATGCCGATTGCCTCCTATGAGAGAGTGTGTGAGGTCGGCGGAGAAAATGCGGCGCTGGAGGACATTGCCAGAGTTTCCGGCTTTCTCTCGAGAACGGTGGCACTGGAGGACGGCTGGGAGCGGAATCTCTCATCGCCGATCCTGTGCAGGAGAAAGGGCGAAACGGATTACCTTGTCTGCCATCCCGGACGAGGGGGCCGCGTGGAGCTGACCGATCCCGTATCCAATGCAACGCATACGGCATCGAGGCAGGAGCTTGCGGCACTGGAGAACAAGGCAGTGGTGTTCCACCGCACCTTTTCCGGCGGAAGGGTGACCTTTTCGGAAATCGTCCGGCTGAGCCTTCAGGTATTCTCTGTCCGTGACCTGCTGTTCTGCATGGTGTGCACCGGGCTGGCAACGCTGATTTCCGTACAGCTCGCAACCCTGAATCAGCTGATTTTCGATGAGATCATTCCCACCGGCGATACCAGCGAGATGATCGGCCTCGGTGTGGTTCTGCTCTCGTGCATGGCGGCCAATCTGTGCTTTTCCGTTACCGGAAACCTTCTGAGCTACCGGATCAGCAGCAGCATACGGTATACGCTGCAGGGAGCGATCTATGAACACATTTTCCATCTTCCGGAGAAATGCTTCCGCGAAAAGGAAAGCGCAGAGCAGGCGTATCGGATTCAGAAGCTGAATGCCACCTACATCAGTACCTTTCAGGATGCATTGCAGATCCTTCTGCAGGGCGGCTTCTCCGTCATCTATGTCTGGAAGATGCATCGGTATTCTCCGACGCTCAGCCATCTGTCCATGGGCTTTGTTGTGCTGAACATTGCGATCACCATAGGAATCGGCTTCCTGGATCGAAATGCCCAGCAGAAAAAATCAAATGCAACGGGACGGCTGCGCTCCTTCCTTTATCAGTCGCTGCAGGGCGTGGAGTCCATCCGGACAGCGGGGGCAGAGGAGAATGTACTGTGTGCCCATATCGAGCTGACGTCGGAGGCGGGACTGGCAGACCAGGGGGCTGCGTGGAACAAAAGATTTGCCGCCGCATTGAGCACCTCCGGCAGTGCCCTGGCCATGCTGGCCCTGTATTGGACCTATGCGACACAGCACCTGGATGTCAACATCGGTGTGTTCATGGGCTTTCTCACCGCTTTGACCGCATTTTCGGCGGCCATGTGTCATGTGGCGGATGCAGGCATGGACATCGCGTCCTCCCTTCCTACGCTGCGGGACTCCTCGGAACTGCTGCGGATCGCGCCGGAAACCAGCGCAGCAGGGCAGATCCCGCGGACGCTGACCGGAGACATCGAGCTCTCGCACGTAAGCTTTGCCTACGAAAAAAAGGGGAAGCCGGTGCTGAATGACGTTTCGCTCCATATCCGGCCCGGCGAATACGTCGGCATCGTCGGCACGACGGGATGCGGAAAATCCACGCTGCTGCGGCTGCTCCTCGGATTTGAAAGTCCGACGGCGGGACAGATCTATTATGACGGCGTTTCCGTGGATCACTTCAGTCTGCCGGAATTCCGCAGGAAGCTCGGTGTTGTGATGCAGGAGGGGAAGCTCTTCTCGGGAACCATCTACCGCAATATCGCCGTGGCCTGCCCGAAGGCAGGACCGGAGGAGATTCAAAGGGCGGCAGAGGATGCACAGCTGACGGAGGTCCTTGAGAAGATGCCCATGGGGCTGAACACCTTCGTATCGGAGCAGGGCAGGACCCTGTCCGGGGGAGAGAGGCAGCGCATCCTGATTGCGCGGGCGCTGGTCGGCCGGCCGTCGATCCTGCTGTTCGACGAGGCAACCAGTGCGCTGGATAACGTGTCACAGGCGAGAATCTGTGAGAGCCTTCGCGCGTACGAGGCAACGCGCATCGTGATTGCACACCGGCTTTCTACGGTAGTGCATTGCGACCGGATCGTCGTGCTCGCAAACGGAGGCATCGCCGAGGAAGGAAGCTATGCAGAGCTGATGGAGAAGAAGGGCGCGTTCTATGAACTGGCCCGTCATCAGGTGCTGGAATAACAGGAGGGAACATACAATGAAATGGTCGAGATACAGCAAATTATTCCGTTCGCAGCGCAATGGATGGCTGCTCTTTCATTCCGCCTCGCGCACCTTTGCGCGGGTGCCGGACGAGGAGGTCGGAATTCTGCAGGGAATCATGGAGGATCCGGAGGTCTACGATTATTCGCAGATCCCGCTGCTGTACATGAAGCTGCGCACGCTCGGCTACCTGGTAGAGGATCATCAGGATGATGACCTTTACAACATTACGAGGATGCGGAATCTGACGCATTTGTACGAAGGGAACGTTCTGTCTCTCACGGTGGCGATTACGCGGGCCTGTAATTTTGACTGCAGCTACTGCTTTGAAGGCAATCGAACCGGAAAGCCGATGTCGGAGGAGGTGGAGGACAAGCTGATCCGGTTCATTGAGAACTTTAAGGCGGAGCAGCTCTCTCTTGTGTGGTACGGCGGCGAGCCGCTGCTGGCCTTCGACCGGATTATCAGCATTGATAAGCGGCTGCGGGAGATGGGCAAGAAGTACACCGCGAGCATGATCACGAACGGTTACCTGCTGACAGAAGAAAAGATCGCAAAGCTCAACGAGCTGCACATCAGCTATCTTCAGATTACTCTGGATGGAAAAAAGGAGACGCATGACAGTCGTCGCTGTCTGAAAAACGGAGCGCCCTCCTATGACGTGATTCTGGGCAACATTGACAAGGTTCTTGCCTCGGATTTTCGCGGGACGATTCATATCCGTGTGAACGTGGACAGCCGCAACGAGGACGAGTATGCCGATGTCTACCGGTTGATTCAAAGCCGCTACGCGAAGGATTTCGGACGCAGGATCACGGTATATCCCGGCTTTGTAAAGGGAGACGATCATCCGGACTGCAGCTGCTTTTTCGAGCCGAAGGCACAGGGGGAGTTCATTTCCAAGATGGCGCGGCAGAAGATCGGCACGCTGCCTCTTTTCCCGCAGAAGAGAAGACCCGGGTGCACCCTGACCTGCCGAAATGCATATGTCGTCGGACCGGACGGCGAGCTGTATAAGTGCTGGGACGATGTGGGACTCAAGGAGAAGGTCATCGGCTCCATCGATCGGTTTGACAACTGGAACATGGCACTTCTGGCGGAGGGCATGACGGGATGCTCCTATCTGGACTCGGAGGAGTGCAAGGAGTGCTTCTATTTCCCGATCTGCGACGGCGGATGTCACAGGATCCGGCAGAAAAATCTCCACACAGAGGTGAAGCACAGTCCCTGCTCCTATTTCCGGGACAATCTGGAGGAGATGCTGGAGCTCTATTATGAGAGCAAAA
>CAVAUJ010000024.1:19869-21557 GCA_963591995.1 Succinivibrio sp.
AAGGAGACGGCAGAGGAAACCTCCGCCCGGGAGGCTGCCGGAACGGGCAGCGGGATCGGATGACACCGCGCGAGTTTGCACAGTGCAAGCGGCTGATGGAATGGTATTTTGCGGATCCTTCGTTTCGGGAGAACGCGGGGCAGGAGATTGCGGCGCGCCTGCAGGCGGCGGGCGTGCCGCTGGATCCGGAATCGGTTCTGGAGGGCATCCGGCGCATTGCGGCGGGAAGGGTACAGGAAAAGGGTGTGGCAGAGAACCCGTTCCTGCAGGAATATACGGCAAGATATGCGGCGGTGCTGGGAGAGGTCGCAAGGTCGATGGCGCGGGAGCGGTATGCGGCAGAGGACCTCTGGCGGTATGCAAACGTCGTGCGGAACCGGTGTCTTCTGGAGAGCGCGGCGATGCGGGAGCATACGAACGTATTTTATTATCCGATGGCCTTTGAGCTCTCGAGCGGCTGCCGGGTCCAGTGCTCCTTCTGCGGCCTGCGCGCAAAGCCATGGCAGGAGAACTACCTGTATACGGAGGAGCACCGTCTTCTGTGGCGGGAGATTCTGGTGATTTCCGGAGAATTGATGGGGGCCGTGGTTGACAGCTGCCCGTGCTACTACGGAACCGAGCCCATGGACAATCCGGACTATGAGAAGTTTCTGGCGGACATGCAGGAGCTGCTCGGAGCGGTGCCGCAGACCACCTCGGCGGCCGCGCAGCGGGATCCTGCCAGAACGAGAAGGCTCCTGGCGGAGCTGGAGAAGAACGGTTTGCAAAGCCGCGCGCCGTATCGGATGTCGGCCATTTCCCTTGCCCATTTCCGCCGGCTGATGGATACCTTTACGCCGGAGGAGCTGGAGCATGTGGAGGTGCTGACCAACAATCCCGAATCCCTCAACCGGTATTCGGCGGCCGGCAGAGCGGCATCGCAGAAGGGAGAGCAGCCGGACGGGAAGCTCCTGCGCTACAGCATCAGCTGCATTGCGGGTGTTCGCGTGAGCATGCCGGAAGGACGCATGGATTTCATGGAGCCGGAGCTTCCGGGCAGCGAGTATCCGCTGGGATACCGCATTCTGGAGAGTGCGCGGTTTCACGATGCGGAAAGCTTTCGCGAAGGCCTGATCCGATTGTTCCGGCGACATGCCTACGCGAGTCTTCCGCTGTGGGTACCGGTGAGGATCAACCGCAATGTGCATATGCAAATCGTAGAGAGAGGGGGGCAGAAAGAAATTATTCTCCTGGGTGACGGGATGGCGTATTATATGGATGCGCATCCGCTTTTGCTGAGGACAATGGAAGCCTTCCGGACACAGGCAGTGCCCGGAAAGCTTTTGCGTGAGCTGCGGCTGGACCGCGCAGGGACAGAAAAGGTTCTGACTCTGCTGCAGGAGCTGTACCGGCGCGGTTACCTGTGCCAGGCATGAGAGAAAAGGATGCGAAAAGAATGCAGATAGAATAACGGCCATCACAGAACAGGAACGGAAACGGAAATGAAAAGAACGAGGTTTTGGAACCGCATCGCAGCGCTTACGGTCAGTGCCGGTCTGGCATGTATGCTTCCGATGAGTGCGCCGGTCAGCGCGCTGACGGCCTATGCGCAGACACAGAATGCCGAGGGGGCGGAGGCAGGCGAAACCGCCGTTGATTCGTCCGGCCTGCAGGGCGAGAGTGCGGAATCGGGCGATGCGGCATCCGAA
>CAVAUJ010000024.1:21813-30567 GCA_963591995.1 Succinivibrio sp.
TCATCGTCTATCTGACGGAGAGCGATCTCGGCGAGACACCGCAGAAGGATGCACAGGCCATGAAGGCGACGCTCGCACAGACCAATGAGTTTGAGGAGTCGGACATTACCCTGGTGGGGGTTCCGTACAACAATCAGACGGAGTATAAGCCTCAGATCTGGGAGGCGGTCCATGCGGCGACAGAGGAAACGGATGCGGATTCGCTTACCTTCTTCATCTATATCGGACACGGCAACAGGACACGGGACGGTTCTGCATATCTGGCGCTGGAGGGCGCGAACAATATCGGAGCGGAGGAGCTGAAGACGCAGCTGAGTGCTCTGAACGGCAAGGTGGTTGTGATGCTCTCGAGCTGCTATTCCGGCGGAATCCTCACGGGGGGCACCGCGAGCAGCGTTTCCCTGTATGCGGAAGCGGAGGATTCCGACGAGGCGGATCTCGGCGCAGAATCCGAGGGAACAGAAAAGGAAGCGGCGGATTCCGGGGAAACGGACGCAGAGGAATGCACGCCGCAGGAGGTACAGGAGCAGGCACAGGACGCGTCGGATGCGTTCGGTGAGAGCTTCCTTGCGGCTTTCTTTGGCGAGAGCAATGAGGCTGCGGGAATTTCGGAATACGGGGAAGCTTCCGGCGATGCGGCTGCGGAGAGTGCGGAGCACAAATATTATTTCATCACCTCAGCGACCGGCATGGAAACCGGAATCCAGCAGAAGGAGTACGGAACCGAGCTGATTTCCGCCATGGAGCACGCATTGGGACATGACCGCTATGTCACCGGCTACCATGTGTACGGGGCAGACATTTCCAGCCTCGCGGAAGGGGACGCCAGAGAGGGATACCGGGGAGACGGCAGGATCACGATGAAGGAGCTGGCGTCTTACTTTGCGTCGAATGAAATCTCTTCTACGCCCATTTTCTACCCGGATACGGATGAAACGGTTCTGCTCACCTATTCCGAGAGCAAGGGAACGCCGGCGGCCTTCCTCTGCAGTATTCCGCAGGAAAATGTCGTGGCCGATGCGACGGGCCAGATTCAGGTGAACGTTACCGTGACGAACCTCACGAATCGGGAGCTTGCGCTCGATTTCGGTGTATATACCCTGCAGGGAAGATCGCTGTCCTATACCGCCTATACGCCGGAGACGGTGCCGGAGGGACTTCGGCCGCAGGAGGACCGATACAAGACGCTCGGTGTGTCCTCTACGGTCGGTGCGGGCAGCACGTCGACCGTTCCGGTTGCAACGAACTGGAATGTCTTTTACGACAAGGTATACGACTACTCGGTGAATCCGTTCCTTTTGAAGGTCTGGGATGCGGATCAGAATTCTGCTACCTATGGAAGCTACGCGGGACTGAGCTTCTACACGAGCCGCAGCGCAGGGAAAACAGATGTCGACGGCAGCTGGCTGGGAGTCCGCCAGCCGCAGCAGTTCACCAGTACCACGGCCGACGAGGAATATACGGTCACGAAGGTGTCGGAGCTGCTGCCGATCGAGATTCAATACAACCGGGAGCCCAGCAGCCTCAGCAATGTGAATTGCACGTTGTCGCTGTACGCCTACGATCTGGGAGAGGAGCTGCCGGAAGGACTTCATCTGGATCCGGAGGATGATTCGGTACTCCTTGACGCGAGCGGACAGGCTGTGGCACTGGGAACGGCGTCGAGCATTTTCGAAAATGTGCAGCCGAATCCCAACCGGGAGGGCACGCAGACCTACGAACGCCGCGGCTCCACCTATACCTATGCACTGGATGCGTCGGAGCTGGCACTGCAGCACTATTATGTGCTGCAGGTGGTCAGTCATTACCGGAATCAGACGGGGGAGACGCAGAAGCGGGTCTACATTCTGATCCGGAAGACCGACGGAGCAGAAGCCGGAACCTATCAGGTTCCCCGGTATACGGTATCGGATATCGATATGAGCACGTTCGCGAATGCGTTCGGCGGAATTCCGATCTGGAAGAACAGCTGGGATCAGCAGAGCACGAAGGAATGCACCGTCCGGGAGGCGTCGGAGCAATGGGAGAAGGAGCTGGACGAGTATTTTAACAACAAGCTGTACACGCACAGCGTCAGCGGGTGGCAGAAGTGGACGGCGGACGATACGCTTGCAGACGGCGGGAGCTGGGTGGATCTGCAGGATACCGATCACTTTGATGAGAGCGGGAATTATCGCTGCCGGGTCACCATTCGGATCAATTACGACGCGGTGTTCACGAAGGGAACCGAGTTCACCTTTTACCGACATGAGCTGGACGGCAGCCCGCAGATCCGTGCGGACGGCAAAGAGGCAACCTTGACCGTGGTGCATCCGATCGCAGCGCAGTCGGAGGCGGACAGGCCGGTGCTGTATCACGTGAATGCGCAGACGAAGGCGGTAACCGCGCTTTCCGCAGACGATACGCTGTATGCCGGCGACCGGGTGATCGTCAAGACAGCAAAGAGCGGCCATGTCTGCGCGATTGTCAGCGGCCTTGCAAGAACCGACGAAACGATAACGTACGACGGCGGAACCTATCGCGTCTACGAGGTGAAAAAGAGCAGCGGGGAAGAGTCCGAACCGGTTGCCGTCGCGGTTACGGAGGAAGGTTCCGCGGCCTCTGAAAACTGCGGCTGCGGCAGTTATCTTTACACGTGGACGAGACGCGGGGATGTGGCGGCAATCCGCTGGCTTCACATCAGCGAGGAGGCCCTGAAGGGCTTCGATGCCGCGGTCGGCGGAGGCATTCCGGTGGGGAGCGAGTGGAGAAACGGCTCCGTTACCGGCCTGAAGGGACGCGTGAAGGACAATCAGCTGGCGGCCTATCTTGACCGGATACAGTCCGGTGCCATGTCGCACGAGGTGACCTGGTCGGAGTATGATGCCGCGAGCCAAAGCGAGACGCCGATGTCGGATGAGGATTTCTTCGAAGAGGGACATCAATACGTCAGCACCGTGACCTTTACGATTCTGGACGGCTTCGATCATATCTTCCTGCAGGGTGCGGAATTTGCAGTGGATCACCATACGCTTCTGGGAAGTCCGCAGATCAGCGAAGACGGAAGGACGGCAGTGATCAAAATTCTGCATACACTTCCGGTGACGGCGGATGCGGGAGATCTGATCACCTTGCGCTTGGCGGATACCGGAGAGGCCATTCCGGCGCAGGAAAGCCTGAAGGAGAATGAGCGGATCACCATCTCTGTGGAGGATGGATACCGTGCCTTCCCGATACTGGGGCTTGTGAATACGGGAGAAAAGACAGAGGCAGGGGAGGTCATCTTCCGTGTGATTCGGGGGAGCTACCGCGGAAATGCCTGGAAGAGCATTGAGATTGCGGTGAATCCGAAGGCCGGAGAAGAGGGATGCGGATGTGAGAGCATCCTCTACCGGCACGCGATTGCAGAAGAGGAGAAGAAGGACGCCGAAGAGAAGACGGGGGGGTCCTCGGAGGCCGGGACAGATACCGGAGCGGGCATCGGAACGTCAACATCCGGGACGGGCAGGAAGCAGGCCATCGCAAACTTTGTGCTCGGCGAGGAGTATGTGGAGTATTACCGGGTACAGGCGGGAGGAATTCCGGTCGGCAACGGCTGGGCATCGGGCTCAATTTCCGAACTGAGCGGAGAGGTGAAGAGCAATCTCCTGCAGGAGCTGCTGACGTCCATTACCGGCGGGAGATTCAGCTACACGGTAACCTGGAGCCGGTACGATGCGGCAAGCGGGGCGCAGACACTGCTGGGCGATGATGCGGTGTTCGGCAAGGGAGAGCGGTATGTGAGCACGGTGACGATCCGCACGGCGAAGAATTACAATGCCGCATTCACGGAGAAAACGGTGTTCGCATTCGGAAACCATGTGCTGCTGGGCACGCCGACCATCAGCGCGGACGGCAGTACAGCAACGATTCAGATTCTCCACGCCGTCGGAGAGCCGGAGGAGGGCGCGCTGAAGCTCTACCGCGCGGACACCGGCGAAGAGATTACAGACCGTATGGAGCTGCAGCCGGGCGAGCGCGTGCGGGTACAGATCGCAGAAGGCTATCGCTACCGCATTCTGTGCGGGCTGCAGAGTACGGATGCGTACGGTGTGTATACCGTGGAATACGGCCGTAACGGTAAAGGAGAGCTGGGAGGCATAGAAATTCTCTTTTATGAGACGGACACCGGTGACGGGAGCAACTGCGGCTGCGGGACGCTGCTGTATAAGCACACGGTCGGCGGAATCGGCGGCTATGGCGCCTTTACCGCACAGACAGAGAGTCTGGAAAAGGCGGCCGTGCAGAATGCGGGCCTCGTTTCCCTGGGAATTTCGGACGGCGGCATTTCAAGAGACGGCGCGATCGGCGGAACCGGTGATGAGGGAGGATATCTTCTCTGGCTGCTCTCCGGTGCGGGTTCGGCAGCAGGTCTGGCAGCATACGCGGGATTTGCAGCGCGCCGCAGGCGCAGGAGCCGTGCGGGCAGACAAAGAGAATAAAAGTGTACAGGATATGACAAAATCCCGGGCAGCGGCTGCTGCCCGGGATTTTGTCATATATGTGAAATCGGTGAAATTACGACGGAGGAGTACGCCGGAGGAATTATCCGATGGAGATTCCGCCGGAAGAGCTGCCGCTGCCTGCAGAGGAGGCGCTTGCAGCGGATCCGCCCGCAGAGGCGGGAGCGGAGCCGCCGGTGGAGGATTCACCCTCTTCTTCGCCGTA
The DNA here is from genome assembly GCA_963591995.1 of Succinivibrio sp. Classification (GTDB taxonomy): domain Bacteria; phylum Bacillota; class Clostridia; order Lachnospirales; family Lachnospiraceae; genus CAG-791. The sequence goes on from CAVAUJ010000024.1 coordinate 26,500, forward strand.
CGCAGCAGCGTGCGTGCCGCAGGCATCCGGCGAGCAGAGGAAGTTGGCACCGCAATAATTGGCGCCGCAGGCATCCGCCCAGCATGCGACCTTTCCGCCGCAGACGTTGGCGCCGCAGGCACCGCCGACCTCGGCGCCCTGCACGCCGAGTGCTTCCGCGCCGCAGGCGGCAACGGCACAGGATAAATCCGCCGAGCACGCGGCCGCAAGGCAGGCATCACCGGTGCAAGCGCCGGTGACGGCAGCTCCCTTGGCGCCGCAGACGGCACCGGCGCAGGCCGCTTCAACACCGCAGGCGGCAATGCCGCAGGCATCGCCGGCGCAGGCGGCGGCACCGCAGGCGGTAGCTCCCTCTCCCTGGAGAACGCCGGCATGTGCGGCGCAGGCCTTTGCAGCGCTCACATAGCCGGCGCAGGCGGCAGCACCGCAGGCCTTTCCGCCGCAGGCATTTGCGGCACAGGCGTCGGCGGGGCAGGCGGCGGCACCGCAGGCATCCGGCGAGCAGGGACCGACGGAGATGGCGGCGGCACACGCCGTTAAAACCAGGAGGAAGGAGAGGGTGGACTGGGCATCACTCGGCCCGCTCTGGGATCCGCCGGAGGGGGCACTCTGGTCCTGGCCGGCGCCGCCGTAGACGTTCTGCAGCTTCCGGATATCGAGCTCTCCGGAGGAAAACTCGGGAACACGGTAGGAGGCCTGGTACGTGGAGTCTGTCTCGATGAGCTGCATCTGATAATCATCGGGAAGTGGCCTTCCTGCCAGCTTCTCCATGGCAGCCGTCGGATTCTGCAGGAATTCCTTCCGGAATTCCGGATCCTCCGCTCCCTTTTGATTCACCTGCTGATAAAGGTCCTCCAGCTCCTGCTGGGTCCAGTTCTTCATTGCTCGCTCCTTTCCCGCGGCAATGCCGCTTTGATGTAGAAGTTCTAAGATCCGAATCGTATGTTATTGTAGCATGCCGAATCGTTGTGATATACGAATTTGGGGGAATTCCGCCCCGGTTTTTTGCTTCCGAAAAGGATTCTCTTTCCTACATTGCGGGGAAGTGACGTTTTGTTACGGCAGTTGCAGAGATTCCATAATTGCTGCAGAATGAAGGCGGGTTCTTAAGCGGTGAAGGAGACAGCATGAAATACGAAAAGGCAATCCGTGAGATACTGTATAAGGAACTGGATGAGAACGACATCCTGCAGAACAACGAGATCCAGGGCAACGTACTGGTCGGCTTTGCGACGCTTTTTTTCAGCGTGGTGCTGTGTGTTTTCTGGGGACTTTGCCGGATCGAGTGGGTCTGGGTGGAGGATGAACGGGTTCTGCTGTACAATGCGGCCGGCATGTTCGCGGCGGCCTTAATCTGCCGCTACACGAGAGGAAGGCGGATCTGGCTGAAGTATGCGCTCCTTGTCGTGATGGTGTACGTGATGGCCAGGATGAATCTGCTGCTGGGCTACAACATTGAGCTGATGCTGGTGGTCCCGACGGTGCTGGCCTGCCGTTATTTTTCGAGGAAGCTGGTCAAGCTGGTTGCCATCCTTACAACCCTGCTCTATTCTGCCTCGGGAATTGTGGCGGCCTTCCTGGGAACCTGTGACATCGATCTGAATTATTACGATGTACCGCCGGGAACGGTTCTGCAGATCCGGACCGATGTCTGGGATGCCATTTATGACCTGGGCATGGACCGTGCGGCTTACACCATCAATTATATTGAGCTCTCGCTCCTGCCGGAGATCTGCGTCTATACGCTGCTGGCCATCGCCTGCGTGCGGATTGCGGAGAAGGGCCGCGAGATGGTGCTCCAGCAGGAGAGGATCACGCAGAAGTCGGCCAAGATGGAAGCGGAGCTGAACCTGGCCAACAACATTCAGACACACATGCTGCCCACCATCTTCCCGCCGACGGTAGGCACCCGGGAGGTTGCACTCTATGCTTCCATGGATCCGGCCAAGTCCGTGGGCGGAGATTTCTACGATTTCTTCATGGTGGATGATAAGAATATGGCGCTGGTGATCGCAGACGTTTCCGGAAAGGGCGTTCCGGCCGCGCTGCTGATGGTGATCACAAAGGTCCTGATCAAGAACGAGATCAACATGGGAGGCACGCCGGCGGATGTTTTCACCAAGGTCAATCATCTGCTGTGCGAGGGCAATGAGGACGATATGTTCGTGACGGCGTGGCTGGGCATCCTGGATACGGAAACCGGGAAGCTTACCTACGTCAATGCCGGGCATAATCCGCCGCTGCTGCGGCTGGCGGAGAACACGGAGGACGGGCTGAGCGGCACCTTCGAATATCTGAACGAGCGTCCCGGCTTCGTGCTGGGAGGGATGGACGGCCTGCGTTACCGCCAGAAGGAGCTGTACATCAAGCCGGAGGACAGCCTGTTCCTGTACACGGACGGCGCCACGGAGGCGAAGAACCGGGAGGAGTGCTTCTATGGGACCGAACGGCTGAAGCGCTTCCTGAACTGTCATCGGACGGATGAACCGAGGGAGCTGCTGGAGGGCGTGCGGGGGGATATTGCCGCCTTTACGGGGGATGCCGAGCAGTTCGATGACATCACGCTGATGAGCGTGAAATATCTGGGCTATAAACAAAAGGAGACCATGACGGAGCGCACCTTCCCGGCGAATACGGAAAAGCTGGACGATGTGCTGCAGTTCGTGGAGTCCGAGCTGGGAAAGGCGGACTGCTCCGCCTCCCTGCAGATGCAGGTGGCGCTGTGTGTGGAGGAGATCTTTGTCAACATAGCCAAATACGCTTACACCCGGCAGGACAATGAGGTGCATGTGACGCTGCGGCAGGACGCAGACACACTGATTCTGCAGTTCATCGATCACGGGATTCCCTTTGACCCGCTCAAGCAGAAGAAGCCGGACATCAAGGCAAAGGCCGCGGACCGCGAAATCGGAGGCCTCGGGATCTTCCTGGTGAAGGAGAAAATGGACGAGGTGTCCTACGAATACCAGAACGGCAGGAACATCCTGACGATGAAAAAGAGGATCGGCGGGAAGAGGCATTAGCGCATCGTCCGGCGCAGGGAAGCGTCCTGTCGGCGGGAAAAGGTCCGCGGATACAGGAGCGGAGCAGATGCAGGAGAGCAACAGATACAGGAGAGTAACAGATGAGAATCGTGGTTCTTGACGGATATACGGAAAACCCCGGGGATTTGTCCTGGGATGCTCTGCGGGAGCTGGGAGAGGTGACGGTTTATGAGAGGACCTCGTACACGGAGTCACCGCTCATTGCAGAGCGGCTCGGCGATGCGGAGATTGCGGTCATCAACAAGACCCCCATCACAAGGAAAATCATCGATGCGTGCCCGAATCTGAAGCTGATCGCCGTGCTGGCCACCGGCTACAATGTCGTGGATTATGCCTATGCCGGGGAGAAGGGAATTCCGGTGGTGAATGTACCTGCCTACGGAACACAGGTGGTGAGCCAGTATGCGGTAGGAATGCTGCTGGAAATCTGTTCCCATTATGCGGCCCACGATCGGGCGGTGAAGGAAGGCAGATGGGAGAAGAACATCGACTGGTGCTTCTGGGATTATCCGATGATCGAGCTGTGCGGCAAGACCGCCGGGATCATCGGGCTTGGCAGGATCGGAAGGACAACGGCCGGCATCCTGCGCGCGATGGGCATGCGCGTGATTGCCAGCAGCCGGACGGAAAACGAGGAAGGAAGGGCGGTCGCCGAGTATGTGGAGCTGGATACGCTGCTGCGGGAGTCGGATGTCATCTTCCTGCACTGCCCGCTGTTCCCGGAGACCGAGGGCATCATCAATAAGGACAACATTGCCAGAATGAAGGACGGTGTCATCATCATCAACAACGGCCGGGGCGGTCTGGTGGCGGAGCAGGACCTTGCGGACGCGCTGAACTGCGGAAAGGTCTATGCGGCCGGGCTGGATGTGGTGTCGACGGAGCCGATCCGCGGCGATAATCCGCTCCTTACGGCGCGCAACTGCCTGATCACACCGCACATCTCCTGGGCAGCCAGGGAGGCCCGCCGGCGCATCATGGACATCACGGCGGAGAACATCCGGGCCTTCCTGGAGGGAAAGCC
>CAVAUJ010000024.1:30866-34796 GCA_963591995.1 Succinivibrio sp.
TGAACCTTCCGGATCTCCTCCATGACGGGGAAGATCATATCCTTGGGAACGGCGGCGGTCAGCCGGACGCTGGCGAGCGGGAGCACACCGCCCTTTACCAGCACAGAGCTGGCGATGGTGCGGCGCGGAGCGGTCAGCTCCTGGCGTACATACTGCTCTCCGCGGGGGCAGGTGTGCCCGGTAACGGAGACAACCTGACCGTTCTCAACCTCAGCCTCGATATCGCACCCGTTCGGGCAAACGATACAGGTATATTGCTTCTTCATATTCACACTTCCTTTCCGACAGGCACGTTCCGGATCATTCCACCGAAACGGTCAGAGCGCCTTCACGCTGCAGCTTTGCAGCAGAAACCTTCATCTGAATCATTTCCGCAGGGATCGCCTTCTTCATTCGCTTCGAGGCGACCTCCGTACCGTTTTGCCGAACGACAATGCGGCAGTCCTTGGAATGATTGCGGACACGAAGAGAGAGCGGGAAATCGTTGCATCCGCTGACCCGCTGCGGAACGGTGTGTCCTACGCCGTCACCGCACACAACCTCCAGTGTACAGTCCTCGATGCTCTGCGCCGAAAGATAAGCGGCAGCGTGGCGTGCCAGCGTCTCGGCCTCCATGGACACGAAGTCCACAAGGTCGTGCACATGCAGAACATTTCCGGCGGAGAAAATGCCGGGGATGCTGGTCTGCAGGTTTTCATCCACGAGGGCTCCGTTGGTGTGAGGATCGATGGCAATGCCGGCATCCTCCAAGAGCTTGTTCTCCGGGATCAGACCCACCGAGAGGATCAGCGTATCGCAGGCGTATTCCTTCTGCGTGCCGGGAATGGGACGCCGGTCAGGACCCACCTCGGAAATGGTGACGCCGGTGAGACGCTCCCTGCCGTGAATCTCCGTCACGGTGTGGCTGAGATAGAGCGGAATGTTGTAGTCATCCAGACACTGGATGATGTTGCGGGGCAGTCCCGAAGGATAGGGCATCAGCTCGAAGACGGCCTGTACATGTGCACCCTCGAGTGTCATGCGGCGCGCCATGATCATGCCGATGTCGCCGGAGCCAAGGATGATAACCTCCTTGCCGGGCATCCGGTTGTACAGGTTCATATAGGCCTGCGCGGTTCCGGCGGTGAAAACACCGGAGGGGCGTTCGCCGGGGATGCCGAGGGCACCGCGGCTGCGCTCTTTGCAGCCCATCGCCAGCACGATGACCTTGGCCTGATACTGCAGCAGGCCCTCCCGTGCGGACACGGTTACGAGATGCTCCGGTGTGATGGACAATACGGTGGCGCTGGTTTTGTAGGGAATCTCTCTCTGGAGGACTTCATCAATGAAGGCCTGGGCATATTCCGGGCCGGAGAGGCTCTCGCCGAAGCGGCCCAGTCCGAAGCCATCGTGGATGCACTGGCGCAGAATGCCGCCGAGAGAGGCCTCCCGCTCCAGAATCACCATATCACGTACACCCTGTTTATGCAGTTCTACGGCGGCTGCGAGTCCCGCAGGACCTCCGCCGATGATCACGACATCAATCTGTTTCATAGTATTTCCTTTCTGGCCGGCCACATCGAGGTTTTCCCTGGGAAAATCGGGATGCGGGCGCTAAGTGGATACTCTTTTCTGCAGTGTTCCGATCCGGACGGATGGTTATTTTGCATCGCGCATGCTGCCGGTGAGGATCCAGGAATTCGCGCGGCAGTAGCGGACGTCCTCGGGAGCAATGCTGCGCTCCTGCTCGAGGAACTGCTCCAGCTTCATCTGGCAGAAGCCGCCCTGGCAGCCGCCCATCATGGCTCTGGTACGGTACTTGATGCCGGTCATGGTGGCGACACCCAGCGGATTGTGAATGGCCTGCAGGATCTCGGCCTTTGTGACCTCCTCGCAGCTGCAGATCATTTCACCGTAGTCCGGGTTCTCGGCGATCATCGCGGCCTGCTGCTCGGGCGAACAGGCGGCAAAGCGTACGATTCCCTTATGATAAGGATTGAAATCCGGATTCTCTTCAAAGGACTCATGCTCCTGCATCAGGCCGATGACATAGCGGGCAAGAGGGACGGAGCCGGTCAGTCCGGGGGATTCGATGCCGACGAGATTGACGGCGTTGGGGGCAATTTCATCCCGGATCTCCACCTTCCAGTCCTGAATGACGCCGTTCTCATCCACCCACTTGGGCTGGATGCCGGCAAAGGTGCGGATCTGATCCTTCTTGAAGATATGAGGCCAAAGGCGTGCGCCCTCGACGGCCAGACTGTCGATGTTGGCCTGCGGAACCCCGTAATCGTCGGCGACATCCGTATTCTCGGCATCCGGTCCGATGGTGACGTTCCCGTCCACGGTGGGCGTTACATGGATGCCCATGTAGGTATTGCTGGGAACCGGATAGACCGGCATCGGCAGGAGCTTGCCCATCCTCTTGTGCAGAATGATGTAATTGCTGCGCGAGGGGATGACGCGGTAGCCGGTGAGCCCGAGCAGATCGGAGATCTTCTGTGCGCCGAGGCCGGCGGCATTTACGACCCATCGGGTGAGGAAGGTGCCGTGAGTGGTCTGCAGCTCGTAGAGCTCATTCTCTCTGCGGATGCCGGTGACCTCGTGATCAAAATAGTAGGCGGCGCCGTTTGCATGGGCGTTTTCTGCCAGGGCAACGGTGTAAAGGAAGGGATCCATAATGCCGCTGTCCCTGGACCACATGGCGAATTTGCCGATAACGGCAGGGACGAGCTCGTGGAGCTTGGCTTCATCGATCATTTCCAGACCGGTGCTGCCGTTGACGGCACCCTGCTGCATGGTGCGCTCGAGCTGCGCCATGTCCTCCGGCGTATTGCCGACCAGCACCTTCCCGCAGCGCTTGAACGGGAAATCCAGCTCTGCAGCGAGCTGATCCATAATGTGGTTGCCCTCCACGCAGCATTTGGCCTTGAGACTTCCCGTAGGGTTGGCAAAGCCGCCGTGCACGACGGCGGAGTTGCGGCCGCTGGTTTCGTTGCATACGTCCAGGTTCTTCTCCAGCACAGCGATGCTGAGCCTGTAGCGTGACAGCTCTCTTGCGATGGCGCTGCCTACCACACCTGCACCAATGATGATGACATCGTATGGCCTCTTCATGGTATCCACCTCTCTTACTCCTTTTCCGGTTGCCTGCATGTTATATACTTCAATACAGCAAATATATAACATGAAAGATAAGCTGTCAACGGGAATCAAAGAAGATTGCGGAGTCGTAGGAAAGATCCGTGCGGATCCGGCAACGGGCGTTCGGACGTGCAGAGTGGGTCACCCGGGAATCTTGAAATAATCGGGATAGGCCCGGCGGATGGCGGCGAGATTCTCCGTGTAGCGGCTCATGTGCTGACCGGCGATGGCGCGGGCGGCGGCGGCGTCCCTTTGCTCGATGGCCCGCACCAGGGCGACGTGATCCCCCTGAATTGCGGTGGTGGGACGGCAGCGCAGACTCAGTACGGTGGTGCGGTCAAAATGGGGGGCGAGCATTTCCACAAGCTCATACCAGTAGGGGCAGCCGCAGCGGACATAGAGCATGCGGTGGAACTCCTTGTCGAGGGAGAAAATCTTATCCTCCGTGCCGCGCTCGAGGTACATCTGCCAGAGGGTTACATTTTCCCACAGGGAATTGATGTCGGCTTCCGTAAGCTTTTCGCAGGCCATGGAGGCGATTTCCGCCTCCAGTGTGGAGCGAAGATGACGCACCTCCTCCACGAGAGCGGCATCAATCAAAGAGACATAGGTTCCGATCTTCGGGCGAACCTCGATCAGCCGCCGCTGTACGAGGTCGAGCTCCGCCTCCCGCAGCGGCGTACGGCTGACACCGAGCCGCTCGCACAGCTCCGGCTCGTTGAGCTTGGTGCCGGGGGAGAGCTCGGTGCTGATGATGTTATTGATGAGCGTGCGGAGGACGTACTCCTTGGCGGATTCATGAGGCAG
>CAVAUJ010000025.1:0-8057 GCA_963591995.1 Succinivibrio sp.
CGGCGGGCGTCTGTACCGTAACGATAAACGAGATACGAAGGAGAGCACAAAAGACATGTATCCGCTGCGAGAATTTTTGCATGGCAAATCCGTAGACCGCCAGACCCTGAAGTGGATCGCCCTGGTCTGCATGGTCATCGATCATGTGACGGCGGCGTTCCTGGAACGCGTCATCCTTCCGTCAACGGGAGAGATTGCGGTCCTTTCCTCGGAACGTCTCTATCTTCTTGACCGGATCGGAAGGGCGATCGGTCGGCAGACCTTTCCCATCATGATCTTCTTCCTCGCGGAGGGCTTCCGGCACACAGGAAATCGCCGGAAATATTGCGGCCGGCTTCTGTTGACGGCCCTTTTGTCCGAGCTGCCCTTTCACCTTCTGTTCTACACCGGCAGTGTCGGAATCCACCGGACGGCGAGCCGCAATACGATCTGGACGCTGCTGCTGGGTTATCTGGCCATCTGGCTGACGGATACGGTCTTCGGGCGATGGCTTTTGCGGGAGCCGGGGGAAGATGGGACCTTGCCGGAAAGGTCGGAGGGAAGGCAGCTTGCCGGTGCGGCCGCGGCTCTCCTTCTGTGCGCGGGGCTGTACGGCTGCGCGGAGCGGCTGAACACGGATTACGGCGGAATCGGCATTGCGGTCGCGGTTTTATGCTATCTGCTGCGCGGCATTCCGGGTGCGGGTCCCATTGCCATGCTCGTCCTCCTTGGGAGCAAGAATGCGTACGAATGGTTTGCGCTTCCCGGCTGCGTCCTGCTGTGCCTGTACCGGGGCGACAAATATCCGAAAAGAAGGCGGGAACAGGCCGCGCGGCAGAAGGATGGGCGAAGCGGAAGCGAAAACCCGCTCCGGCAATGGATCGAACGGTATTGGTTTTATCTTTGCTATCCGCTGCATCTTTTCCTCATCTGGGTCCTTCGGGTGCTGCTGGTCGGATATTAGGCTTGCTCCGCACGGCATGCTATACTGTAGGCATGCCGTGTGTCTGCGGCAAAGGTGGGGGAAATGGAAATACAGTTTATTGGAGCCGATCATGAGGTGACGGGGAGCTGCCATTATCTTCATGCGGGCAGCCGCCATATCCTGGTGGACTACGGGATGGAGCAGGGAAGGAATGTATTTGAGAATGCACCGCTCCCTGTGAAGCCGGAGAACATCGATTATATCTTTCTGACGCATGCGCACGTGGACCACACGGGCATGCTGCCGAAGCTCTATGCAGAGGGCTTTCGCGGGAGAGTCCTGTGCACGAAGGCCACGGCGGAGCTGACGGACATCATGCTGCGGGATTCGGCGCATCTGCAGGCGCAGGATGCGGAATACCGCAGCAAAAAGGCGGGAACGCGCGGAGGAAAGGACGAGGTCCGGCCGGCGTATACCATGCAGGATGCCATGAATCTCCTGCGCCTTCTGGAGAGCCATCCCTACGGAGAGAAAATAAGAGTGGACGAGAACGTCTCCTTTCGTTTCACGGATGTGGGACATCTTCTCGGATCTGCCAGCATCGAGCTGTGGCTGCGGGAGAGAGGCGAAGAGAGATGCATCGTGTTCTCCGGAGACATCGGAAATGTGAACCAGCCGCTCCTTCGGGATCCGCAGCGGACAGCGGCAGCCGATTACGTCGTGATGGAATCCACCTACGGGACAAGGCTGCACGAGAAGGTGGAGACGGATCACATGCTGCAGCTGGCGAAGGTGATCCGGGAGACCATAGGGCGCGGCGGCAATGTGGTGATCCCGGCCTTTGCCGTGGGGCGGACGCAGGTCATGCTGTATTTCATCCGTCAGATGAAGGAGCAGGGACTGGTGCCCGAGCAGCCGGATTTTCCGGTTTATGTGGATTCACCGATGGCGGTGGAGGCGATCGGTGTCTTTTCGCAGAACCAGACGGAGTGCTACGACGAGGAGGCGAGGAGCCTCCTGCAGCGAGGAATCAACCCGCTGTCCTTTCCGAACCTGCACCTGTCCATTACGACCGAGGAATCCCGCGCGATCAATGACGATGATGAGCCGAAGGTGATCATCAGCGCCTCTGGTATGTGCGATGCCGGGAGAATCCGCCATCATGTGAAGCACAACATTGAGAATCCGGCCTCCACGATTCTGTTCGTCGGCTACCAGGCCGAAGGGACCTTCGGGCGGCGGCTCCTGGACGGAGCACAGAAGGTGAAGCTCTTCGGCAAGGAGTATGCGGTTCGCGCGCAGATCGTGCGGATGGACGGCATGTCCGGTCACGGGGATCAGAAGGTGCTGCTGGACTGGATCCACGGCTTTACCGACAAAAAGCCGCAGCAGGTCTTCGTCGTCCACGGAGAGGATGAAACGACGACGGCCTTTGCGGAAATCCTCAGCCGGCAGCACGGCTTTAAGGCAATGGCGCCCTACTCCGGCACCGTCTACGACCTGATCCGCGGCAGCTTCATCCGCATTGCCAGGCCAAAGCGCATCGCGGGCAGCAGCGCGGAGGCGGTGCGGGGGGCATCGGATTCCTATACAAAGCTGCAGATCGCCGCAAAACGGCTGGAAACGCTCATCGGAGCCCAAAAAGGACGGCCCAACAAGGAGCTGGAGATTCTCACCAGAGAAATCAACAACCTCTGCAGAAAATACGAATAGCAGAAAGGAATGGACAACATGGCGCGGATTGACGAGTACTTTATCGGCATGTGCAGGGACATCATCGAGAACGGTACCACCACGGAGGGACAAAAGGTGCGGCCGCACTGGCCGGACGGAGCACCGGCCTACACCTTGAAGAAATTCGGCGTTGTGACGCGCTACGATCTGCAAAAGGAATTCCCCGTGCTGACGCTGCGGAGAACACCGGTAAAGAGTGCCCTGGATGAGCTTCTCTGGATCTGGCAGCAGAAATCCAACCGGATTGCAGAGCTGCACTCCGGCGTATGGGACGAATGGAGCGATGCGGAGGGGACCATCGGCAAGGCCTACGGCTACCAGATGGCGATCAAGCATCGCTATTACGACGTCAACGAGGAAGGGCTCTGCCGTGCCTTCGGCGACGAATTCGTGCGCGCAATGCCGGAAACCGGCGAGGTGACCGATCAGCTGATCCCGCGCTGCGAAGAGGAGAAGCGGGCGCATGCGATAAAGGGACCGGAGGGCACGTTCTATCTGGATCAGGTGGACCGCGTGATTTATGACCTGAAGAACAATCCGTTCTCCCGCAGGATCATGACGAGCCTCTATACGTTCAGCGACCTGCATGCCATGAATCTGTATCCCTGCGCCTACAGCATGACCTTCAATGTGACGCAGAAGCCGGGGCAGGAAAGGCTGACGTTGAACGGCATCCTGAACCAGCGCTCCCAGGACATTCTGGCGGCCTTTGCGTGGAATGAATGGCAATATGCCTGCCTTCTGGCGCTGCTTGCGCAGGTCTGTGATATGGAGGCGGGAGAATTCGTCCATGTGGTGGCGGATGCACACATCTATGACCGGCACGTGGCGGCGGTGAAGGAGCTGATGTCCAGGACCCCGCAGCCTGCACCGAGGGTATGGATCAATCCGGACATCCATGATTTCTATGCCTTCACAAGAGAGGATGTGAAGCTGGAGGATTACAAGGTGGCAGGGGATCAGATCAGGGACATCCCGATTGCACTTTAAACAGGTAATACAATGTCGAATATTTATGATTATGTCACATGGCGCGGAGATCTGAGCTTTGCGGAGCGTCCCTTCAACGAGCTGGACAATCTGGTGCTGTGTCAGCTGTCCTACATCGATATGAGCAAGGCGTTTCCTGCGGGCGAGATCATTTCCGCAGGGGACCTCATCCGGGTGCTGCTCGAACGGGGACAGCTGAATACGCTGGTGGCGGACGGACAGCTAAGGCGCGAGGAATATACGGCCTTCGCCCGGGCGGTAGCGGATTCCGAGCGCTTCGGGAAGCTGCTCATGTCGGATTACGTGGATATTCTGGATGAGGAGCAGCAGATCCAGTTCTCGGCGGTCACCTTTCGAATCAATAAGGACACCGCCTTCATCGCCTTTCGCGGAACGGACTCCTCGCTGGTGGGATGGAAGGAGGACTTCATGCTCTCCTTCGAGAAGATCCGGGCCCAGGAGGAGGCATTGCAATATGTGAGACGGCAGCTGCACGGGAGGGAGTCCGGCACGGCGGCGGAGCCGGAGAACCGGGAGGCGGGGACGCCGCTTCGCTACTATATCGGCGGCCACTCCAAGGGAGCGAATCTGGCATTGTACGCCGCCTGTCTTCTGACGCAGGAGGAGCGGGAGCGGATTCTGCATGTCTATGTCAACGACGGACCGGGACTGTGCGCGGATGTGATGGACCTGTCCGTGATGGAGCAGGTGGATTCCATTACGACGAAGATTGTTCCGGAATATGACGTCATCGGGAAAATTTTTGAAATGCCGGTGACGGACAACCGGATTGTAAGGAGCAGCGACATCGGCATCATGCAGCACGGCATCATTACCTGGCAGCTGCGGGACGGTGCGCTGGATCTGGTGCCGGAGAACGATCCCGGCAGCATCTGGATCGGTCATGTGATGGACCAATGGATCGGCGGCGTTTCGAACATGGAGGACAGGAAGACCTTCATCAATGAGTTGTTCGATACCATCGGGGCCGGCGGGATCCGGGATTTCAACGAAATGTCAGCGCTTGGACCTGACGGACTGGAACGGATTCTGGGAGCGGCGGCAGGCATCAGCCCGATTACAAGGGAGGTGGCGCGGGCGCTTCCGGTGACGGCGGTCATAGGAAAGAGGGACGACGCATCCAGGCTGCAGAGCCTCTGGAACCGGCTGCGGGAATCGGTGTTCGCAAGATCCGTTGCGCTGATTGTGACGGGGCTTGGCGCGGTGGCGCTGCCGCAATACATGCTGCCGGCAACGATGGCCGTTGTACTGGCGGTCTTTGTGGCACTGGAGCTGATCTATACCGTGCGGCGCTTCCGGGAGGTTCACGGGGACATGAAGGCGATGCAGGTGCAGACCTATATCTGCATCGCGGGCGTTGCGGTATATCTCATGATCCTCATCAAGGACAATGCCTTGATGCTGCTCTCTAATGTGATTTTCGGCGTTATTTTCCTCTTCCTTGCCTATCACATCGTGGATCGGATGAAACAGACCGGACGCCGGACCTGGCGCTGGTACTGGAGCTTTGCCGAGGCGGTGCTGCTGGGCGGCATGGGAACGGCCGTTTTGCTGGTGCCGGAGAGCACCATCTGGGCGGTCACCTTTGTGGGGGGGCTGTTGTTCCTCATCGACGGTCTGGTGCATCTGGCCGATGCGATCCGCCTGCGGCAGGGGATTCACCCGAGGGCCGGTAAGGGCGGCATCCGTCGGAAAGCGAAGGGCCGGCAGCACAGAACGAAGGCGCATGCAAAAGAGACAGGTACCGGTGCAGGAGCAGCACAGGGACAGAAGAGAGAAGAACAGGAGAGAGAAGGACAATGCAGGCAATCGTAGCAGTGGACCGCAATTGGGGAATCGGCTGGAAGGGAAGCCTTCTGGTGAGCATTCCCGCCGATCACAAGCTGTTCCGGCAGGAAACGCTGGGCAAAACCATCATTTACGGCAGGAAGACGCTGGAGACCTTTCCTTTGGCACGACCGCTGGACAAAAGGCGCAACATCATCCTGTCGGAAAATCCCGCATACAGGATAAACGGGGCGGAGATTGCCCACAGTGTTCCGGAGCTGCTGGAGCTGGTGAAGAACGAGGATCCGGAGAGCCTTGTGGTGATCGGAGGCGCCTCGGTGTACCGCCAGCTGCTGCCCCTTTGCAGCACCGTTCATGTGACGAAGGTGGACTATGCGTATACGGCGGATGCATTCTTCCCGGACCTCGATGCGGATCCCGCATGGAGGATAACGGCGGAGGGAGAGGAGCAGACTTATTTTGATCTTCCGTACACCTTCGTGCAATATGAGAGAATTCCGCACACGGAGGCGGAAGGATAACGAAATGGCCCAAAGAAAGGAAAAGCACAACAGGAGCGGCAGACGGACGCGGTGCCTTCTGGCCGTGCTGCTGACGGCCTTGCTGCTCACGATGACCGGCTGCGGGCGCGTTGTCTTCATCACGGGGCTTGATATGGACGAGCTCTTCACGGTGGGAGAGCAAAGAGGCTCCTGCCGGGAGCTGCGGGTGTATCTTCTGACCATGCAGAACCAGTACAGGGAGGCCTACGGGGAGGACGTGTTCTCACGGGAGGGAAACGAAACCGTGGGAGACTCCCTCAAGGAAAATGCGCTGGAGAGACTGGTGAAGGTGAAGGTGCTGAACCAGATTGCGGCCGATCAGGGCATACAGCCGGAGGAGACGGAGATTGCACAGGCGGCGCAGGCGGCCGGCCGCTACATGGAATCGCTCACGGATGCCGATCTGCAATATCTTCGCGTCACGCAGTCTACCGTGCAGAGGATGTTCCAGGAATATCTTCTGGCAGCCAAGACGGCGAATAGCCTTACGGCGGGAATATCGAGGGAAGTCAGCGACGACGAGGCGAGAACCGTGACGGTGCAGAGCATCCTGATCAAAACCTATGGGACGGATGCGGACGGGAACCGGACAGAGTTCACACAGGAGCAGAAGGCAGAGGCGAGAACAAGGGCAGAGGCCATCCTCAAGGAGATCCGGGACGGCATGGACAACAACCTCGGCATCACCTTTCTGGAATATATCGCCAGATACAACGAAGGGGATGCCGGAACGCTCGTGATTTCCAAGGGGCAGACGGATTCCGCCCTGGAGGAGGCCGCCTTTGAACAGCCCGTGAACAGCATTTCGGAGGTAATCGAAACGGCGGACGGCTACCGCATCATCAAGCCGGTGGCGACCTCGGACGAGACCCAGCTGCGCGCCAACAAGGAGACCATTCTGGAGAAAAGACTGCAGGACGCGTACGAGTCCGCCTACAACGATGCCGCCGGAGCGCTGGACTGTCAGCTGCGGCAGCAGAGATGGAACCAGGTGGAGCTGTGCGGGGATGCGTCGGCGGTGACGGAGAGCTTTTTTGCGCTTTGCGCGGAGCTGGCGGCGGACGATTCGGCAGAGTGAGGGACCCGGCAGATGGCCCCGGAGGCGCCGGCCGGAAGGAGCAGATGCCGCGCTTTTCACAGCAGCCCTCGAGCCGTTTAGAAAGATTTAAGATTTGCAAAAAGCCCGCAAATACAAGGTTTTTGACAATGTTGTTAGCACTCACGATAAGTGAGTGCTAATTTTGCGTTGACTTTGCATTTTCAGAAGACTAGACTGGCTGACATGGACAGAGATATTCCGGCAGAGGTTTCGTCTGCCGGTTTCCATCGTGAATTTATCGGAGCAGCAGATACCTGTAGTAAACGAAAAAGCGAGGTTTGAACATTATGGCAGAGAAAGGTCAGTTATCCATCAACAGTGAGAACATGTTTCCCATCATCAAGAAGTGGCTGTACAGCGACCATGATATTTTCTATCGTGAGCTGATTTCCAACGGCTGCGATGCCATCACCAAGCTGAAAAAGCTGGAAATGATGGGCGAGTGTGAGCTGCCGGAGAACTGGAAGGCCCGGATCGACGTGGTGCTGGATCCGGAGGCGAAGACCATACAGATCACGGACAACGGTCTTGGCATGACGGCGGAGGAAGTGAAGGAATACATCAACAACATTGCCTTCTCCGGCGCGGAAGCCTTCATGAACCGGTACAAGGACAAGGCCAACAGCGATCAGATCATCGGACACTTCGGCCTGGGCTTCTATTCCGCCTTCATGGTGGCGGATCTGGTGACCATCGACACCCTGTCCTATCGCGAGGGTGCGAAGGCGGTCCATTGGGAGTGCGACGGCGGCAGTGAATTCTCCATGGAGGATTCGGACCGCAGTGAGGTCGGCTCCACCATCACCCTGCACCTGTCGGAGGATTGCGTGGAATTCGCCAACACCTACCGCGCACGGGAGGTCATCGAGAAATATTGCGGCTTCATGCCCACAGAGATCTACCTGTCGGTGAAGGACACCAAGGAAACACAGATCATCAAGGAATCGGAGCGCCGCCCCGAGGATGTGGTGATCGAGGT
>CAVAUJ010000025.1:8097-20527 GCA_963591995.1 Succinivibrio sp.
GAAGAGGCCGGAAAAGAGGAGACACAGGGCGCGGCGGAGGAAACCGCAGAGAAGGAAACAAAGGAGGAAGAGGCTCCGGCGGAGAAGGAGCTGAAGATCCGAAAGCGTCCGGAGCTTTTGAACGATCCGGAGCCGCTGTGGGGCAAGAATCCGAAGGACTGCACCGAGGAGGAGTACAAGGCATTCTACCGGAAGCTGTTCAATGACTATAAGGAGCCTTTGTTCTGGATTCATCTGAACATGGATTATCCCTTCAATCTGAAGGGCATCCTGTATTTCCCGAAGATCAATCTGGAGTACGAGTCGGCAGAGGGCGTCATCAAGCTGTACAACAACCAGGTCTTCATCGCCGACAACATCAAGGAGGTCATTCCGGAATTCCTGATGCTGCTCAAGGGCGTCATCGACTGCCCGGATCTGCCGCTGAACGTATCCAGAAGTGCATTGCAGAACGACGGCTTTGCACGGAAGATCTCGGATTACATTACCAAGAAGGTGGCGGACAAGCTGGCCGGCATGTGCAAAACCGACAAGGAGAACTACGACAAATACTGGGATGACATCAGCCCCTTCATCAAGTACGGATGCCTCAAGGACGGCAAGTTCTGCGAGAAGATGACGGATTATATCCTCTTCAAGGATCTGGACGGACATTACCTGACCCTGCCGGAGGCCCTCGAGGTCAACAAGATCGATCCCGACGAGAAAGAAACCGCTGTCGACGAGAACGGCGAGAAGGTGGAAGCCGAGGTGGTGGACGACACCAAGGAGGCCGGGGATGCGGCCGCGGACGGGCAGAAAGAGGAGAAGGTCAAGGACAAGACCATCTACTATGTGACGGATGAGCAGCAGCAGGGCCAGTACATCCGCATGTTCCGGGAGCATAAGCTGCAGGCCTTCGTGCTGAGCTCCAACATCGATTCGCCCTTCATTCAGCAGCTGGAGATGAAGAACGAGGGAATTCACTTTGCCAGAATCGACGCCGGCGTGGATGAAGTGCTCAAGGGACACACCAGCAAAAAGGACGCAAAGGCACTGGAGGAAAAGAGCAAGGAGCTCGAGTCCGTTGTCCGCAAGGCCGTCGGCAATGAGAAGCTGCAGGTGGTGCTGCAGAATCTCAAGGACAAGGACGTCTCCTCGGTTCTGAAGGTGGATGAGCAGAGCCGCAGAATGCAGGACATGATGAAGATGTATGCGATGAACGGCGCAGACCTTGGAATGTTCGGCAGCGAGGGACAGACGCTGATTCTGAATGCGCAGCATCCGCTGGTGAAGCTGGTGATGGAGGATCCGGAGAACGAGAAGGCCGGAACGATCTGCGCACAGCTGTACGACCTGGCGAAGATCCAGAACGCACCGCTGACCCCGGAGGAGATGACGGCCTTTGTGGCCCGCTCCAACGAGGTGCTGATGCTCCTGACCGGTGCAGGAAAGACAGAATAAGAGCATCCGGCCGCGGAAAAGGAAGAGCGGCCCTGTCAGATGAGGATGCACTGAGGTGTCCGGGCTATGTCCCGGGCACCTTTTTTCTGCTATAATGTAATATCCGTTCGCCTCAGGGCGAACGGGTGCAACAACAGACGGAACGGAAATTACTACATCGTTTGCCAAAAATCGACGTAGTACGCAGGCGAAGGGGAAAAGGGCATGCTGCAGAGCAGGGAACAGGAGAGAATGAACGGAGAGAAATTTCATATCCGGAAGGGCTCCCTTACGTTTTCGGCGGATGCGATCCGCGGCGTGCTGCAGCCGGGCGTCGATTACGAGGACTCCTTCACCGTCTACGGGCCGGAGGGGCGCGTGGCCAACGGTTTTGTGACCTCGTCGGAGCCGGCGGTGAAGCTCCTGAACAGCGAGTTCGCAGGAGCCAGGGAGACGGTTGCATTTACCGTGTGCGCACAGGCGGCCGAGGAAGAGAGCGGCCGCGATGCGGGAGAGAAGGCATCCATCGAAGGAGAATTCCGTATTCTCTCCGATGCGGGAGAATATCGCATTCCCTATCGCTTTGTCTGCCGCAGGAGGCTGCCGGACTCAAGCCTCGGACCGGTGCGGAATCTGATCCACTTTTCCAATCTTGCCCGCACCGACTGGCAGGAAGCGGTGAAGCTCTTCTATCATCCGGACTTTGCAAGGGTATTGGAGAATGCCGCGGCGGATGCGATGGAGGAGAAAAGGTCCGGCGGCGCGGGGACGGGGAAGGACCGTGACCCGGGGAATGCGCAGAAGGGATATCGCCTGGATACCCTCTACCGCGCTCTTTCCGCGAGGGAGGGAAACGAACACAATGTCGAGGAATTCCTGATCGCGGCAGGGGTCAAGGAGCCGGCGCAGTTCCGGGCAGAGCCGGGAGAAATCACACTGGATCTGATGCTGCTGCGGGACGCGCGGGAGAACGGACCGGTGCGCAGGGCCCTTCGCATCCGCAGGAACGGCTGGGGCTATACGAGGGTATCGGTTGGCCTCTCCGGGGCCTTTCTGTCGGCGGATGTCTGTGAGCTGGGCGCGGATTCCTTCCATGACGGTGCGGCCGAGCTGGGGATCACCATCGATCCTTCGCTGCTGCACGGCGGCAGGAATTTCGGCAGCGTGGTGCTGACGCCGGCCTACGGAGAAGCGATCCGGATTCCGGTTGTGGTCTCCTACGGTGTCCGGACAGCGCTGCGCACGGTGCATCGGCGGGAGCAGCAGGAGGTCATCCGCTCCATGATGCAGGAATATCTGCTCCTTCGCGGGAGGAAAATGGACGGAAAGACCTTCGCGGAGCACATGGGACATCTGATCCGGCGGCTTCAGGACAGCGACCGGAGCAACCCCATGACCGCGCTGTACCGGATCCACTACCTGCTCACCATCCACAAGGAGCAGGACGCCGTATGGGAGCTGCAGGCATTGAACCGGCGCCTGTCCGGGCCGGACGGGGAGGTACCTGTTTTCTCACCGGCGCAATTCGATCTTGAGGATGATCTGGTCTATTCCTACCGCATGTATCTGACGATTCTGTGCGCCGAGAGCGGCAAGGCCGAGGAATGGAACCGAAAGGATGAGAAAACGACCTACGGCATCACCCGGGAGGTGATCCGGAGCCTGACGCGGAAACACCGGCAGCATCCGGACAATTTCTGGATCGCCTGGCTGCTCCTGTACGCGGATGCGGAGAAAATGCAGCACCCGCAGGAGGCGGCGCGAATCCTCCGGCAGCAATATGAGGCCGGGAGCCGCTCACCGATCTTATACATGGAATATTATCAGCTGCTGCAGAACACGGTGGGTCTTCTGCATGAGCTGAATGATTTTGAACTGCAGACCCTGTATTTTGCGGCAAGGCGCGGCCTGATCACGGACGCTGTGCTGCCGCAGATCAATTACCTGGCGCTTCGCCGGAAAACCTACTCGAGGAAGCTCTGCCGCGTCCTGACCATGTGCTACCGGGAGGAAATGCCGGAGCTCTCAAGGCGCGAGCTTCTCGAGAGCATCTGTACGCTTCTGATCCGCGGCAACATGACGGATGCGTCCTGTTTTCCCTGGTATCGGAAGGGCGTTGAGGCGGGGCTGACGATAACCAGACTCCTGGACTATTACATGCTGGCGCTTCCGGAGAATCACGAGGGAAGCCTCCCGCAGATGGTGGTGCGGTACTATGCCTATCAGAATTCACTCCCGTGGATGCAGACGGCCTGCCTGTACCGGAACGTTCTGGAGAACCGGGAGGAATATGCGGAGTTCTACGATGCCTACGTGCAGCAGATGGATCGCTTTACGCTGGAGCAGCTCGGGCAGCGGCGCATCAACCCGGATCTGATCTGTCTGTACAGCCGCTATCTTTCGGGCAGCCATGTTCTGACGGATGAGGCGGCCGGCGCAGCCGTCCCGATCATCTTTTCGCGCCGGTTGCAGACAAAGGGCGCGAGGGTCTCCCGCGCAATTGTCGTATACGATCATCTTTTGACCGAGCAATGCTTTCCGTTTGCCGGGGAAGGGACCTTCCTTCCGGTGTACGGGGAACAGAATCTGCTGCTCCTGGAGGACGACGGGGGGAACCGGTACATCGAATCGATTCCCTTTACGGTGACACCCCTGATGGATTACCGCCTGCTGACAAAGGCGCTGGAGCCCTACGAGATCAGCATTCCGGGCTTTGACCTGTACCGGTCGGAGCTCACGGAGGACGCAGGGCAGGGGGGCAGACGCGGAAAAGCCGGTACGGAAGCGGCATGGCCGGTGACGGAACGCAGCCGGGCGCATTATCTTGCGCTGGTGCGCAGCCCGGAGATTTCGGAGAGCCACCGGTGCCGTCTGCGAAGGCTCCTGCTGGATTATTATGCGGCGGAAGAGGACTGGGAGAAACGGGAGCAGCTCCTGGAGGAGATACAGCCAGAGGAGCTTCCCGCCGGGCTGAGAAGAGGCATGGTGAAGGAGCTGGCCGAGGCGGGTCTGAACCGGAAGGCGTATTCGTGGCTGCTGCGCTTTGGCTGCAAAGACGCAGACGGCGAGACGCTTCTGCGGATTGTGACGGCGCTTCTGGAGGAGAACGAGGGCGGAGCGGAGTTTTCCGAGATTGCATACCGGGCCTTCCGGCAGGGCAGCTACAACGATGCGCTGCTGAATCAGCTTGCGGTATTCTGGGACGGGCCGACGCAGGATCTGGCGCTGATCCGCCTTGCCATGGAGGGCTTCGGCCTTCCGACGGGCGCGCTCAGCTGCCGGATGCTCACGCAGCTTCTCTTCACCGGCGAGTACGGAGAGGACCGGAAGGAGCTGCTGGTGGATGCCATGTCCTACGGCATGGATACGGAGCTGCTCACGGATGTCCTGGCACAAAGCGGGCACTTCTATTACACCGAGGGGCGGGAGATGTCTGCGGAGGAATTCGGATGGATCGGGGAATTCGGAAGACAGGGCATTCCGCTGCTGGACATCTGCCGGATTGCCTGGCTGCAGAATCGCTCGCTGCAGTCCGGGGAGATTGCCGATAAGGAGCTGGAGATCACGGACCTGTTCCTGACCGATCTTCTGGAACGGCACATCGTCTTTCCGTTCTTCCGGCAGTTCATCGGGATTCTGCCGGGGCTGCAGGCCTTTGCGGATGAAACTCTTGTGGAATACCGGACCCCGGCGGGGACGGCGCCGGAAGGAAAGGTGCTGTACCACTATGCGATGGAGCGCGGAGGTGTGCGGGATGCCTACGCGGCGAAAGAGATGAAGGAGATGTACGAGGGCGTATATGTGACCGGCTTCCTTCTCTTTTTCGGTGAGCAGATGCACTATTACATCACCGATGATGCCGCGGAGAAGAACATCGTGGAGAGCGGGACGGTGGGGCAGGACGCAAGGAATCAGTCTGCCGGAGAGGACCGCTTTGATGCCATCAATGAGATCGCCATGCTGGCGGCAATGGGCAGAGATACCGAGGCCCTTACGAAGCTGGAGCAGTACAGCCGGAAGTCTTATCTGGCCGCGCATCTGTTCCAAAGCGGCACAGAAAGTGTATGATCGATACGGGAAACCATGGGAATGCTGTTTGACAGATCAAATGAGAAAAAGTTCATGATCGGTATCGAGCTTCGGGGAGATACCTGCCAGCTTTCCTATGGATGGGAAAAGGGCGGCAGGTTCCTGCAGGAGCCGGCCACCTATTCGGAGGTTCCGGATGCGGAGCGCTTCGACCAGCCGATGTCTCTTTGCTGGGTGCCCTCCGCGGGGCAATGGTTCCACGGGAGCGAGGCCGCCCTTCATGCGGCCGATCCCGGGTGTGTGTACATTCCGGGGCTGATGGCCCTTGCCATGGAGAATGTGCCGATTCCGGTCGGAGAGAAAACCTGGGAGGCGAGGGCGCTGCTGGCCCTGTATCTGGGACGGTGCCTCGGCGCGCTTCGCGAGAGGATCAGAGATGCGGCGGCAGATGAGAAGCTGCCGGTCGAACCGTCGGCGGTCATGTTCACGATGCGGCGGATGGATGCCGGCACCATTGATCTTCTGGAGGACATCCGGCGGCGGATGGATCTGCGGGCCAAGGTCTGCTATCAGAGCTTTGCGGGAACCTTTTATGACTTCATGCTGAGCCAGGAGGCATCCCTGCGGGAAGGCGCCGCGGCACTTGTGGAGTATGAGACGGGCGGGAAGCTGCGGGTGAGCCGTCTGATCTTCAATCCGCATACGAGACCGGTGGTCTCCTGCATGGAAGAGAAGGAATATCCGGGACTTCCGGGGGAGACGGATGCGGAAAGAGACCGCACCTTCGCCGGGATTCTCAAGGAGGAGCTGGGGGTACAACGCGTCGCGTCGGTTTATCTGACGGGGAACGGCTTTGCCGGCAACTGGATGAAGCGGTCGGCCGTGCTCCTGTGCCGGGGAAGGCGGGCCTTCGCCGGCGAGAATCTCTTCAGCAAGGGCGCGGTGTACGGCGCGATGTACCGCCTGGAGCAGCCGCAGGTTCTGAAGGAATACCTCTTTCTGGATCAGAACAAGCTCCGGACCAATGTGCTGATCCGGGCGCTGAACCGCGGCAGGGAGGATCGGATTCCCGCCGTGGATGCGGGGCGGAACTGGTATGAGGTGCATGAGGAGGTGGAGCTGGTTCTGGATGGGACCGCACAGATTGATTTCGTGCTGAAGCCCATCATGGGAGGAAAGGAGCTCCCCTACCACATTCGTCTGGACCGGCTGCCGGTGCGGGAGGGACGGATGACGAGAGTCCGGCTCTCGTTCTCGATGACGGCACCGGACAAGATGCAGGTACGCATGGAGGATCTCGGCTTTGGCGAGATTTTCCCCTCCAGCGGGCTTGTGTGGGAGCAGACGATGACGCTGTAGGAGGAGTCCGTCCTTCGGCGGCCGATGCATCGCATGCATTTTGGAAGGCGGCGATATGGCGAGAGTAATCCTTGGGACGGGGCGGCTGGCAGGTCATCCCTACCGAATCGGGAAAATTGAACGGAATGTCTATTCCATGGAGGAGCTGTGCTACTCGCTGGAGCAAAGCGCACAGATTCTGGATACGGAAATCCTGGATCCGAAGCTGACCGACTGGATTGAAGAGGAGTGCGGACTTCCGGAGCTGGCGGAACTCCTGCGTCCCTATCTGGGGAAGGAGCGGCAGCTCTCGGCCTTTGTTGCCGTCATCCTGCATTACGTGGGCTTTGTGTCGGAGGAGAAGGAAGAGCAGACAAGGGAAATCGTTTCCGCCGGGCAGGGACTGGAGCCCTTCCGCAAGAAGCTGGCGCGGGCCGTCTATCTGCAGGAGAACGCACAGCCCTACGAGGCATTGGAGGAGTACCGGCAGCTGCTCGAGGAGCTGCCGGAGCCGGAACGGCGCATCCGTGCCAGAGTGTACGAGGACATGGGGAGAATTTATGCGGGACAGTTCCGCTTCCGGGCGGCAGCGGAGAGCTTTCAGAAGGCCTATGCGCTGACAAAGAGCAGCGAGGTTTACCTGGATTATCTCTCCAGCGTACGGCTGGGGCTCTCCGGCTCGGAATATCTCTCGTTCATCGCCGAGCATCCGGAGAGCTACGAGGCATCGCTGGAGCTGGAAAAGCGCGTGGAGAAGCTGAACGCAGAGTTCGATGTCTCCGAGCGAAAGCTCGCGCTCGATTCGCTCCGGCAATACCAGAGCGAGGGAAGGAGCACGAGCTACGAGGTGGCGCTGCACCAGACCATTCAGCGGCTCAAGGAGGAATACCGCAGCACCAAGGCAGCAACGGTGTAGGCCCTGCATGGGGCGGGCCTCCCGGGGGATATGGCAATACCAAGGCAGCAACAGCATAGGATCAGGCACGTGCGGCACCGCAGGCGGGTTTGCACGGGCTCACATCGGAGAATCCGCCCGTTCGGACTTCTCCTCACACAGTCGCAGGCAGGCTGCGGCACAGAAAGGATAATATGGCACAAGACAGATACGTAAGTCCCCTTTCCACACGTTACGCCAGCAGGCAGATGCAGTATATCTTCTCGCCGGAGAAGAAGTTCCGTACCTGGAGGAGACTCTGGATTGCGCTCGCCGAGACGGAAAAAGAGCTGGGCCTTCCCATCACGCAGGAGCAGATCGACGAGCTCAAGGCCAATGCGGACAACATCAACTACGAGGAAGCGGCGGCACGGGAAAAGGTGGTCCGCCACGATGTCATGAGCCACGTATATGCCTACGGCCTGCAGTGCCCGAAGGCAAAGGGCATCATTCATCTGGGAGCGACCAGCTGCTACGTGGGCGACAACACCGATATCATCGTGATGCGGGATGCGCTGCAGCTGGTCCGCAGAAAGCTGATCAACGTGATCGCCGCGCTTGCGAAATTCGCAGAGGAGTACAAGGATCAGCCGACGCTGGGCTTTACGCATTTCCAGCCGGCGCAGCCGACCACCGTCGGAAAGCGGGCGAGCCTTTGGCTGAATGAGTTCGTGCTGGATCTGGAGGAGGTAGAGCACACCCTCTCCCAGCTCAGGCTCCTGGGCAGCAAGGGCACCACGGGAACCCAGGCATCCTTCCTGGAGCTGTTCGACGGCGACATGGAGAAGGTGGACCGGCTGGATCCCATGATTGCGGAGAAGATGGGCTTTGCCGCCTGCTATCCGGTATCCGGGCAGACCTATTCCCGGAAGGTGGACACCTTCGTTCTGAATACACTCGGCGGCATCGCGGCCTCCGCCATGAAAATGGCGACGGACATTCGGCTCCTGCAGCATCTGAAGGAGGTGGAGGAGCCCTTTGAGAAGACGCAGATCGGCTCGTCTGCCATGGCATATAAGAGAAATCCCATGCGCTCGGAGAGAATCTGCTCCCTTTCCCGCTATGTGATGGTGGATGTATTGAACCCCGCCATTACCTCCGGGACGCAGTGGTTTGAGAGAACCCTGGACGATTCCGCCAACAAGCGCCTCTCGGTTCCGGAGGGCTTCCTTGCCATTGACGGCATCCTGGATCTGTGCATCAACGTGACGGACGGACTGAAGGTATATCCGAAGGTGATTGAGAAGCACCTTGCGGCGGAGCTGCCCTTCATGGCGACGGAGAACATCATGATGGACGAGGTGAAGCTGGGAGGCGATCGTCAGGAATACCACGAAGCCATCCGCGAGCTCTCCATGCAGGCCGGACGCCGCGTCAAGGAGGAAGGACTGGACAACAACCTGCTGGATCTGATTGCCGGGGATGCGCGCTTCCACAAGACAAGGGAGGAGCTGAACCGGTACATCGATCCGCATAAATTCGTGGGCTGCGCACCGCATCAGGTGGAAAAATACCTGAAGGAGGTCATCCATCCCATTCTGGAGGCCAACAAAGAGGTTCTGGGCGTAACGGCCGAGATCAATGTATAACGGCGGGGGAGCCATTCCGGCGCGGGTATGATATACTACCACGGGTTGCAATAAAGATACCGATACGGTTCGTCCGCGAAGGGAGAGCTCGGCGGAGCCGATCTGCAGCGGACGGACACAGCAGGACACCTTTTGTGAAGGAGGATGCTATGGTCAAAGCGGTTGTTGGTGCGAATTGGGGCGACGAAGGAAAAGGAAAGATCACGGATACGCTGGCGGATTCCGCGGACGTGGTGATCCGTTTTCAGGGCGGAGCCAATGCGGGACACACCATCGTCAATTCATACGGTAAGTTCGCGCTGCATCTGATGCCGTCCGGCGTCTTCCATTCGAACATCATGAACATCATCGGAAACGGCGTCGCCTTTGACATCGACAAGTTCGTCGGTGAGCTGGCGGACATCGAGTCCAAGGGGGTGCCGCATCCGCAGCTGATGGTGTCGGACAGGGTGCAGGTCCTGATGCCGTACCACATTGCCTTTGACACGCTGGAGGAGGCGAGACTGGCCGGCAAGAGCTTTGGCTCCACCAAGTCGGGCATTGCGCCCTTCTATTCCGATAAGTTTGCCAAGATCGGGTGGCAGATCAACGAGTTCTATCAGGAGGACGAGGTCCTGCGGGAGAAGATTGCCCGCATTGCCGAGATAAAGGATGCCCTGCTGGTGCATCTCTACCACACCGAGCCGCTGGATCAGGAAGGCCTGCTGCAGTGGATCAAGGAGCGCCGGGATAAGGTAAAGCCTTATCTCGGAAATGTTTCCCTGTATCTGGAGAAGGCATTAAAGGAAGAGAAAACCGTGCTCCTGGAGGGGCAGCTGGGCACCATGAAGGACCCGGACCACGGAATTTATCCGATGGTGACCTCGTCCTCCCCGCTTGCCGGCTACGGCGCCATCGGCGCAGGCATTCCGCCTTATGAAATCCGGCAGATTGTCGTTGTGTCCAAGGCCTATTCCTCTGCCGTAGGTGCCGGGGAGTTCGTCTCCGAGGTGTTCGGAGAGGAGGCTGTGACGCTGCGCAACCACGGCGGCGACGGCGGCGAGTACGGTGCGACGACGGGACGTCCGAGACGGGTCGGCTGGTACGACTGCGTGGCATCCAGATACGGCTGCCGCCTGCAGGGCTGCACCGATGTTGCCTTCACCGTGCTGGATGACCTTGGCTATCTGGATGAGATTCCGGTGTGCGTTGCCTATGAGCTGGACGGGAAGGAGATCACGGAATTCCCGGTGACGAAGGATTTGGCGCGGTGCAAGCCGGTATACAGGATCATGCCCGGCTGGAAGTGCGATATCCGCGGCATCCGGCATTTCGAGGAGCTGCCGAAGGAGGCACAGGATTACGTGAACTTCATCGAGGAGCAGCTGGGATATCCGATCACCATGGTATCCAACGGCCCCGCAAGGGACGATATCATCCACCGCAAGAGCCCGCTGCAGCATTGAGAAACCGGCTCCGCTGACCCGGTACATCGATTATTAAATAACCGGCCTGACTAACAAGTCCTGCGTTAGTGGGCCGGTTATTTTGCGAACGAAAAGGAATCCGGAAATGATTCGTATTGCATCGGAAGAGGACGCGGCAGAGCTTCTGGAGATCTACCGTCCTTATGTGGAGAACACAGCCATCACCTTTGAATATACCTGCCCCTCCGAGGCGGAATTCCGGGAGAGAATCCGGAACACCCTGCAGTTCTATCCGTATCTGGTGGAGGAGCAAGAGGGCGTGATCCGGGGCTACGCCTATGCAGGAGCCTTTCAGAAGAGAGCGGCCTACCGCTGGGCGGCGGAGACCTCCATCTATGTGCGGCAGGACATTCACGGGAAGGGGATCGGAAGAGAGCTATATGCCGCGCTGGAGAAGGCGCTGCAGCTGCAGGGGGTTCGCAATGCGGAGGCGTGCATTGCGGCTCCGCGGGGAAGAGACCCGTATCTTACGGACAACAGCATCGGATTTCACGGACATCTGGGATATCGGATGGCAGGACGCTTCGAACAATGCGCGTATAAATTCGAGCGCTGGTATGACATGGTCTGGATGGAAAAGCGGATCGGAGAGCACCCGGCAATGCCGGAAGTCACACCGGCGGTGCGGGGCTTTGGGCAGGTGCAGGAGCAATTCCGGAAGTGGGCGCAGCAGCAGGACCGGCGCCCGGACATTTGCGGCAGCAGGAACAGACGAACAGAAAGTGAATGAACGTTAAATGAACATTATGGAAGTGATAGTGGAATCCCTCGCGGATGCCGTTATGGATACCCTGAAACTGATTCCGTTTCTCTTTGTCACCTACCTGGTGATGGAGGCCCTGGAACGGCATACCGAGGAGAAGTCGCAGGAGCTGATCCGCAGGGAGAACGTCGGCCCCTTCGGACCGGTGCTGGGCGGCCTCGTCGGCATTGTGCCGCAATGCGGCTTCTCGGCGGCAGCTGCGAGCCTTTTCTCCGGCGGCGTCATCTCTCTGGGGACGCTCCTTGCGGTCTTTCTGTCCACCTCGGATGAGATGCTGCCCCTGTTCATCTCGGCCAAGATGCCGATGCTGCAGATGGTGAAGATCCTGGCCACCAAGGCCGGAATTGCCGTTGTGACCGGAATGGCGGCAGACTTCATCCTCCATCATGTCCGCACCCTGCGGGGAGAGCACCATATCCACGATCTGTGCGAGCAGGAGCATTGCGGCTGTGAAGAAGAGGAGGGCAGCATCTGGGCATCTGCCCTCGTGCACACCTTGCACATCACCGTCTTCGTGTTCCTCATTACGCTCGTCCTGACATTGGTGGTCGAGGGCTTCGGGGAGGAGGCGGTCCGCGGCCTTCTGACGGGACATCCGACCGCCGGGGTCTTCCTGTCCTGTCTGGTCGGCCTGATCCCGAACTGCGCATCCTCCGTGATGCTCTCGCAGCTGTATCTGGACGGTCTCATGGAAGCGGGACAGATGCTGTCGGGACTCCTGGTGAGCTCCGGCGTCGGCCTTCTGGTCCTCTACCGCACCAATTCGCACCACCTGAAGGAAAACCTGCAGGTGACGGCGCTCCTCTACGTGCTGGGCGTTGCCTGGGGGCTGGTGCTCACCGCGGCAGGCGTGCAATTCTGAGGAAGCCGCACAGATAATGACCGTAAT
>CAVAUJ010000025.1:20556-33539 GCA_963591995.1 Succinivibrio sp.
GACCGGGAAGCCCCCGAAAAGGCGCTTCCCGGCGAGGCATTCCTGACGAGGAAGTTCTATGCGTGCTCGAATTCCTTCGCGACATCCTCGAGGAGCTTGCGGATGGGCAGATGCTGCGGACAGACCTTCTCACATTTGCCGCATTTGATGCAATCGGAGGCTCTGCGGCCGGGGGCGGTGTGGACCTCCTCATAGTAATAGTCGGCATTCCAGTCATGATGGATCTGCTTGGTATTCATGATGGCGAAGAGATCCGGAATGGAAATGTGCCGGGGACATCCGTCGGTGCAATAGCGGCAGGCGGTGCAGGGGATGAGATCCTTGCTCGCGAAAATCTCCTGCACCCTTCGAACGGCGGCCTGCTCCTTCTCATCCAGCGGACGAAAATCCTTCATGAAGCCGATGTTGTCCTGCATCTGCTCCATATTGCTCATGCCGGAGAGGACCATCATAACGCCCGGGAAGCCGGCGGCGAAGCGAATGGCGTAGCTGGCATTGCTCCCGCCGTTTAAGTCCCGGAGCACCTTGTCGGCGGGCATCGGCAGATTGACAAGATTCCCGCCCTTTACAGGCTCCATGATGATGACCGGCTTGTTGTATTTGCGGCAGACCTCGTAGCACCGGCGGCTTTGCACGGCGGGATCCTCGTAATCCACGTAGTTGAACTGAATCTGTACCACTTCGATTTCCGGATAATCCGTCAGAATCTGCTCCAGCACCTCAGCCTTATCATGGAAGGAAATGCCGACGTGGCGGATTTTGCCCTCGGCCTTGAGGGCAAAGGCGGTCTCATAGGCACGGCATTCCTTGTAATGCCCGTAATTCCCGGCGCCCTGGGCGTGCATGAGATAGAAGTCCAGATATTCCACGCCGCAGGCCTCGAGCTGGGACCGGAAGAACGGGCGGATGTCCGCCTCCGTCTGAAAATAGCTGGCTGTGAGCTTATCCGTGAGAATGTAGCGATCTCTGGGATAACGCTTCACCAGACACTCCCGCAGTGCCGTTTCACTCCGCTCCTGAATATACCCGTGCGCGGTGTCAAAATAATTGAAGCCCGCATCCAGAAAGGCATCCACCATCTCACAGGTCTGTTCGCAGTCGATCTCCCCGTCCTTCATGGGAAGACGCATAAAGCCGAAGCCGAAATTCTTCTTGATTCGATCCATCACAACCTCCTGTATTCTGATGTTCTGTTTCTGTATCCACTATACGCCATAGAGCTCACTTCAAGTCAAGAGATGACGCTCTGCCTTTGGATTTTATGGAAAAGACAGAAATTCACGGCTTGACTTTATGTAGCATGCTACACATAATATGTAGCATGCTACATAAAAACGAGAGAGAAGAGGAGGAAGCGTGGAGAGCAAATGCGATAAATGCGATAAATGCGAAAGAAGCTTTGAAAAGGCGCCGCTCGGCTATAAATTCAAGCGGATCAACGAAATGTTCAAGGCGAGAATGAACGAGGATATGAAGCGCAACGGGCTGACCTTTTCCCAGAATGAGATTCTGTTCTATCTGACCAAGAACCGGGACCACGAGGTGAGCCAGCAGGAAATCTGCGATGCGCTGCAGGTGGCGCACCCGACGATCATCGGCCTGCTCAACCGGATGGAGGAGAAGGGGCTGGTGAAGCGGACGGTGAATCCTGCCAACCGAAGGAAGCGCTGCATCGTCCTGACGGAAAAGGCGGAGGAGATCATGCTGCAGACAAGAGAGCGGAGGGATCGCAATGACCGTCTCATTGTCAGCAACCTGTCCGAGGAGGAGCAGAGAACGCTGAACCGCCTGCTGACGAAGATCTATGACAACATGCAGGACGAATCGTTCTGGAAATAAGAGATGATTGCAAAAGAGATGATTGCACATAAGAGGTAGGAAGTATGAAGGGAAGAAATTTAAGGAAAAAAGCCGGCACGGCGAAGTCACTGGCGGCGCAGCTGGGGAGCTACAAGGGGCTGGCGCTGCTCACGCCCTGGTGCATGCTCGGCGAGGTTGTGGCGGAGATGGTCATCCCCATCCTGATGGGAGCCCTCGTGGACAAGGGGGTCTCGCAGGGGAATGTCGCCTACGTGCGCAGCACCGGCGTGCTCATGCTGGCGGTTGCGGTTTTCGGCCTGTTCTGCGGCTGTGCCGGTGCTTTCACGGGGGCAAAGGCGGGCTCCGGCTTTGCCAAAAATCTGCGGAAGGCGATGTTCGACAACATTCAGAACTTCTCCTTTGCCAACATCGACCGCTTCAGCCCGTCCAGTCTGGTGACGAGGCTGACCACGGATGTGACCAACGTGCAGAACGCGTTTCAGATGCTGATCCGCATGGCCATGCGCGCGCCGGCGATGCTGGTGGTTGCCATGTGCATGTCCTTTATCATCAGCCCCGCGCTGGCCAGCATCTACCTGGTTGCGGTCCTTATTCTGGCGGTTCTCCTCTTCTTCATCATGAAGAGTGCGACCAGCTATTTCCAGAAGGTATTCGAACGATACGACGATCTGAACGAGAGCGTGCAGGAAAACGTATCGGCGATCCGCGTGGTCAAGGCCTATGTGCGTGAGGACTACGAGATCACAAGATTCCAGAAGGCGGCGGCCAACATTTATCTCATGTTCGTACAGGCGGAATTGAAGGTGTCCTGGACCTCGCCCCTGATGAGCGCCGTGGTCTACACCTGCATCCTGTTGATCAGCTGGATCGGCGGACACATGGTAATCGCGGAGAGCCTGACAACCGGTCAGCTCATGAGCCTTCTGACCTATTGCATGAACATCCTGAACAGCCTGATGTTCCTGGCAATGATCTTCGTCATGGTGACCATGTCCGAGGCGAGCTGCAGACGAATTGCCGAGGTCATCGACGAGGAATCCACGCTGACAAACCCCGAGAATCCGGTGACGGAGGTTGCGGACGGCAGCATCGTATTCGATCATGTCAGCTTTTCCTACAACAAGGATTCGAAGGAGAGGGTACTCAAGGACATCAATCTGAGCATCCGGTCCGGCGAGACCATCGGCATCATCGGCGGAACGGGCTCTGCCAAATCCAGCCTGGTGAACCTCATCAGTCGTCTGTACGATGTGACGGAGGGCAGAATTCTGGTGGGCGGCGTCGATGTCCGCGACTACGACATGGATACGCTGCGCAACAAGGTGTCCGTTGTTCTGCAGAAAAACGTCCTGTTCTCCGGCTCCATTCTGGACAACCTGCGGTGGGGCAATAAGGAGGCGACCGAGGAGGAATGCCGGAAAGCCTGCGAGATTGCCTGTGCCGATGAATTCATTGAGAAATTCCCGGAGGGCTACCATACCCATATCGAGCAGGGCGGCTCCAACGTTTCCGGCGGACAGAAGCAGCGCCTCTGCATCGCCCGGGCGCTTTTGAAGAATCCGAAGGTTCTGATCTTCGACGATTCCACCAGCGCCGTGGACACGGCAACGGACCGCAGAATCCGCGAAGGGCTCGGCAGGTTCATGCCCAGCACCACGAAGCTGGTGATTGCCCAGAGAATTTCCTCGGTGCAGGAGTGCGACCGCATCATTGTCATGAACGACGGATGCATCGACGGCATCGGCACGCATGAGGAGCTGCTGGCAGGGAACGAGATTTACCGCGAGGTCTACGAGTCCCAGAACGGGGCTGCGGCGGATGCGGATTTCGACCCGAAGGATTGAGAAGGGCAGCAGGAGCACAACATAGACACAGATACGAAGAGGTAGTGGAATGGCTCAGGAAAGCAGAAAGATTGGAGGACCGGGACGCGGTCCCAGACGCGGAACGCCCAGACAGAAGGTGGAGAATCCGGGGAAAATTCTCCGGCGCCTTCTGGGAATTCTCTTCCGCAATTACGGAATACAGATGCTGCTGGTGCTGATCTGCATCGTGGCAACGGTGCTCGCCAGCGTGCGCGGCACCATGTTCACCAAGACATTGATTGATCGTTACATTACCCCCATGATGGGGCAGGAGAATCCGGACTACGGCCCTTTGGCCGGGGCCATTCTGCACGTCGCCGTCTACTACGGCATCGGCGTTCTGGCTGCTCTGGTACAGGCCAGGCTCATGGTGTATGTGACGCAGGGCACCCTGCGCACCCTGCGGGATCAGCTCTTTGATCACATGGAGAAGCTGCCGATCAAATATTTTGACACCAACGCGCACGGGGACATCATGTCCATCTATACCAACGACATCGATACGCTCCGTCAGATGATCAGCCAGAGCATTCCGCAGCTGATGAACAGCGCCATCACCATCGTGTCGATTTTTGCGATGATGGTCGTCCTGAGTGTTCCGCTGACGATTCTGACCTGCGTCATGGTAGGGGTGATGTTGTTCTTCTCCTCGCTGGCGACCCGGGTTTCCGCCCGGAACTTCACCGCGCGCCAGAAGGGTCTGGGTGCCCTTAACGGCTTCATCGAGGAGACCATGGCGGGACAGAAGGTGGTGAAGGTGTTCTGCCATGAGGAAGAGACCACCAAGAAGTTCGATGAGCTGAACGAAGCATTGAATGAGGTGTCCTACAAGGCGGAGGCATATTCCGGCATCATGGGCCCCATCAGCACGCAGCTGGGCAATGCCTCCTATGTGCTCTGCGCGGTGGTCGGATGCCTCCTTGCCATCAACGAGAATGTCGGCTTTACCGTCGGCGCACTGGCCTCCTTCCTCACGTTCAACAAGAGCTTCAACATGCCGATCAACCAGGTGGCCATGCAGTTCAACTCCATCATCATGGCCCTGGCCGGCGCAGAGCGTATTTTCGCTCTTCTGGACGAGAAGCCGGAGGAGGACGAGGGCTATGTGACGCTGGTCAATGCGCACATCCGGAGAAAAGAGGATGCGCCGGATACGCCGGTAAACGCCGATGAGCTGGCGGATGCGGCGGCGGACGGTGCCTCGGCGGCCATGGAGGAAGCTCTGGCAGCCCGCTATGAGATCACGGAATGCAAAGAGCGGACAGGACAGTGGGCATGGAAGCACGTGCATCAGGCCGGCGGCTCGGTCACCTATGTTCCGTTGCAGGGAGACGTGACCTTCGGCGGTGTGGATTTCGGCTACAGCGATGAGAAGATGGTGCTGCATGACATCGAGCTGCATGCGCAGCCCGGACAGAAGGTCGCTCTGGTCGGCTCCACCGGCGCCGGCAAGACGACGATCACGAACCTGATCAATCGGTTCTACGACATTCAGGACGGCAAGATCCGCTACGATCACATCAACATCAGCAAGATTGCCAAGAAGGATCTGCGCCGCTCCCTTGGCATGGTGCTGCAGGATACGCACCTCTTCACAGGGACGGTCATGGAGAACATCCGCTACGGAAGACTCGATGCCACCGATGAGGAGGTGAAGGCGGCGGCATGCCTTGCCAACGCAGACGGCTTCATCCGCAGACTTCCCGACGGCTACGACACGGTGCTCAAGGGGGACGGCGCCAACCTTTCCCAGGGACAGCGGCAGCTCCTTGCCATCGCAAGGGCCGCCATTGCAGATCCGCCGGTGCTCATTCTCGATGAGGCGACCAGCTCCATCGATACGAGAACGGAGAAAATCGTACAGGACGGCATGGATCGCCTGATGAAGGGACGTACCACCTTTGTCATTGCCCACCGGCTGTCCACCATCCGCAACGCGGATCTGATCCTGGTGCTGGAGCAGGGACGCATCGTGGAGCGGGGCAATCACGACGAGCTCATCGAGCAGAAGGGGCGGTATTACCAGCTCTACACCGGCAAGCGCCCGGAGCTGGCAGGGTAGTACGTCAATTTTCATACCTTATATTGTAAAAAAATCCGGACAGCGGCTGTGTGTCGGTGCGAGCAAGCTCACACCGATGTGCAGCCGCTGATTTTGATGTAATCGGCACCTGTGGAGACAATTTGAAAATATCATAACAGCGCTCAAAAACTGACAAGAACATGAAAAAACTTATTTTTGCCCGGGGACCTGTGTTGACCGGGGGGGTAAGACGGCTAGAATGGGATTTGTTTACGATAATTTTATAATTACAAGAGAGCACTGCAGAACCGCGAATGGCATTCTTAACGACCGCCGGTGGCGCTGCGGATGCACAGAAAGGGGAGGATGAAGAATGAAAGGAAAAGGCGTTGGAAAGAACGCAGGCAGGGGCATTCTGGGAATGCTGCTGGTCATGGTTCTGTTCCTTTGCACCGTCATTCCGTCGTACGCGGATGAGGTGGAGAAGATCACGATTACTAGCCTGACCGCACTGGAGACGGCGTCGTACGAGGTGGAATCCGGGACGAGCGTAGAGGATGCGGCAAAGCAGCTTCCGGCGACGGTAACAGGAACGTACACCGAGGCAGAAAGCCAGGAAAAGTCGGCAGAGCTGTCCGTCACCTGGAGCTGTGAGGACTATGCGGCGGAGAACAGCACGGATAGCGCCATCGACTATACCTTCCGGGCGGCACTGACCGCGGAGGCGGAGAATAACTATACGCTGGCGGAGGGCGTCACGCTGCCGACCGTCACCGTTTCCGTAAAGCCTGCAGCAAAGGATGACAGCAGCCAGGACGAGAATAAGCCAAAGAGCGGAGACCTGAAGAGCGGAAACCAGAAGGTACAAAATGTCAGGACGGGTAAGTCTTATGATTCGCTGAAGGAAGCTGTTGATGAAGCGGAAAGCGGCGATACCATCATGCTGGGCAGCGGAACCTATACGCTTTATAACACAGGTGCGGATGTCAAGAACAAGGATCTGACCTTTGTCGGAGCCGGGGTAGGGAAAACGACCTGGCTGATCGGACCGAAGGTGCCGGATCCTGCCAAGTACGGAACGGAGTACAACAGCGATTACAGCTTCGATGTCCGTGGCACAGAGTATAAGGAGACAGTGACCTTCCGGAACATGACGCTTCAGAGCGGAAGCAATGATTATCTCGGCTTTGCAGGAACCGATCATACCGTGGTGGAGAAGTGTGTCATCGAGGGGAAGACCTTCTATTGGGGCTATACCTCGGCGACCTTCCGGGATACCACTTTCAATTGTCCGGAGGGAGATTATGCAATCTGGACCTACAGCTCCCCGGAAATGACCTTTGACAGCTGCACCTTTCATTCAACCGGCAAGGTCATCAATGTCTACGCGGATTATGATGCAGGCAAGCACGAAATCATCGTCAACTTTAACAATTGTACGGTTAACAACACCGGCAAGCAGAACAAAACGGTCCTGAAAATCAACGACAGCAACATGAGGGATTGCCGGTACATCATCAACATCACCGGCGACAACAAGATCAATGATGATGTTACGGAGGATGGAAAGGTATCCGGCGTAGCTGCGAACAAGATCACCTGCTCTCGTCTGTTCGGCTTTGATGAAGAGGGTGAGAACACCGGACGCACGGTTGTCTTCATCAGCGGGACGAAGGTCTGGGAGAACGGAGAACGCGTCGGCGATCATGACCAGGACCTTGCCGGACAGGGCGGTTATTTTGATGGGAAGGCAGAGGGGAACAAGCTGCAGTACACCGACGGCTACAAGGACGATGCCTTCGATTATCAGTACGAGATCAACGGAGAATGGATGGATGCAGGCGACGCACCGGACGATGGCTGGGTAAACGGTGTCCGGAAGGTTCGGAGAGTCTGCCGGTATTGCGGAGACACCAAGGAGTACACCGAGAAGAAGGGGACAACGCCGTCGGAGGAGAAGAAGACCGAGGAGAAGAAGACCTACGTAGAGCCGTCGACCGAACAGGCAGCGCCCATCGTGAACACGACGAATGTTGCCGTCGGCAAGGTGTGGCAGGACGGCGACAACCGGGACGGCATCCGTCCGGCAAGCGTCACGGTACAGCTCTATTGCAACGGTGAGGCCTATGGGAATCCGGTGACGCTGAGCGAGGAGAATTCCTGGTGGTACCGCTGGGATTATCTGGATGCACAGTCGAGCTGGACGGTGGATGAGCTGAATGTGGCGGATGGCTACACGAAGACCATTACAAAGAATGCCGTGAATGCGTGGGTCATCGTGAACACGCACACACCGGAGGCACAGATCGTCGCTGCGACGGATACCTCCGCGGCGGCGCCCGCACAGAACCAGAATCTCACGGGACGCGGCGCAGGCACGGGCGATGCGGGCAACCTGCTCCTGTGGCTGTCGCTGATGGCGATTACCGGCGCCGGCGCAGCGGGAGGCTTTGTGCTTTACCGCAGACGCAGTCATTGAGCGCATTTATTGAAGCTACATAAAGATCCCCGGCTCCTGTCGTGAAATACACGGCAGGAGCCGGGGATCTTTTGTCGGTCTTGCGGGCGGCGGATCAGCGGAGAGGATCCCTGTCGTCCCTGCTCTCGTAGCGCTCGAGGAAGCTGTGGCGGACGCCGTCCTTCTTATAGCCGAGGAGCTTGTCGAGACAGACATTCTCCGTCGCGTGGAAGATGTTAGTCTCAAGACCGGGGTTGCTCTTTTTGAGCTCGGCAATGATCCGCTTGGTCTCGGCGCGCTTGTGGCCGGTGCGGGAGGCGCCGCCGGCTTCGCCCGGGAGGACGGCACAGGTGGTGCAGGTGTCGGTGAAATGACAGGCACATTGGATGAAATGCAGATGGTTGCGGTCGCGCCAGGCCTTGATGTCCTCCTCGCGGATGAAATACAGTGGCCGGATCAGCTGCATGTCGTCATAGTTCGTGCTCGCCACCTTCGGCAGCATGGCCTCCCACTGACCGGAATAGAGCATGCCCATGAGTGCGGTTTCGATGACATCGTCGAAATGGTGCCCGAGCGCGATCTTATTGCAGCCGAGCTCCTGCGCTTTCTTGTACAGATGACCGCGGCGCATCCGGGCGCAGAGATAGCAGGGGGAGGAGCGGATGTTGTACACCGTATCGAAGATGTTCGTCTCGAAAAAGGTGAGAGGAATCCCCAGAAGCGCCGCATTGCTCTCGATGATCCGCCGGTTGGCCTCGTTGTATCCCGGATCCATGCACAGGAACGTGAGGTCAAAGCGGAACTGGCCGTGCTGCCGGAACTCTTGAAAGAGCTTGGCCATGACCATGGAATCCTTGCCGCCGGAGATGCAGACGGCAATGCGGTCGCCGTTCTGAATCAGATCGTATTTGAGGATGGCCCGGGCAAAGGGATTGAGGAGATCCTTATGAAAGCGGCCCTTCTGAAGAGAGAGCTCAATCTGCGCGCGAAGGGTCTCGTTCTGCGCCTGTCTGCGGATGGCGTAGAGTGCCCAGGCGCCGTATCCGCCGGCAAGGCTCTGGGCGGGAAAGCCCTTTGCCTGCAGCTCCTCCGCCAGCTCTCTGGTGACGGTGCCGTATTTGCAATAGAGGACAATGCGTTTGCCGGGAGCAAACGGCGTCAGCGTGCGCCCGTCGGCATAGCGGCGCACCTCCTGCGGGGAGAACAGGACACAGCCCGGGATAAAGCCGTGCTCGTATTCCTCCTTCTCCCGGGTGTCCACCAGAAGATAAGCCTCCGGCGGGAGCGCGTCCAGCTCGGCGGCGGAGAGCTCAAGAGGGAGCGTCTCACCGGAGCATGTTTCATCCGGGGAAGCGCCGCCGGAGGGGATAGGGTTCATTTCAGAAGACATGCAAATCACTCCTTGTGGTTGCGACAATGACAACGGATTGATTATACCGGGTCCATGCGGATTTCGCATCCGCCGAAATGTCCATGAACAGTTATGACAAATCTTTCTGCGGTTTTTAGTCTATTTTTCTGCGGCTTGGACACTGGTATTTCGGGAAGAGTGTGATATGCTAGTAGAGCGCGACAACACACCATATCTTGTATAGCGGTACGGCAGACAAGTCTATATTTAGTATTCGGACGATTGCAGCAAGTTTAAAATATAAGCGTATTTGTCAGAAGATTTTATAAATAACCGGAAAAACAGGGG
Source organism: Succinivibrio sp. (assembly GCA_963591995.1). Lineage (GTDB taxonomy): Bacteria > Bacillota > Clostridia > Lachnospirales > Lachnospiraceae > CAG-791. The sequence continues at coordinate 30,423 of CAVAUJ010000025.1, forward strand.
GAAACTATGGGCACAGCAGGAAACGGAGCGGACATCACCGTCAGGACCAACGTCATCAAGCGCAACGGGCAGGAGGTGGATTTCAACATTGAGAAGATCATCAATGCCATCCGGAAGGCCAATGCGGAGGTCGGCGGCATCTACCAGATGAACGACTACCAGATCAATGCGGTGGCCGACAACATTGCCAAAAAGGTGCAGAACTCGCCGCACGCCGTCAGCGTGGAGGACATTCAGGACATGGTGGAAACCGGCATCATGGAAATGCGGGGCTATGAGGTCGCGCAGAAATATGTCCGCTACCGTTATAAGAGAGAGATTTCCCGCAAGTCCAATACGACCGACAACGGAATCCTGGCCTTGATCAACCAGCAGAACGAGGAGGTCAAGCAGGAGAACTCCAACAAGAACCCGGTCATCAATTCCACCCAGCGCGATTATATGGCAGGTGAGGTGTCCAAGGACCTCACGAAGCGGGTGCTGCTGCCGGAGGACATCGTGAAGGCCCATGAGGAGGGCATCATCCATTTCCACGATTCCGATTATTACGCGCAGAAGGAGCACAACTGCGATCTGATCAATCTGGAGGACATGCTGCAGAACGGCACGGTGATCAGCGAGACGCTGATCGAGAAGCCGCACAGCTTCTTCACGGCCTGCAACGTGACAACGCAGATCGTGGCCCAGGTGGCCTCCAACCAGTACGGCGGACAGTCCTTTACCCTTTCGCACCTGGCACCCTTCGTGGACATCTCGCGCAGGAAGCTGACCAGACAGGTGCTGGAGGAGCGGGAGATGACGGGAGAGACCCCGGACGAGGACATCATCCGCAAGATTGTGGAGAACCGCCTCAGCGACGAGATCCGCTCCGGCATCCAGACGATCCAGTACCAGCTGATCACGCTCATGACGTGCAACGGCCAGGCGCCCTTCGTGACCATGTTCATGTATCTGGACGAGGTGCCGGAGGGACAGACGAGAGACGATCTGGCCCGCATCATCCGCGAGGTGCTGGTGCAGAGAATGCAGGGCGTAAAGAACGAGAAGGGTGTCTGGATTACACCGGCCTTCCCGAAGCTGATTTATGTTCTGGACGAGGACAACATTCATCCGGACTCGCCGTACTATGCGCTGACGGAGCTCGCGGCGAGGTGCACGGCCAAGCGCATGGTGCCCGACTACATCTCGGCGAAAATGATGCGGGAGTACAAGAACGGCGATGTCTATCCGTGCATGGGCTGCCGCTCCTTCCTGACGCCGGACACCGAGGGCCTCGGCGAGAACGGACAGCATAAATATTACGGCCGGTTCAACCAGGGGGTCGTCACGATCAATCTGGTGGACGTTGCGTGCTCCTCCTACGGGGATATGGATGCGTTCTGGAGAATCTTTGATGAGAGGCTCGAGCTCTGTCACCGGGCGCTTCGCTGCCGCCACGAGCGGCTCCTGGGGACCGTTTCGGACGTGGCGCCGATCCTGTGGCAGTACGGGGCGCTGGCAAGGCTCCGGAAGGGCGAGAAGATCGACCGTCTCCTCTACAACAATTATTCGACCATCAGCCTCGGCTATGCCGGCCTGTATGAGATGTGCATGCGGATGCTGGGCGTCTCCCATACGGATCCGAAGGGGAAGGAGTTCTCTCTTCGCGTGATGCAGCACCTGAACGATAAGTGCAGCGAGTGGCGGAAGGCGGAGAACATCAGCTATTCGCTCTACGGAACGCCGATGGAGTCCACCACCTACAAGTTCGCCAAATGTCTGCAGAAGCGCTTCGGCATCATCAAGGACGTGACGGATCACAACTACATCACCAACAGCTACCATGTCAACGTCCGGGAGAACATCGATGCCTTCACCAAGCTCCATTTCGAGGCGGAGTTCCAGCGCCTCTCGCCGGGCGGCGCCATCAGCTACGTCGAGGTGCCCAACATGCAGAACAACATCCCGGCGGTTCTGGCGGTGATGCAATACATCTACGACAACATCATGTATGCCGAGCTCAACACCAAATCGGACTATTGCGAGGTGTGCGGCTACGACGGCGAGATCCGCATCGTGGAGGATGAGAACGGAAAGCTCGTCTGGGAGTGCCCGAACTGCGGCAACCGCGACCAGACGAAGATGAGCGTGGCGCGGCGTACCTGCGGCTACATCGGAACCCAGTTCTGGAACCAGGGCCGCACCCAGGAGATCAAGGACCGCGTATTGCACCTGTCCAATAAGACACTGGGCTGACGATCATTAAGAAAAGGGCCCAACGTAAGGGGAGAGCAGAAAGGGGAGAGCACACATGGATTTAACTCGTTTTGCGGAAGCGGCAAGGGAACTGCGGGTTCTTGGCATCAGGGTTACGAAGGACGATGAGCTTGTCGGGGAATGGCACTATGAGCCGGAATGCCGCAGGAATGTATATTCTGCGACGAAGAGCTTTACCTCGTGCGCAGTTGGCTTCGCGATTCAGGAGGGACTGCTGTCTTTGGATGAGAAGCTGACAGAGGCTTTCCGGGAGGATCTGCCGGAGGTGGTGGATGAGAATCTGCAGCTGGCGACGGTGCGGGATCTGCTTACGATGTGCCTTGGGCAGGAGCAGGCTCATTTGATGGGGGAGCAGCGGCCGCTTTATCAGGAAGATGAATGGGTGAAGATGTCTCTTGCCATCCCGTTTGCATACAAGCCGGGTACGCATTTTGTTTATAATAATGTCGGTCCGTATTTGGCAGGGATCCTGGTGCAGAGAAGGTCAGGCTGTGATCTGGTGTCCTATCTGACGCCGCGACTGTTTGACCCTCTTGAAATCAAGCGTCCTACGTGGGAGACGGATCCTCTCGGCAGGAGCTTTGGGGCGGGCGGTCTGTTTCTGACGCTTTCCGAGCTTCACAGGTTTGGCCTGTTCTATCGGGACAAGGGAAAGTGGAACGGCAGACAGCTGCTGTCTCAAAAGTGGATTGAGGAGAGTACAAGGGCGGCAGACAGTCCGGAATATGGGTACCTTTTCTGGCGCGGAGAGTACAATTCGTACCGCGCGGACGGGAAATACTGCCAGATTTCGATGGTTCTTCCGGATCAGAATGCAGTGGTTTCGGTTGTCTCGGAATGCCGAAGAGGAGAAGAATTCAA
>CAVAUJ010000026.1:0-32889 GCA_963591995.1 Succinivibrio sp.
CTTCCCGGATGCGGTGCTGCTCCTGCCGAATCTCGTATACGGCGCGGCGGGGTAAACTTTTTTCTGAGGGGCGTGTCAAAAAATGTAGGCGTCTGCGTGCTGCCGGATATAACGGGAGCACGCAGACGCCTTTGTTTGCAAGAAAAAGGAATCAGTAGGGAGAGGTCATGTGCGATATTCAAAGGTTGCAATGAGTTCTCGCACGGTGATCGGCATATCCGGCTTTGCGATGCGATGAAGCAGAGCAGCGGCAGCATCTCTTCCCATTTGCTGTGTTGGTTGCTTAACAACATAAGCATTGTGAAGCAAGACATACGGACTCGCGGTGTCCTGAAAAGCTACCAACTGAAGATCCTCTCCAACAATAATGTGATTTGCAAGCATGTAGTTAAGAGCTCCGATTGTAGAAAAGTTATTCGGAGTTACAATCGCATCGAAATGTTGCTGTACGATGTCGTTCATATAGGAGTCAATGATGGTATTTGTCATGTCGGATAACGGAATCAGAAAACTTTCCAATCCGTTCGCTTTCATCATGGACAGATAAGTCTTACGTCGCTCAACGCTGGTGGAAATATATTCGTGTACGTCAAAAAATGCGATTTTTTTGCAGCCCTGAGCGATCAGTTCTGCAAGTCCCTGAGACAATGCGTCATCCGTGTTTACCCTTACAATATCACTGGAACAATCGATCGGATATCGATCAAGGCAGACGACAGGAACACTGCCATGCAATATTTGCTCGATGGATTGGTAATCCCTTAGCGTGCTGGCAAGGAGTATTCCGTCGACCGTCCCGCTGGATAAATAGTTAAGGCAGGCTTTCTCTCTCTCTGGATCTTCGCGAGTATTCATAATCAGCAAACGAAAATCCTGTTCACTTAATACCTTCTCACATTCTTCGGTAAGAGTGGAGAAGAATTCATCACGAATATTGGGAGTTATAAAGCCAACGATCTTCTTTTTTCCGGTTTTGAGCGTTCTGGCCGTTATATTGGGGTTGTAATTTAGATCGCGTATGCTCCGAAGAACCTTCTCGCGTGTCTCATCGCTAACGTAGCGCGTGTTGTTTAATACGTGACTCACGGTTGCGGTGGAAACTCCGGCATGAAGGGCAACATCACGAATGGTGTGTTTTGTTGCCATAACAATATCATCTCCATCAGGTCGTTTTAATCGAATTTTGTGGATCCGGTTTTGGTAACATGACCGCTACTGATTCCAGGTCTGCAAGGAGGAATTGGAAGCCATTCGATTGCTTTAAGAATGTAGGTGTCCCAGAAATCCCATTCGTGTGCGCCGGGTCCGATTTCAAAGGTGTTAGGTACATTCTGTGCATTCAGATGATCGACAAATTTCTGGTTTGCAGGCAGAAGACCATCTTCATCGCCGCATGCAATATAAAGATCCGGGAAGGACGCTTTTTCCGCAACTAACGTATCGACCAACCAATGAGGGTTTTTGTCACTTTCGGGAGCTTTTTCCAAATCACCAAAACATTCCTCTACGAAGGATCTTTTCTGCATGAACAAATCAGAATGATTATCACGAGTGGAAAAATCATCAATCTCAATGGCACCGGAAAGGGCAATGATAGCACCGAAGGTGTCGTGGTATTTAAGCCCATTGCGAAGTGCACCGAAACCACCCATGGAAAGACCGCCAATAAAGGTATCCTTGCGTTCTCTGGACAAAGGGAACATCCTCCTGGTTTGCTCCACTAACTCTTGCCCGACAAATTGACCGTAATTTTGACTGGCACCCAGACGATCAAGATAAAAGGAATTATCGCCGGAAGGCATAACGACACACAAATCGTGATCGGTAGCGTATCTTTCGATTCTTGTGCCGGACACCCAGTCAAGGGTGCTGCCAATGATTCCATGTAACAAATAAAGCGTCGGGAATCTCTTCTCCGGAAGGAGCGGATCTGTAAAATCCATCATTTTGTCGGTCGGAAGAACGACCGTGACGGGAACGGTGCGCATTAAGCTCCGGGAAAGAATAGACATTTGAATCAGTGCCATATAACAACCCTCCTTGAATATGGAAAACTTAATATCAGGCGTCTGCAGCATTAGTTATATAAGTTTTGCAACGCCTTATTACACATGCTTAAGCTGCTGTTGGTGCTCTTTTAACCAGCAAAAGATTTCGTCGCCGGATTTTATCAGATCATCAGCGGACGGATAATGAAGATCTGCATCAATATTGGCATCTGCCTCTATCAGCGCAATGTACCTGGCTAACTCAACACAGATCCGATTTCTTAGTTGTTTCATTAACTTTTTGGCGGCCCGAAGACGCTTTTCTTCTATCGTGGAATGGTCGTCCTTGGAATTATTTATTTGTGTGCCATCCCAATAGGCTTCGCGGCCGATCAGGTAGCAACTTAATCCCAATTTTGGCCCTTCCTCCGGGAGAACTTCAGACAATAACAGCAACAGGCGAGAACGCTGTTCCTCTCCGTAAGGGCATGCCCATTTTGCGTATTGTAAAGCTTCGGCCTTTCGCTGTTCCTTGGAACGAAAGGTGAACCAGTCAGAAAATCCCATCGAAAGCTCTCCGAAAAGTACATGAATGCATGGTAAACGTTTACCTTACTATTGTTACAAATAAAAAAAAGAAACACAATAACGAAAATCAATAGATTACAATAAATTTAATTGTTCAATATGCCAATACACAGCGGAAAAGGATGACGTTGAACAAAACGACAATAAAAATGCGAAAACCGCCCGACAAATATATGCCATATTGTTCACGTAGAGAACGCAGGGCACAAATGACTGGCGGATTACACAAAAGAATAGCAGATTCATTTGTGTAAATACAATAATTGACGAAAAACGGCGGCAATGATATTCTTCAAACAGCAACGAGGTAACCGATTACGTAACCGATTACAAGACTGACATCTTAAGGAGGGGATACATTCTATGAAGAAGAGAGTATTGGCAAGTTTCCTTGTGGGGGCAATGGTTCTTGGCTTAGCAGGATGCGGCAGTTCCGGCGGTTCTGCTTCCTCCGAATCTGCGGAAGCTACTGCTACAGAGGAGACGACTGAGACAGCAGAGGGTACGGAGTCTGGCGGTGATGTAATTTATGGATACACCTGCATGCAGCTAACCAATCCTTTCCACATCGCAATGCGAGATGAGCTGAAGTCCTTGGTAGAAGCAGACGGCGGAACCCTTATCGAATTTGATGGTGACTCAAATCAGCAGAAGCAGAATGATGCGATTGATGACATGATTGCACAGGGAATGCAGGTGCTCTTCCTGAACCCGGTAGATCAGGACGGCGTGCAGCCAGCTCTTGAGGCTTGTAAAGCAGCCGGTGTTAAAGTCATCACGGTAGATTCCAATGCTTCCGACACAAGTTTGATTGAAACATATATTTCTTCCGACAATTACATCGCCGGTCAGCAGTGCGGAGAGAAGATCGTCGAGCTCTATCCGGATGGTTGTAACATTGCGATTATTGAGAATCCTCTGGCGGATTCGGTTGTTCAGCGCGTACAGGGACTGGAAGATGCCATTGAGGGAACGAATTGTGTAATCGTCGACAGAAAGAGCATTTCATCTGCGGATGTTGTTCTGTCCAGTGCGGAAGATATTTTGACGGCAAACAGTGATCTTGATGTTTTCTGGGGATTAAATGATGATGTGTCGCTCATCATTTTGGGTGCAGTTGAATCGGCTGGTCGGCAGGATGAAATTAAGGTTATGTCCGTTGATGGTTCTCCTTCCGGAAAGACGAGTGTCTTAAACGGCGGACTGTATTGCACTGCAGCACAGAGCCCGGTATCCATCGCGGATCAGGCATATGAGTGCGCAACAAAGATCCTGAACGGAGAGTCTGTTGAGGCAACGTATTCTCTTGGAACTACGCTGATTACTCCTGAGAATGTTGCAGATAACGATCCCGAAAATTGGGGCTGATAGTAAACCAAATTCGGAGGGGCCGCTGCAAAGATGTTTTGCAGCGGCCTTTTCCGTAAAAAAGGATGCAGGGTATCTACTAAAGGAGCTAATGGTATGCCAGAAGAAAAAATACTTCTTCAAATGTCTGGAATAAACAAGAGTTTTCCTGGAGTGCATGCGTTACAAGATGTGCAATTTGATTTACATCGTGGTGAAGTACATGCACTTCTGGGTGAGAACGGCGCAGGGAAGTCCACATTAATAAAGGTGTTGGGCGGAATTTACCAGAAAGACAGCGGAGATATTCTCATTGATGGGCAGCAGGTAGATATAAAAAGTGTAGAGGACGCTCGAAATGCCGGCATCAGTATTATTCATCAGGAATTGGTGTTGGTTCCGTGGCTGTCGATTGCAGAAAATATTTTTCTCGGACGCGAGCCCAAAAACAAACTTGGCTTTGTAGATTTTGCAAAAATGAACAGTGATGCAAAAAAGTGCCTTATTGATTTCGGATTGGACTTAAATCCGTTGACGCCGGTTGCAGAACTGAACATTGCACAGCAACAGATGGTTGAGATCGTTAAGGCGATTTCATTTTCGTCGAATATTGTTGTTATGGATGAGCCTACCAGTTCCCTGTCCGACAAGGAAGCGGAAGCCTTGTTTGACAGCGTTCGCAAACTGAAAGAGCGAGGGGTTGGAATTATTTATATCAGCCATCGCATGAGCGAACTGGGAATCATTGCGGATCGTGTGACCGTGCTTCGTGATGGTCAATACGTAGCGACGAAGATTGTAAAGGAAACGACGACGGATGATCTGATTGCATTGATGGTTGGCCGTAATATGACCAATTACTATACGCGTACATATAATAACTTCTCGGAAGTTGCATTGAAAGTGGAGGGGTTAACAACCGATCGTATTCATAATGTTAGTTTCGAGGCGAAAAAAGGAGAAATCCTTGGATTTTCCGGCTTAATTGGCTGTGGAAGAAGCGAAACAATGGAAGCCCTCTTTGGCTTGGATAAGATCAAGGAGGGAAACATTGAGCTTTATGGGAAGAAAATTAATGGCATGAGGCCGGAACAAATAATTTCCGAAGGGGTTGGTTTTGTACCAGAAGATCGACGTGGAGAAGGAATGTTTGGTGTAATGGACATCAAATTCAACTCTACGTTGAAGGTGCTGGATGAGTTTATATCCAAATTGCATGTTAACAGCAAGAAAGAGCGTGAAATCGCACAGAATGGAATTGATTCCTTAAAGATTAAAGCGCCATCTATGGAAACGCCGATCGCCAGTCTTTCCGGTGGAAATCAGCAAAAAGTGATCATCGCGAGTTGGTTGGCGGCCGGTCCTAAAGTGCTGATTGTAGACGAGCCTACCAGAGGGATTGATGTCGGCGCTAAGGGAGAAATCTACGAGATCATGAATCGCTTGGCGGCAGAAGGAGTGACCATTTTAATGGTCTCCTCGGATCTTCCGGAAATATTAAATATGAGTGATCGCATTGTGGTTATGTGCGAGGGTACCATCAGTACGATTTTAGACCGAACAGAGGCATCACAGGAAGTTATCATGCAGCATGCGGTCGCAATGTAAAGGAAGGACGGGCATAATGAATACAAAGATTTCTTTCAAAGAGAAGATGTTTGGATCTACCAAAAACTATATTAAACGAAATGCAGGAATTTTAATTGGTCTGATCGCTCTGTGTGTTGTTATTGCAATCCGATCCGATAGCTTTTTGACGTATGAAAATATCATGAATGTTTTGCGCCAGAGCGCGCAGAACATGTTTCTGGCAAGCGGGATGACGATGCTGTTGATTGCCGGGGGAATTGACTTGAGCGTCGGCGCAATTGTTGGAATCATTGGCGTTATGGTCGGAACCATGATCAATCAGGGATTGCCGATTCCGGTAGCCATTATCATTTGCCTTATTGCAGGTTGCTTCATGGGTGGCTTCAATGGAATTATATTGAGTCGCACAACATTGCCGCCGTTTATTGTTACGTATGCCTTGATGACTATTCTTCGCGGGTCCACTTACGTTTATACCGGCGGCACGACCGTACGAATTGATGACCGCAGTTTTATTGCTGTTGGAACGGGATACACATTCGGCGTTCCCAATCCGGTTTGGTATATGACAATTATTCTGATTGTTGTATACATTATTCTGAACAAAACAAAACTTGGAAGACATATCTATGCAATCGGCGGCAATCAGAAGGCGGCAGAATTCAGTGGCATAGATGTTAAAAACACTCGTCTTTTCGTATATATCTTCAGCGGTCTGATGGGAGCAATCGCCGGTATTGTATTGGCTGCCCGTAGTTATTCCGGTCAGCCGACTGCAGGAAACGGTGCAGAAATGGATGCAATTGAGGCGTGCGTTTTAGGCGGTTGCTCGATGGCCGGTGGATACGGATTTATCGGCGGAACTATCATCGGCGCACTCATCATCGCGATCATGAACAATGGACTTAACCTTATGCGAATTGACAGTTATTGGCAAATGGTTGCAAAGGGCATTATTGTTTTGATCGCAGTGTATGTCGATTATGTGAAGAACACAAAGAAAAAACAGAAAGGCTGATGAATGGGCCATGAAATTGTAATCGTGACATCCGATCCAGATGCAACATCGGCATGGTTTTGCGATAATTTATTTTTTGATACGACAGAAGAAAAACTCTTACATAACGGAAGCTGCAATATTCTGGTCAAAGCAGGTACTCCTTGCCAGGCACCTGTTTTGACCAAAGGACAGTATATCGCCGGTGTGGCACACCTGGCGCTGCGTACGGACGATATCCATAAGGCGCTTGATCACTGCAAAGCAAAAGGATTGGAGCTGATTCTTGACGAGGGACACGCGTTCTTTAATCCAAAAGTCTATGGAAGCGGCGAACATTACTTCAACATAAAAACTCCATTTGGTGTACTTGTGGAGATAAGCCAGCATGTCGATGTCTGCGAACACGGAGATCAGATTATTTGCGGATTGGATCACGTAGGACTTCCCAGTATGGATTTTGAAGCTCAATTAGCAAACCTGAAAGGGCAGGGCTTTGAAGAGGAATTTTCACCGATCGTTAATCACAATGATGCGGAAGGAACCATAAAGTGTTGCATGGTTCGAAGAGAAAAGCTGATATTGGAAGTGTATCAATTCCTTGATATGGAACCGGTGCGCGAACCGGCAAATGCGCCGTTACAGTTATATGGAGTAGATACGTTTCATTGAAAAATTGAAAAAGCACCCTCCCGCAGATTTTCTTCACTACGGAAGGGTGCTTTTTCTTTCTGTTTGGTGTTTACGTTCGCTACCGGTCAGACCAGTCCGACGGAATCTTCCACCGGGAGGGAGACAATCACGCCCCTGGCGGGGGTATTGAGTCCGCAGGATTCGGTAATGGCCTGCATTACAGCGGCCTTCGTGTCCGTCGGGACGATGATCATGACGAAATCCTGCTCCTCCTGCCCGTCGAAGCCGAGGTAGGAAACGGTGGCCTCACCGATGCGGCGGCCGTGGAGAACGGTGCCGCCCCGGGCGCCGACCTCGCGGGCGGCGGTGACGACATCATCGCTGTGGCCGGCTACGACACTGACCCAGAGAAGGTGATAACGGGGAGCTGCTGCATTGCGATTCACATCTTTTTCCATCGTTTGGTTACCTGTTCCATTCGTTGTCTGCTGCATGCCATCGTTTGTCAGAAGCTGTACCAATGCGCCCTGCGCCGCATTCAAGGGAAGCGATACGGCAATGCCAGTTCCTCTGCGGCCGTAGGCGAGGGCACGGTTCATGCCGTCGAAAATCTCCCTCACGCGGTCACGGGTGGTATAGCCGATGGTCAGAATCCGCGTGGTATCGCCCAGTCCCAGGATGTCCAGAAATTCCGAAGGCGCCGTTCCTCTGGCCCGGAGCTCACACAGAAGAGGTGCACCGTGGGCGTGGAACAGCTCGGCGACATGACGCTCCGCCTCGTCATTGGTGACGGAGAGGAGGAGACGGAGGGAAGCTTTTGCGGAAGGCGGGGTATCCTGCGCCGCAGGCTCCGGGGTGGAAGCGGGCCGCAGACTCTGCAGGCCGGGAAGCGGGAGATCAATCTTACCTAGCATATCCAAAACTCCTTCATCTATCAGAGATCCATCAGACATCGATCGGGCATTTGCCGGTCATCTTCCGAATGCCGGCGGGAGAATGCCGTCAGGCATCCTCGAGTACCAGAATGGTGTCATCGAAATGGGTGGGCAGTGCCGCCTTCTGGGCAGCTGCCTTCCGGTTGTATAAGAGCCCCATGATCTGAATGGCGATGAGAGGGGCCAGAGCGACCAGGGCCACCACGCCGAAGGCATCGGTGACGATGTTGCCGCCGACGGCTTCGCAGGCTCCCATGGCAAGGGGCAGCAGGAAGGTGGAGGTCATGGGACCGCTGGCAACACCGCCGGAGTCGAAGGCAATGCCGACGAAGACGGAGGGGACGAAGCGGCTCATGATAAGTGCGGCGGCATAGCCGGGAATCAGGATCCAGTAGATGCTGATGCCGGTGAGAACACGGACCATGGCGAGAGCGACGGCACAGGCAACGCCGGCCTGAAGCGCAAGGTTCATGGAACCGCGGGAGATCATGCCGCCGGTGATCTCCTCTACCTGCTCATTCAGAACCTGAACGGCAGGCTCTGCCTTTACGATGTAATAACCGATGAGGATGCCGATGGGAATCAGAATCCAGGAGGCGCGGCCCTCGGCGATGCCGCTGCCCAGAAGGTTGCCGACCGGGGCAAAGCCGACGTTCACGCCGGTGAGAAAGAGAATCAGTCCGACGATGGTATAGGCGAAGCCCATGAGCATGCGGATGATCTTGTTCTTCTTATAATGATGGGTCAGGAGCTGGAACAGGAAGAAAACGCCCACGATGGGGAGGGTACTGCGCAGAACGTCCGCCGTGTACTCCGGGAGCTCCTGAATGAACTGCAGCGCGACATCCTGCGTGGTGATCACCGGTGCAAGCTCCACGGCATTATAGGCGGCCTCGGAGGGATGATAGAAAATTCCGAGGAGCATCACCATGAGAATGGGGCCGATGCTGCAGAGTGCGATGAGACCGAAGCTGTCGTTGCTGCCGTCCTTGCCGGCACGGACACTGGAAAAGCCGATGCCGAGAGCCATGATAAAGGGAACCGTCATGGGTCCGGTGGTGACGCCGCCGGCGTCAAAGGCGACCGCCAGAAAGTCCCTCGGAACGAAGAAGGACAAAAGAAACAGGAGAACATACAGCACCAGCAGCATGCGGGAGAGCGGAATCCGGAAGAGAATGCGGAGCACGGCGACGGCCGTGAAAATGCCGACCCCGGCCGCAACGGTCCAGATCAGGACGGCATTCGGAATGGCGGCCACCTGGTTGGCCAGAACCTGCAGATCCGGCTCGGAAATGGTGATGAGCGCGCCGATGAGAAAACAGATGAAGGCCGCAACGGCGACACTCTTCTGGCGAACAATCCTGCCGCCGATGCCCTGGCCGAGGGGAGTCATGGAAATCTCCGCACCCAGCTGGAAAAAACCCATTCCGACGATGAGCAGCACGGCGCCCATGAGGAACAGCGCGATCGTTCCGATGCGCATGGGAACCACGGTCATGCTCAGGATGAGTACGATGACGGTGATGGGGAGAACACTGGAAAGGGATTCTCTGGTTTTCTCTTTAAGCTTTTCGTTCATGGGACTCCTGCTGATGCGATATAGACAAATGCGACAGATCGAATATGTTACATTTTATCATAATGAGGCGAACAGACGGCGGACGCTAAGAAATCTTAACGCAAAATTCAGAATTGGTACGAGAAGGCCCCGGCACTGGATTCATGGTCACAGTCCCGGGGCTAGGTCTCTCCTGTCATATGCAATTGTCTCCTGTTCTACTTTCCGATGTACATGTGATCCGGGAACATATCGCCGAACTGAACCAGGAACTCAACCAATGCGGATAATCTCTTCATGCTGTGCCTCCTTCTTGCTGTGTTTTTGATGCTGTTACGTGCTGTCGTTAAGGGGTTTCCGATGTCCTTTTGTGTTTCCCTCTTTCTGACTCCAAGGATAACGCAGACAACAAAGATAATGAAATACGAATAATTAAAAGACAATGATACAGATAAAATATCATACACGATGCAACCCGGCTTTTCTCTGAGAGAGAGAGTCGCTATACTTAGGGGAATGTTGGCGGAAGCAACGTTGCCATCAAGAAGCCCGGTGCGGGAAGCACATGGATCCGCGCCTTCCTGGCAAAATGCAGAAAGGAATGCATCATATGGAGATTGCAGAGATACAGACCAATGGGAAAGAGGATGCCGAGGAGCTGCTCGACGGGCTGTTCCGTGCCATGATTCACTTTGACGAGGCGGATCCCGCGCGAATTCAGCATTTCACGAAGGTTCACAGCTATGCAAGGCTGATCGGCAGGATGGAAGGACTGGATGCGGACACGCTGTTTGCGCTGGAGGCAGCGGCGTACGTGCACGATATCGGCATCCGCGTTGCGGAGCGCAAATACGGCTTTCAGAACGGGAAGCTCCAGGAACAGGAGGGACCGGAGGCCGCAGAGGAGCTGATGAAGCCGCTGGGCTTTTCGGAGGCGGTGATCCGGCGGGTGCGGTTCCTTGTGGGACATCATCATACCTATACGAATATGGAAGGAGCGGACTATCAGATCCTTGTGGAAGCGGATTTTCTGGTGAATCTGTTCGAAAGCAGCGCGCCGAAGGAAGAGGCGCTTTCGGTGCGGGAGAGAATTTTCCGGACGGCTTCGGGCAGATGGATATTGGATGAAATGTTCGGACTGACAGAAGACAAAAAGAGGGAAGCATGAATATATTCGATGTCGTGGGACCGGTGATGGTAGGACCGTCCAGCTCGCACACCGCCGGAGCGGTGCGGATCGGCAATGTCAGCCGCAAGCTCCTGGGAGAAGAGATCCGGGACGCAAAGCTGTATCTGCACGGCTCCTTTCTGGCGACGGGAGCGGGACACGGTACGGACCGCGCCCTGATTGCGGGGCTGCTGGGGCTGGCCGTGGACGATGAGCGGATTCCGGACAGCTTCGCGCTGGCGAAGGAGGCAGGGATGCACTTTTCCTTCGGCGCGGCGGATCTGGGAGAAGAGGCGCACCCCAATTCCGTGAAGCTCCTTCTCACGGCAGCATCCGGGAGAGAGCTGGAGATTGTAGGAGCCTCCGTGGGCGGCGGCAGGATTGTGATTCAGGAGCTGGACGGTCTGCGCGCGAATTTCAGCGGAGACTACCCGACGCTGATCGTACACAACGAGGACCAGCCGGGGCATGTGGCCGAGGTGACGTCGATGCTGCAGCATAAATCCGTGAACATTGCGACCATGCAGCTGTACCGGTCGCACCGGGGCGGCAACGCGGTGATGGTCATCGAATGCGACCAGGAGATTCCCTTGCCCGCGGTACACTGGCTGGAGCATCTCGAGGGCGTCGTGAAGGTGACCTACTACAGCACACAGGAATGAAGGATAAGGAGAATCTGCCATGTTCCGGTCACTTGAGGAAATCATCGCGGCATGCAGCGAGGAGGGGAGACCCTTCTGGAAGGTGGTGCAGCAGGAGGACTGCCGTGAGGAAAATGTAACAGAGGAGGTTTCCTTCGCACACATGAAGGAGATCTATGAGGCAATGCGCAGCTCGGATGAGAATTATGACCCGAAGCTGCACTCAGCCAGCGGGCTTGTGGGGACAGATGCCGAGAAATTGCGGAAAAGAGCCGAGCAGGGAAAGCTTCTCAACGATGCATTTACTGTGCAGATCATGGAGCGCGCGCTGCGGGTGGCGGAATCCAATGCCTGCATGAAACGAATTGTCGCGGCGCCTACGGCGGGCTCGTGCGGCGTTGTGCCGGCTGTTCTCCTGTCCATGCAGGAGAAGCTCGGACTCTCGGATGAAAAGATGACGGAGGCGCTGTATGTGGCGGCGGGCATCGGCGGGGTGATCGCCGCAAGGGCAAGCCTTGCGGGAGCGGCCGGCGGCTGTCAGGCGGAAATCGGATCCGCCTCCGCCATGGCGGCCGGTGCGGCGGTGTCGCTCCTGGGAGGGAGTCCTGCGCAGATGGCGCACGGCGCGGCCATGGCGCTGTCGGCCCTGCTGGGACTCGTGTGTGATCCGGTGGCCGGTCTGGTGGAGGTTCCCTGCGTGAAGCGCAACGTCGCCGGTGCGATGAATGCGGTTCTCTACGCGGATCTTGCAATGTCCGGAATTGAGAGCCGGATTCCGCCGGACGAGGTGATCGATGCCATGAAGAGCGTCGGTCATGCCATGTCGATGGACCTTCGTGAGACCGGGCGCGGCGGACTGGCGGGGACGCCCACCGGACAGCGGATCGCAGAAAGGATCCGAAGCGGCGGGGAGGGATAAGCTGCTGTTTTTTTGCAAACGACGTGCTATACCATGGCGCACAGCAGCAGTGCACCGACGAAGACAATGGCGGCTACGATCGCTACGGTTCCGAAGAGGCACAGCGCGGCGCCGACCGCGCCGAAGGCAACGCTCACGGCCAGCTTGCACAGCCGGCATACGAAATAGGTAAATGTCAGTCCGATCAGGACGAGGCACATAATCCATGTAGTCGCAATCATCATCTGCTCCTTCTGAATTCCTGCTCCGGAGGAATTCGTTGTATGTGTCAGTACATACGAGGAAAACGGGAGCATTGTTACAGGCACGAAAAGGTCCCCGGGACAGTCATGATCGGCTGTCCCGGGGACCTTCTGCTGAAAACGAAAATACGTGGATCTGTCGGATCAACGGCTCCTTGCGGCCGCCGGAGGGTTAACCCTCAATGGCAATGTAGCGATTCTCCGGCACAGCCTTCTGGTCCGGCTTCGGAAGCGAGAGCTTCAGCGTACCGTTCTCGTATTGTGCGTGGACATCGGATTCCTTCAGGGCATCTCCGACGTAGAAGCTGCGGCTTACCGTGCCGACATACCGCTCTCTGCGGATGTACTTGCCATGCTCGTCCTTCTCGTCCTTGTCGGCGTTGTGCGTCGCTGCCATGGTCAGATAACCATCCTTGAGCTGCAGCTTGATATCCTCTTTCTTTACACCGGGCAGATCCACGTCCAGTTCATAATGATCGCCGGCATCGCGGATATCCGTCTTCATCAGTGCGTTCTGCTCCTGTCCGCTGAAGAAAGGATTCTTCTTGCCCCAGAACTCATCACGGAACGGGAAATCCATCCAATCGTTATCAAATAAATTCTCACCAAATACTCTAGGCATCAACATAATCAACACTCCCTTCTATCTCAGCGCAAATCCTGCGTTGTGTGCGGTTTCAGCGGTAAAGGAACCTTTGTGTTATCCTTATCGCTTGTTCTATTATGAGTATAACACGAAAATTAGCACTGTCAACAGGAGAGTGCTAATTTTTTAAATCAGCACCTTCCAATTACAATGTGAAATGACAGCTTGCAGGGCAATTCACGATTGTAATTGGAAGGCAAATGCGGCCGGAAGGTTGAAGGAGGACGGTCCGCGGGTGTATGTTTCATTTCGGAAACGTGAGGACCCGAATCGAGGCGGGGCGGAAGTCCTGCCCGAAACGGAAGGAGAAGGAGGACAGAACAATGTACGGAACAGCGTGGGCTTTGCTGCCGCCGGTGGTAGCAATCGTGTTGGCCCTGATCACCAAGGAGGTGTATTCCTCCCTTTTCATCGGCATTGTCACAGGTGCCCTGATTTATACCGGATTTTCACCGGTGGCGACCCTGGATGCGGTGATCAACGAAGGCTTTATTCAGTCGGTGGCGAGTGCATGGAACATCGGAATCTTCATGTTCCTGATTCTGCTGGGAGCGATGGTGGCCCTGATGAACAAGGCGGGAGGCTCGGCGGCCTTCGGCGAATGGGCCAAACGGCATGTGAAGACAAGATGCGGCGCCATGCTGGCGACCTTCCTGCTCGGGGTCCTGATCTTCGTGGACGATTATTTCAACTGCCTGACGGTCGGATCGGTGATGATGCCGGTAACGGACGGGCATAAGATTTCCAGAGCAAAGCTGGCCTATATCATTGATGCCACCGCGGCGCCGATCTGCATGATTGCGCCGATCTCCTCCTGGGCGGCCGCCGTGTCGGGCATGGTGGATGAGGGCGTTTATTCCGGCATCGAGCTGTTCGTGCGCGCCATTCCGTATAATTACTATTCGCTGCTGACCATTGTTTTCGTCCTCACACTTTCCCTGATGGGCTTTGATTACGGGCCGATGGCGCGTCATGAGAGGAATGCGCAGGAGAAGGGAGACCTCTTCACCGAGGGGGAGCAGGTCGCCGCAGCGGAAGGGGCGCCGCAGGGCTCCGCCCGGGGAAGGGTCTATGACCTTTTGATTCCGGTGGCGGTGCTGATCGTCTGCTGCGTCCTGGGGATGATCTATGTGGGCGGCTTTTTTGACGGCGCAGGCTTTGTGGAAGCGTTCAGTGCCACGGATGCCTCCGTGGGCCTTCCCTGGGGCTCCCTGCTGGCCTTGATCTTTGCGGTGGTGTATTACATGTGCCGGAAGCTGGTCTCCTTCCGGGAGGCCATGAGCTGCCTGACGGCAGGCTTCAATGCCATGGTGCCGGCCATGCTGATTCTCTCGTTCGCCGTGACGCTCAAGACCATGACAGGCCTTCTGGGACTGGATGTCTTCGTGGCGAATCTCATGCAGGGTGCGTCCAGCGGACTGACCCACATGCTGCCGGCCATTATTTTCCTGGTTGCCTGCTTCCTGGCCTTTGCCTCCGGCACCAGCTGGGGGACCTTCGGCATTCTGATTCCCATCGTGACCAGTGTGTTCACGGATTCCGCAACCGGCGCGGTATTGCCCGGTGCGGAGCATCTGATCATCATCGGGGTGGCCGCCTGCCTGGCCGGTGCGGTGATGGGGGATCATTGCTCGCCGATCAGCGATACCACGATCATGGCATCGGCAGGCGCGCAATGCTGTCACATCAACCACGTGAACACGCAGCTTCCTTACGTCCTGACGGTGGCGGCGGTTTCCTTTGTCACCTTTGCCGTAGCAGGCTTTGTGCAGAATGCGGTCATCAGTCTTCTGATCGGGATCGTGCTGATGCTGGGGACGATGTTCGTGCTGCGAAGAGTGATTTCGTCATTTTCACATATATCAAATACGGTTTGATACGAAATTGGTATTGTTTTACCATTGAGCTGTACCGGTGAGGGTGCTAGAATCACTGCATCAACCGAACAGACAGAAATGACAAAGAGGTCAGGGATTTTTTCCTTGGCCTTTTTTTGTTACAGCGGTTGAACGGTAACGTGTTCTGTGCCCTCCGGACGGGGGAGCAGAAAAAATGAACAAAGGAGCGACGGCAGGTCGCAGGAAGAGCAATGGAGCTTGCAGGGAAAGGCAAACTCTGTTGCTCTTGTTTATTTTCGCGAGAAGGAAGGGTGAGGGAGATGAAGAACTACGTAATTACCATTGCCAGAGGCTTTGGAAGCGGGGGCAAGGAGATTGGCGTAAAGCTGGGAAAAGAGCTGGGAATCCCTTGCTATGAGCAGCAGATTCTGCGGCTGGCTTCGGAATCCAGCGGGATCAACGAGGCACTGTTCAATCTGGCCGACGAGAGGATCGACGGTCTTGAGAGACTCAAGGGACTTCCGTTCAACTACGTGGTCGAGCCCGCCGACAAGCGATTCACCTCGAACAACAATCTGTTCAACATTCAGAGCGCCATCATCCGGAAGCTCGCAGAGGAGAAATCCTTCATTGTCATCGGGAAATGCGCGGATTACGTATTGAAGGATTTTGATAATGTGGCCAGCTTCTACATCGAAGCTCCCCGCGCCGCCTGTGTGGAGAGCATCGTGCGCAAGATGGGCGTCACCGAGGAGGAGGCCCACCGGCTCATTTCCAAGACGGATAAGTATCGGGCGGATTATTACAAATATTATACGAAGGGCAATTACTGGACCAATCCGGTGAACTACGACATGACGCTCAACAGCGCCAGAGTCGGCCGGGATTATTGCGTAGAGGTGATCGCCTCCTACGTGAAGGGAAAATTCGATCTGGCCTGAGGGCCCTGCCGGGTGGCAGTCAAAAACGGTTTTGATCGCCGTTCCGAAATTTCGGTCAGACGTCTGGGAACGGCGGCGGAACATAGAGAATTCAGCAAAGCGGATACACAGGAGCAGGTACACAGCAGAACCGGGAGGATGATTATGAAAAGAAAATTGCAGAAAATGACGGCAGTCTTATCTACGGCAGCTCTGGGCATGGCTGTCCTGGCAGGTTGCGGCAGCACAGACAGCACCGCCGCAGCGGATACGACCGCGGAAGATACCACCGAAGCGGACGGTGATTATGCAGGAACCATTTCGATTGCGGGTATTGCACCGCTGACAGGCAGTCTTGCCAGCTGGGGCAAGGGAGCCGTCAACGGCTATAATCTGGCCATCAAGCAGGTCAACGAGGCCGGCGGTGTAACGATCGACGGAAAATCCTACAAGCTGGAATCCGCGGTATTCGCCGATGATAAATCGGATGCAACCGAGGCGGTAAGCGCATACAACAACTGTGTCAGCTACGACATCAGCGCGGTCATCGGCTCCTGCTCCTCCAGCTGCACGCTGTCCTTCGTTGAGGCAGCGCAGGAGGCCGGCATGCTGGTCATCACGCCTTACTCCACCAACGCCACCATCTGTAAGACCGGTGATTACATCTTCCGTGAGTGCTTCTCCGATGCGGATCAGGGTCCGACGCTGGCAAAGCTTGCGACCGAGGAGTTCTCCGCAACCAACATTGCGGTCATCGCGGCAGAGGATTCCGACTACTGCGCAGGACTGGCCGAGACGATGGAGGAAGCATTGGACGGCATGGACGGTGTGACCTATGAGCATTACGGCTGTGTCACGACCGATACCGACTACACCGCACAGATCTCCAAGGCCATCGAGCAGGGCGCAGAGGTTCTGATTTATCCCAACAACTACGATACGGTGCCGAACTTCGTACAGCAGGCAAGAGATGCCGGCTTTGACGGACCGATCCTCGGCGGTGATGCCTGGGACGGCACGGATGTGAGCGGCTATGAGAGCAAGTTCAATGATACCTATTATCTGGCGCACCTGGATCTGTCGGCCGATACCGAGCTCGTAAAGGATTATGTGGCTGCCTACAAGGAAGCCTACGGCGACGATGGTCTGAACGCGGTTTCTTCTCTGTATTTTGACTCCGTCAAAATGCTGGTGCAGGCAATGGAGGAGGCGAACTCCTACGATCCCGCGGTTGTGAAGGATACACTGCTGGGAATCTCCTATGAGAGCATGGGCGGAACCATCACCTACGATGAGAACGGCGATGCGGTGAAGCCCTTCACCATTGAGACCTTTGTAGACGGTGCTCTGACCTACTACGGAAGCTTCTGATTTTCAGAGAACCGCATCGAACACATTACAGGAACGATAACGGTTTCGCTCGACTTGCCTTCGCGGCGCGGTCGGCCAGAACGACTCGGTCGCTCTGGCCGCCTGCCGAATTGCGACATGGCAGCTGCTGCATGTGCTTCATGTGGTAATTCGGCAGGGGATAAACGGACGCCATGAAAGTCGTCCGGCCGCCGGCCGTCGGGACCGGAAGGTGACCGCAGGGTCACACGGTGCCGAGCATAAAAACAACAAGCAGAGAAACAACAAGTACAGGAGATAGAGCATATGGCGAAATTCATACAAAGCTTGGCAAATGGATTAAATCTTGGCTCCATTTATGCGCTGACTGCTCTCGGTTACACCATGGTTTACGGCATTATCCGAATGATCAATTTCGCCCACGGCGACTTCATCATGGTGGGCGGATTCACATTGTTCTATACCATCCCGGTCATGAAAATGCTGGGGTTGCCGGCCTGGTTTGCCGTATTTGCAGCCATTGTTGTCTGTGTGTTCGTGGGTGTTGCCACCGAACAGATCGCTTATAAGCCGGTGCGGGGACAGGGCAGCACGACCGCACTGATCACGGCTCTCGGCATGAGCCTGGTGCTGGAGAACGGAGCTCTGGTTCTGTTCGGATCGGCGCCCAGAAACGTGCCGCCGATGTTCGATCTGCCGGCGGTCAGCTTCTTCGGGATTGACATCTCGGGGACGACAATCCTGACGCTGGTCATCGGTCTTACCGTGATGGTGCTGCTGACGGTCTTCATTCAGAAGACGAAGCTGGGCAAGGCCATGCGCGCCGTTCCGGAGGACAAGATTGCTTCCACACTGGTCGGCATCAACGTGAACAAGATCATCACCATTACCTTTGCCATCGGCTCCGGGCTGGCGGCGGTGGCGTCCATGATGTACACCACCTCGTACATCAGCATCAAGAATGAGCTGGGCATCACCCTTGGACTGAAGGCATTCGTGGCAGCTGTCATCGGCGGAATCGGCAGCATACCCGGCGCCATGATCGGAGGTCTTCTCCTTGGCATCATCGAGATTATGGTAAAGGTATATATGCTCCCCGGAACCTATGAGGCAGTGACGTATCTGATTCTGATTGTGGTACTCCTGATACGGCCGACCGGCATCATGGGCAAGGCCGTCAGCGAGAAGGTATGAAGGAGGTTGTGTGAGTATGCCGAAGAAAATCAAAAAGAATTACATTATCTCCTTTGCGGCCATCGTCCTGGTGTTCCTGCTGCTGTGCCTGGTCTTTGATACGGGGCTTCTCGGCAAGAAATCAGCGTATTTCAACGGACTTCTGGTGGTCGGGATGTTCTATACCATCATTGTGTGCTCGCTGAACCTTCTGACGGGCTATATGGGGGAGTTTTCCCTCGGCCATGCGGGCTTCATGTCCATCGGAGCGTATTCCTCCGCCATTGTCACCACGCTTCTGGCGGATCAGATCAGCCTTCCGGCCCCGGTGATGTACATCATTGCCATCCTCGTCGGCGGCATCGTCACGGGCTTCATCGGAATGCTGGTGGGCATTCCGGCACTGCGGCTGAGCGGTGACTATCTGTGCATCGTGACCGTTGCGGTGGCCGAGATCGTTCGCGTAGTGCTGAGCAACGTCGGAATTCCCGCCATCACAGGCAAGGCGACCTTCGGCAAATCCTTCGCCGGAATTGCCAAGGTCTCGGATTATCATTACGTATACATCACCATGGTCATCTGCATTGTTCTGATGTATTGCTACATTCGCTCCCGGTACGGCAGGGCCCTGATCGCCATTCGTGAGGACCGGATTGCGGCGGCCGCCTCCGGCATCAATGTCACCAGAACAAAGGTCATGACCTTCACCATTTCGGCGTTCTTTGCAGGCGTTGCCGGCGCCGTTTACGCACACTACATCACAACGCTGGTGCCGACCTATTTCAACTTCTCGAAGTCGTCGGAGTTCCTGGCAATCGTGATCCTGGGCGGAAGCGGCTCCATGACCGGTTCCATCGTAGCGGCACCGATCCTGTCTGCCCTGCCGCAGCTGATTTCCTATGTGGTTCCGGCCTTTGCAAGCTACCGCATGCTGGTCTATGCCGTGATTCTGGTAGTCGTCATGATCTTCAAGCCGACCGGTCTGTTCGGAACCAAGGAGTTCTCCCTGGCGAAGCTCCTGGAGAGGAGAAAGGGACAGAAGGGGAAGGAAGGCCGGGCGGTAAAGGCCTCCTGAGTGCGGGAAGGATGTACAGCCGCCGTGGAGCGAAAAGGCTCCCCGCGGGAGAAAGGACGTAAGGCGATGGCAGAACGAGTACCTGTACTGGAAACAAAGAGCCTGGGCATCCAGTTCGGAGGCCTGAAGGCGGTTAACGATGTGAACATCCGGATCGACGAGGGAGAGCTGATCGGCCTGATCGGACCGAACGGAGCCGGAAAAACGACGATTTTCAATCTGATCACCGGAATCTATAAGCCCACAACGGGGAGCTACCTTCTGTGCGGTGAGCGGATGAACGATTACAAGACGGACCAGGTGGTGAAGAAGGGAATCGCCAGAACCTTCCAGAACATCCGCCTGTTCAAGAAAATGACGGTGCTGGACAATGTCCGCGTCGCGATGCATAAGAACGTCAAGAGTACGCTGTTCCAGGCGTTCTTTCGCACGCCGGCTTTCTGGAGAGAGGAAGAGGAGACAACCCAAAAGGCGATGGAGCTCCTGGAGCTGTTCGGTCTGGAGGGCTTTGCGGATCAATACGCAGAGAACCTTCCTTATGGAAAGCAGCGCCTTCTGGAGATCGCAAGAGCGCTGGCAACGGACATGAAGTTGCTCCTTCTCGATGAGCCGGCCGCCGGCATGAACCCGGTGGAGACGGCGGAGCTCAAAGAGTCCATCAAGATGCTGCGGGAGAAGTTCCATATCACGGTGCTCCTCATCGAGCATGATATGAGTCTTGTCATGAGCATCTGTGAGAGAATCTATGTGCTGAACTTCGGAGAAATTCTGGCCAGCGGCACACCGGAGGAAATCGCCTCCAACAAAGACGTCATTGAAGCCTATCTCGGAAAGGAAGAGGAGGATGAGGACGAAAGGAGGGCCGGCTGATGCTGAAGGTTGAAAATCTGAATGTACATTACGGCGTCATTCACGCCATTGAGGATGTGAGCCTTGAGGTCAGGGACGGGGAGATCGTTACCTTGATCGGTGCCAACGGCGCCGGAAAGACGACGATTCTGCATACGATCACCGGGCTGAAAAAGGCGACCAGCGGCTCGGTCACCTGGGATGATGTGGATCTTCTCAAGGAAGAGCCCAGCAAGATCATCACGCACGGCGTCGCGCATGTGCCGGAAGGCCGGCATATTTTCGTCAACATGACGGTTCGCGAGAACATTGAAATGGGCGCCTATATGTACGGCTCCAAGGACAAGGCCATGGTGGAGGCCCGCATGGAGGACGTCTTCCGGAAATTCCCCCGATTGAAGGAACGTCAGAACCAGCTGGCAGGAACCTTCTCCGGCGGCGAGCAGCAGATGCTGGCGGTGGGCCGGGCCCTCATGGCAGATCCGAAGATCATTCTGATGGATGAGCCCTCCATGGGGCTCTCTCCCCTTCTGGTGCAGGAGATCTTCGACATCATCAAGGAGGTGAACGAGCAGGGCATCACCGTTCTTCTGGTGGAGCAGAACGCCAAGATGGCGCTGAAGATTGCGGACAGAGCGTATGTACTGGAGACCGGAAAGATCAAGCTCTCCGGGGATGCCAAGGATCTTCTGCACAACGACGAGGTGCGGAAGGCATATCTGGGCGCATAAGGAGCGTCAAGAGTACATAAAGAGTGCAACGGGTAAGAGCAGGCTGCGGGAGTGCGAAGGCACCCGCAGCCTGCTCTTTACGTGGGAAGGGAATGGTGATAATAATAAGCCGGTACGGCAGCAGGAGCCGCCGGCGAACAGATTGGAAGATCGATACATCCATCTGCCGTTTATCGGCAGATGGATGTATCAAAGAGGAGGGAAAGCCTGCGATGAGTCAGGAAACGAAGCAAACATCCGGAGCCAGAATGGACATGCTGAAGGGACCGCTGGTCAGCAATCTGATTGCGTTCTCGCTGCCGCTGGCGGCGGCAAGCATTCTGCAGCAGCTGTTCAATTCCGCGGACACCGCCGTGGTGGGGCGATTCGATAACGCGCAGGCACTGGCCGCCGTCGGGACCAACGGGGAGATCATCAGTCTCTTTGTCAGCCTCTTCACGGGACTGTCCATCGGAGCCAACGTGCTGATCGCCAGCTACATCGGCATGGGGCGGAAGGAAAAAATCCGGGAGTCGATTCACACGATCATCACGATCGCGCTGCTCTCCGGCATGGTCATGCTCCTTCTGGGACAGTTCATCGCAAGGCCGCTCCTGGAGCTCATCGGAACGCCGGAGGATGTCATGGACCTGGCGGTGGAATATCTGCGGCTGTATTTCCTCGGCAGCCCCTTCCTGATGCTCTACAATTTCGGCGCCGCCATTCTGCGGGCGAAGGGGGACACGAAGCGTCCCCTGTATGCGCTTCTGGCCTCCGGCGGGATCAATGTTGTCCTGAATCTGTTTTTTGTCATCGGCTGTCACATGAGCGTTGCGGGTGTGGCACTTGCCACGGATATCTCGACGGCATTCAGTGCGCTGGCGGTGATGCGCTGTCTGCAGAAGGAGGAAGAGAGCTTTCGCTTCTCGTGGAGAGAGCTGGGGCTGAAGCGTGAATATGTCGGAAAGGTCTTCACCATCGGCCTTCCGGCGGGCGTACAGGGTGCGGTTTTCTGCTTCTCCAACGTCTTCATCCAGGCGGCGATCAACAGCTACGGCTCCAACGCTGTGGCGGGTGCCGCCGCGGCGCTGAATTTTGAATATTTTTCCTATTATATGCTGCAGGCCTTTGCCCAGGCGGCTACGACCTTCATCAGTCAGAACTGGGCGGCCGGACAAAGAGCTCGGTGTCAGAAGGTTTTCTGGCTGTCCATGGTTCTCGGAGCTGTTTTCGGTGGCTTGATCAGTGTTCCGCTGGTGCTGCTGCGCGAGGGCGCCATCCAGCTGTATTCTACGGAGCCGGAGGTGATGCAGTACGCTTTTGTACGCATTCTGACGGTGCTGAGTCTGGAGCCTCTTTGCGTTGTTTTTGAGGTGCCGGCGGCAGCGCTGCGGGGCATGGGGCATTCGAGCCTTCCGGCTGTGGAAACGATTCTGGGAACCGTGGTGTTCCGGGTGCTGTGGCTGGAAACGGTCTACATGCACTGGAAGAGCTTCCGCATGATTTTCGTGGTGTATCCGGTGTCGTGGATTCTGACCGGTGCCGCCTTGCTGGTGAGCTATTGGCTGGTGTGTCGCAGACATGCCGCGGCCTGAAAAGGGGAAGCGTGTGAGGAGAATTCCGGAGAAATGGGGAACAAAGAAATGGGGAACAATATGAAGCTGACCATGCTGGGAACGGGAAACGCAGCGGTGACGGAATGCTACAACACCTGCTTTGTTCTGGAGGACGAGACAAGGCCGGCGGAGGACCGGTACTGGCTTGTGGACGGCGGAGGCGGGAATCTCCTGCTGAAGCGTCTGAAGGAGGCGGGCATCGCCTGGAGGGACATCCGTGTCATGTTCCTGACGCACCGCCATCTGGACCACCTGATGGGGATGATCTGGATGCTGCGGATGATTCTGCAGGGCATGCAGCGCGGGGAATATGAGGGCGAGGCGGTGATCTACGGCCATGATGAGGTCATCGGCCTTCTGCGGGAGCTGGCAGAAAAGCTGCTGACGCCGAAGGAATGCGCCTTTCTGGATACACGGCTTCACCTGATAGAGGTGAAGGACGGGGAGACAAGGGAAATTCTGGGCCGGAGGGTCACCTTCTTTGACATCGGCTCCACAAAGGCCAGGCAATTCGGGTTCTCCATGGAGTACGCGCCCGGCAGGAGGCTGACCTGCTGCGGCGATGAGCCGTACAATGAATGCGAGAGACAATATGCCGAGGGGGCGGACTGGCTGCTCCATGAGGCATTCTGTCTGCATGGACAGGCGGACATCTTCAAGCCTTATCAGAAGCATCATTCGACGGTGGCGGATGCCGCAAGGCTTGCGCAGGAGCTGGGGGTCTCCAATCTGGTGCTGTACCACACGGAGGACAGGAACCTGCTGGAGCGGAAGGCTCTCTACACGGAGGAGGGAAAACGCAGCTACCACGGCAACCTATTGGTGCCGGAGGATCTGGAAGTGATGCGGCTGTGAGAAATGGTTGTGAGAAATCTCAACAAAACGGAGAAAGGTTTGCTATAATGTAAGCACTTACATTTTGACAGGCCGGAGGGGGCCGGGAATGCCGGGGGAAGCGCCGGTGCCGCAGACCCTCTCCGGCCGAAGAATGCCGGTACAGATACCGGAGCAAGGGGGAAATTTTTCATGGCAATTCACGTTGTAAACGAAGCGCGCAGGTGTCTGCACTGTCCGAGGCCGATGTGCCGGCAGGGGTGCCCGATCAGCACCAACATTCCGGAGGCGATCGAGCTCTTCCGCACAGGGCACAAGGAAGAGGCAGGCGCCATGCTCTACGAGAACAATCCGCTCAGCGTCATATGTTCTCTGGTTTGTGACCATGACAAGCAGTGCGAGGGGCACTGCGTTCTGGGGAGAAAGGGCTCCCCGGTTCATTTCTCCAGCATTGAGAATTACATCTCCGATGCATATCTGGATCACCTGCAGCTGGAGATGAAGCCGTGGAACGGCCAGAGGGTTGCGATCATCGGCAGCGGGCCGGCCGGCATTACCATCAGCGTGCTGCTGGCGCAGCGGGGCTATCAGGTGACCATTTTCGAGAGCCGTGAGAAGATCGGCGGTGTGCTGCGGTACGGAATTCCGGAGTTCCGTCTGCCCAAGAGCATTCTGGACCGATATGAGAAGCAGCTGATCAAGCTGGGAATCCGGATCCGCCCCAATACCGCCATCGGCAAGACGCTGACCGTGGATGATCTGCAGCGGGACGGATACGAGGCGATTTTCATCGGAACCGGTGTCTGGAAGCCAAGGGCCATGGGAATTCCGGGAGAGAGCCTCGGTCACGTGAATTATGCCATTGACTATCTGGTGAATCCGGATGTCTATGATCTCGGGGACGATCTGGTGGTTGTCGGGGCAGGAAATTCCGCCATGGATGTGGCGCGGACGGCCCTGCGCAAGGGCGTCCGCAGAGTCAGCGTGTTCTGCCGCAGATACCAGGCAGCGGCCAGCGTCCGCGAGGTGGAGTATGCGCAGGCGGACGGCGTGGACTTCCTCTACGGAATGCGTCCTACCCGCATTACGGATGACGGGATCTATTATAAGAAGGTGGAGATGGACGAAGAGGGCAATGTCACCTCCACCAGCGAAGAGGAGTTCTTCCCCTGCAGCAGCGTGATCATTGCCATCAGCCAGGGGGCCCAGAACCGCATCGTCAGCACCACAACGGGACTGGAAATGAGCAGCCACGGACTGCTGGCAACCAACGAAAAGGGCGAAACGACGAGAGAGGGCATCTTCGCCAGCGGAGATGTCGTGCTCGGCGCACGCACGGTGGTGGAGGCTGTGAAATACTCCAAGCAGGTGGCCGAGGAGATGGACGCCTATCTGACAAAGAAGCGGGAGGCGGCCGAGGCCTAGTACATCGTTTGCAAAATAACCGGCCAGACTAACCGGCCCGACTAACCGGCCCGACTACCGGGCCGACTACCGGGCCTTTTTCCCGGCCAGAGAGATCAGCACCAGCATCAGGAAGATGGCGGCGAATCCGATGGCGTCCACGGGCGTGAACGGGCTTCCCAGGAACAGCGTGGAGACAATGGCAGCGGTGACAGGCTCCGAGAAGCCGTAAAGGCTGCCCTTGTCCGGGCCGATGTATTTGAGACCCTGCAGGTAGAGGGGAAATGCCAGCATGTTCCCCACCAGAACAACGAAGGCGATGCCGAGCCAGCCGATGGCGGTCGGCACGTAATGCCGGTTCCAGGTTTGGAAAACAATGGCGATGACGATGCTGCCCATGAGGAAGGACCAGCCCTGCAGCAGGATCACGGAGTATCGCTGCAGCAACCTTCCGGGGACCATGTTGTAGATCGCAACGCAGGCAGCACAGAGAACGCCGGTGATGAGCGCCGCGGGTGAGACCTGCATATGGGAGAGGTCCCCGCCGGTGGACAGGAGGAAAACACCGAACAGTGCCAGCGCAATGGCCAGAAGCTCCGTTGCCTTCGGGCTGCGCTTTGCGAGGCAGCAGGAGGCCAGGAGGATCATGGCGGGAGAGAGATCCTGCAGGAGGGTCCCCACCGCGGCGCTGGAAAGCTGAATGGTCGTAAAATACAGGAACTGGCAGGCAGAAACACCGGCCAGGCCGTAAATCAGGAGTCTCCGGCGGTCGGAGCGGTCCTTCCAGGGATCCAGGATGCGGGCACCGAGCCGGATGTAGCAGTAGACCAGAAGGAGGATGCCGGCGATGCCGAGGCGAACCGGGACGAGCCAGCGGACGTCCATGTTTTCGTGATTAAACAGAAATTGTCCCATGGAGCCGGAAAGGCCCCAACAGATACCGCCCGATAAGGTGAGAAGGGCGCCCTTGAGCCGATTGGTGTTGCGGCGCAGGGGCGTTTTCTTTTCTGCGGCAACGGCGGAAGATGAGAGCTTCTTGTTTTCTTTTTCGTTCATATCCGAATGATCTCCATGATCGAGCAATTCCGCACCGGGTCAGCGGAAGGGGTTGTAGAACCGGGATCCGTCCCGAAACGTGAACCACAGGCCCCAGACGGTGAAGAGGATGGTGCCGATGAGTACCAGATAATCCGCGGCCGCAAGGCGCTTTGCCATGTACCAGGTGCGTTTTTTCTTCTTTCCGAAGCCCCGCAGCTCCATGGCGTTGGAGACGACATCGATGCGCTCCATGGTGGAGAAGAGCAGGGGAAAAATAATGGCGGAGGTGCGCCGGATCCGTTCCGTGAGCTTTGCCTTGCCGCTCATCTCAATGCCGCGCGCCTGCTGGGCATTCCGGATGCGGTGAAATTCATCCTGAAGGTCCGGAATGTAGCGAAGGGCAAGGGCAACGGAATAGGCGATGTTGTAGTTGACGCCGATGCCGTTGAGGGAGGCGGCGAATTCACTGGGATCGGTGGTGGTCATAAAGGTGAATATGGCCGGGACGATGGTGAAATATTTAATCATTATGTTGAACAGGTAGAACAGCTCCTCCTGCGTGACGGCGTAGCGGGTGCTCACCTGCCGGATGACCGTGCAGGTGCCGTAGATTTCACAGCCCTGATAGGGAGAAATCAGGAAAATGGCGACCAGATTCAGCACCATGAAGAGCATGACCAGCCGGAATACGGAGAGAACCTGCGATCTGGCCACCCTTGCCATACGGAAGATGACAAGGCTGATCAGAATCATGAAGAGAAGAATTCTCGTATCGTAGGTCATGGCACTGAGAATGGACCAGAGGAGGAAAAAGAGGAGCTTGGTGACACCGGAGAGACGGTGGATCCAGGTATCCTTTTTTTCATAGGAAAGTAAACGCGACATCATTGCACCTCCTTTGCGGCGGCAGAATCCCGGTGAGCCCGTTCATAGAGAATGAAACGCTCGCACAAAGCGGAAGGATCCTCGATGCCGCAGCGGACGGCCAGATGATAGAGGGAAGTTTCCTTAAGGGCAGCCTGTGCGCAGAGGGACCGGTCGGTCAGAACCTTCGCGGGCGTGCTGTCGGCGAGCAGCTTTCCGTCCGCAATGACGATGGCGCGGTCGGTATATTCCAGCATGAGATGCATGTCATGCGTGATCATGAGGATGGTAACACCGGTTTCGCGATTGATCCTGCGCAGGAATTCCATGATCTCGGTATAGTGGCGGTAATCCTGACCGGCCGTCGGCTCATCCAGAATGAGAATTTCCGGCTGCATCACCAGGATGGAAGCGATGGTGACGCGTTTCTTCTGTCCGAAGCTCAAGGCACCGACGGGCCAGTTGCGGAAGGGATAGAGGCCGCAGATCCGCAGGGCAGCGTCGGTTCTTTGCCGGATCTCGTCCTCCGGAACGCCCCGCACGGCAAGGCCCAGACCCACCTCTTCGCGGATCATCGGCTTGCTGATCATCTGTCCGGGATTCTGCATGACAAGGCCGATGTGCTCGCCGCGTTCCTTAATGGACAGCGGTGCAATATCGTCGCCGCAGAGCAGAATCCGGCCGTCAGAGGGGGCAAGAAAGCCGCAGATGAGGGAGGCCAGCGTGGATTTGCCGGCGCCGTTGCGGCCTACCAGCGCAACCATTTCTCCCTTGTGCAGTGTGAAATCTATGTGCTGCAGGGTCGGCTCGTCCTTTCGGTAGGCGAAGGAGAGATCCCGCACCTCCAGAACCGGCGCACTGCCGGGCGTGTGCGCGGGGGGCACCTCTGCGCGGAACCATTGCAGAAGCTGCTCCCGGTAGGAATCCAGACACATGGATTCGATGTGCATGGGATGATCCGCGGGGCGGAGTCTGCAGCCGGCATACCGGAGGGCTGCCAGATACAGCGGCTCACGAATCCCCTGGGACGGAAGAAGATCGGTGCACAGAAGGTCGTCGGGGCGGCTGTCTGCCAGAATGCGGCCGTCATTGACGACAACAATGCGGTCGACGTCGCGGTAGAGGACATCCTCCAGACGGTGCTCGATGATGAGAATCGTCAGATCCTTCTGCTGCAGGAGCTCATCGATGAGAGCAATGGTCTTCTGCCCGGTGGCAGGATCCAGATTGGCAAGGGGCTCGTCGAAAAGGAGAATCTCCACATCGTCGGCCAGTACGCCGCCCACGGAGACGCGCTGCTTCTGCCCGCCGGAGAGCTCGCCCGGCGCGTGATGCAGAAGCTTTTTCAGATTCAGCTCCCCGGCAATCTCGGCAACGCGCGCGTGCATGGCATCCTGGGGAACCGCATCGTTTTCCAGAGCAAAGGAGAGATCCTCCGCAACGGTCAGACCGATGAACTGGCCGTTGGTATCCTGCAGGACGGTTCCGACCTTTTTGGACATGCCAAAGACACCGGCTTCGCGCGGCGGAAGGCCCGCAACCGTGAGCTCGCCGGAGATTTCTCCGGGGCAGGAGCAGGGGATCAGGGCATTGATGCAGTGAGCCAGTGTGGATTTGCCGGAGCCGGAAGGACCTGCGATGAGAATCTTCTCTCCGGGGTAAATCTTCAGATTTATATTGCGGAGAGAAGGCTCACTCTGGGTCCGGTAGCGGAAGGAGAAATCCCTGAATTCGATGAGCGGGGCGGAAGAATTGGTCATGTGCGTATCCTGCAGGCGGGTATCACCGCAAAAGGACAGTCACG
This sequence comes from Succinivibrio sp., assembly GCA_963591995.1. Lineage (GTDB taxonomy): Bacteria > Bacillota > Clostridia > Lachnospirales > Lachnospiraceae > CAG-791. The sequence goes on from CAVAUJ010000026.1 coordinate 28,728, forward strand.
CGGCTGCGTGACTGTCCGGGTAAATGAAAGAAAACAACGGAAACGATCAGTCCTCCTTGGAGAGGCTTCCGGACTTTCCGGCGACCTTGGAGTAGCCGGAAAGAAGAAGGGATCCGAGAATACCGATGATAATGATGTCGCCGAGGAAAGCGAAGGCTCCCTGCAGGAAGACCTTGTCGGCAGGCTCCGCATAGACCAGGATGTCCAGAACAGGAGCTACGACAATCCAGGCAACGGCATTGGCAATGACCTGAACCACATTGAAAAGGACAAGCTTCTTCGTGTCGAACCCGCCGTCACGCACCGCAAATTTCTTTGCAAAGGCGCCGATGGCAACGCCGACGACCGCCTCCGGGAACACCCAGCTCCACCACACGGAGCCATATACCACTGCGTCGCCCAGCGCATGTCCCAGCAAGCCGACCAGCGCACCTACCAGCGGTCCGAAGACAGCGGAAAGGAAGGCCAGCACAGCCATTCTGGGCTGCAGAGAGGTGTTGGGGATGCCGATGGGGATCTGCACCTCGGTCAGAACGACGAACAGAGCCGTTCCGATGCCGATGGCGACAACCTCGCGAATACCGATTTTCTTATTCATAACAACAGAACCTCCTCATAAGTAATAATGCTGAATGCAATGTTGCAGACACACCGAGTTTAGCATAGAAAGCAGAGCATGAATACAGGAAAGCGCGCGAAGTCCGTCGCGATGGTACAGACAGCCGCCACCCCGTCGCCGGCTGGCGGGTGAACTGCAATCGTCCGGCCGATCGGGGACTGCAGAGATTGAGGTGAGTGTTGACAAACCGCACGGAGCGCTGTATACTCCGTGCGTTAGTTTTGATAAACTAATCAAGATTACGATAAGATAATTCGATATTTGATCGGCTCACACCGATAAGCGGAGCAAAATTACTATGATGCCTTTGGCGTTTGCAAAAACGGGAGACAAGGTTCTGGTGGCCAGAATCGGCGGCAATGAGGAGGCCAAAAAGCACCTCGAGGACCTGGGATTTGTTGTCGGGACGCAGGTGGAGGTTATTTCCGCGGCAGGGGATGGCAATATCATCGTCAATCTGAAGGAATCCCGGCTGGCCATTACGGCGGAGATGGCGTCCAAGATCATGACGAATTAAGGAAAGACGGATGAAAGCAGCATTTCCTTGATGCAGCACCTGTCAGGAAACCTGCCGGCTGCGGGATGAGAACGGGAATCGCGGATGCATACGGCATCCGTCGAGTGCGGGAAACCGCGATGGATATGAGGAGGAACGGAGTATGAAGACACTGAGAGACATTCCTGTCGGTCAGACAGCTGTCGTCGTCAAGATCCACGGCGAGGGCGGTCTGAAGAGACGGATCATGGACATGGGAATTACCAAGGGCACAGAGATTTACGTGCGCAAGGTAGCACCCCTTGGAGATCCGGTGGAGGTTACGGTTCGCGGGTACGAGCTGTCCCTTCGGAAGGAAGATGCAGACATCCTTGAGATGCAGTAAGCAGCACGAGAAGAAAAGAGGATTGAGGAGATGGAATACAAAATCGCATTGGCAGGTAATCCGAACTGCGGCAAGACGACGCTGTTCAACAACCTGACCGGCAGCAATCAGTATGTCGGCAACTGGCCCGGTGTTACGGTTGAGAAAAAGGAAGGACGTCTGAAGGGACACAAGGATGTGATCATTCAGGACCTTCCCGGCATTTATTCGCTCAGCCCCTACACACTGGAAGAGGTTGTAACCCGTAACTACCTCGTTAACGAGAAGCCGGATGCGGTGCTGAACATTGTGGACGGCACCAACATCGAGCGTAACCTGTATCTGACCACACAGCTGGTCGAGATCGGCATTCCGGTTGTCATCGCCATCAACATGATGGATCTCGTTCGCAAGAACGGTGACAACATCGATATCAAAGCTCTCGGGAAGGCCCTCGGGTGCAAGGTCATCGAGATCTCCGCGCTCAAGAACGAGCACACCATGGAGGCCGCCGAGCTGTGTATCGAGGCTGCCAAGGCAGGCAAGAAGGAAGAGCTTCCGCATGTGTTCACGGGAAGTGTGGAGCATGCCATTGCCCATATTGAGGAATCCATTCAGGGCGTCGTTGATCCGCAGGAGCTGCGTTGGTTTGCCATCAAGATCTTTGAGCGCGATACGAAAGCCCTGGAGAATCTGAAGATCGATGCATCCCTCAAGAGCCATCTTGAGGAGCACATCAAGGATTGCGAGAAGGAGATGGACGACGATGCGGAGTCCATCATCACCAACCAGAGATATACCTACATCACAGAGCTGATCGCCAAGACGGTGAAGAAGGGCAAGCAGCCCGGAGCACTGAGCACCTCGGACAAGATCGACCGCATTGTCACCAACCGCTGGCTGGCATTGCCGATCTTCGCGGCGGTGATGTTCCTGGTTTACTATGTATCCGTGAGCACGCTGGGCGGCATTGTTACGGACTGGACCAATGACGTGCTCTTCGGCGAGTGGATCGGCGGAGGTGCCGAGACCCTGCTCACCAACATGGGCGCATCCGACTGGGTGATCTCACTGGTTGTCGACGGCATCATCGGAGGAATCGGCGCACCGCTTGGCTTCGTTCCGCAGATGGCCATTGTGTTCCTGTTCCTGAGCTTCCTCGAGGACGTCGGCTACATGGCGCGCGTTGCGTTCATCATGGACCGTATTTTCCGCAAGTTCGGTCTCTCCGGTAAGAGCTTCATTCCGTTCCTGATCTCCTCCGGCTGCGGCGTTCCCGGCATCATGTCCACCCGCACCATCGAGTCCGAGCAGGATCGCCGGATGACCATGATCACCACGACGATGATTCCCTGCGGCGCCAAGCTTCCTGTCATCGCACTGATCGCAGGCTACCTGATGGGCGGCTCCTGGTGGATGGCTCCTGTCATGTATTTTGCAGGCATCGCGCTGGTTATCGTTTACTGCATTATCCTGAAGAAGACGAAGTTCTTCTCCGGTGATCCGGTTCCCTTCGTTATGGAGCTGCCGGCTTATCACCTTCCTTCTTTGAAGGGCATTCTGCTGCATGTATGGGAGCGTGTATGGGCCTTCATCAAGAAGGCAGGTACCATCCTGTTCCTGTGCTGCGCGGTTATGTGGTTCCTTGGCAGCTTCGGTGTTGTGGACGGCGTGTTCGGTCTGGTGGAAGATACGGCAGATTCTCTGCTGGCTGTTGTCGGCGGCGCGATCGCTCCTTTGTTCGCTCCTCTTGGCTTCGGTACCTGGCAGGCAGTGGCATCCTCTCTGTCCGGCTTTGTCGCCAAGGAGGGTATCGTTTCCACAATGTCTCTTCTGTCCTCTCTGGGCGAGGAGATCGAGGAGTACGAGGTTTCCATGCACGATGCGTTCCAGGCCTTCTTCCCGACCAGCATCGCAGCGGTTTCCTTCCTGGTATTCAACTGCTTTGATTCACCGTGCCTTGCAGCCATCTCCACAATGGCGAAGGAAATCGGCAACCGCAAGTATTTCTGGTATTCTCTGCTGTTCCAGAACGTTGCCGCTTACTGCGTGACCCTGATCGTATATCAGCTGGTCGGCGTGCTCCTTGGCGAGGTAGCCTTCGGCGTTGCAACGGTGGTCGCCATCGTCCTGCTGATCGGCATCCTCTACCTTCTGTTCCGCAAGGATCCGAACAAGAAGGCAAAGGCTTAACGGATACCGTTTCGCAGATAAAAAAGGCAGTATAGAAAAAATGTAGCGATGGACCTGCAGGCGGTATGCTGCGGGTCCATTTGTGCAGACAGACGTAAGTGCAGGAAGGGAGTACTCCGCAATGAAGATCGATGTACCGGTAAATTCGGCAGATGCCGTTGTCCTTGTTGTACTGGCGGTCCTCTTTGTCGTCGGGATCCGGATTGTGATCGGCTTTTTCAAGACGCCGCAGCATAAGGATACGGTGGACCGGATGGAAGAGGACGGTGCCGGAAAAAAGGAAACGACGTAATCGCAGTGGTCTTTCGCTGCACAGCGGCGGCAGCGGGGAAGCAGCGCAGTCAGGTAAGGGAGGCGGAATATGTTGGTGGACATTGTGGTCACGGGAATTGTGCTGCTCCTGTGTGCGGCATGCGTGTGGAAGCTGATTTCGAACAAACGCAAAGGAATATCCAGCTGCAGCGGCTGCAGCGGCTGCGGCTCCTCCTGC
>CAVAUJ010000027.1:0-31887 GCA_963591995.1 Succinivibrio sp.
GCGAGCTTAGCACCGCTAGGTCCGAACACGGAGCCGCGAGGCGTCCCCTGAGCGGACAACTCCGCCAGGACCCGTCGCCCAGCGGGCGTCTTACAGTAACCGCCGCGCTGCAGCCGGAAGAATTACAGGGGAATCTCTCGGCACATTCGACCGGCGTATGATAGAATGTAAGCATTCGAGACCGTTCGGAAGAATACCGAAGGGGGACCGGAACGAAATGTCAGAGTACCTTTCTTCCGGACCGGACGGATGCCGGATACGGCGGAAAGGGAGGATATGGAGCAGCTGGAGATCAGAAGGGAAATCGAGGAGGGAAAGGCCGTCCTTGGAATTGAATTCGGCTCGACACGTATCAAGGCAGAGCTGATCACAACGGACAACATCCCGGTAGCCGAAGGAGCCTGGGAATGGGAGAACCGTCTGGAGAACGGAATATGGACGTACTCGCTGGAGGATATCTGGAAGGGCCTGCAGGGGTGCTACGCGGATCTTCGCAGCAAGGTGCAGGAGCGCTACGGGACATCCATTCGCAAGCTGGCGGCCATCGGCATCAGTGCGATGATGCACGGCTATCTGGCATTCAATGACAAGGATGAGCTGCTGGTGCCGTTCCGGACATGGCGGAATACCATCACCGGGGAGGCGGCAGCGGAGCTCACGGAGCTGTTCCATTACAACATTCCGCAGCGGTGGACCATCGCGCATCTGTACCAGGCGATTCTGAACGGGGAAGAGCATGTAAAGGACATCCGCTTCGTGGCGACGCTGGCGGCCTACGTTCACTGGCAGCTGACCGGCGAGAAGGTGATCGGCGTGGGCGACGGCTCCGGAATGTTCCCCATCAGCATGCAGACGAAGGATTATGATGCAGAGATGGTGGACAAGTTCAACGCACGGATTGCGGACAGACATTACGCCTGGAAAATGCCGGAGGTGTTCCCGCAGAACCGCAAAGCGGGGGAGCCGGCCGGAACGCTGACCGCAAAGGGAGCGGCGCTTCTGGATGTTTCCGGAGAGCTGGAGCCCGGGATTCCGATGTGCCCCCCGGAGGGGGATGCCGGAACGGGCATGGCGGCGACCAATGCCGTGGCCCAAAGGACAGGAAATGTATCGGCGGGAACCTCGTGCTTTGGCATGATCGTGCTGGAAAAGGAGCTGCAGAATGTCTATCCGGAGATAGACCTGGTAACCACACCCGCGGGAGATCTGGTGGCGATGGCGCATTGCAACAATTGCACGTCGGACCTGAACGCATGGATCGGTATTTTTGATGAGTTCTGCGGGGCCATGGGGATAGAGGCGGACAGAAGCCGTCTGTTCTCGGTTCTCTACACGAAGGCGCTGGAGGGAGACAAGGACTGCGGCGGTCTTCTGGATTACAACTATTTCTCCGGTGAGCCCATCACCGGGATGAATGAGGGACGCCCGCTGTTCGTGCGGACACCGGATGCGGCCTTCCGTCTGGCGAATTTCATGCGGGTGCACCTGTACGCCTCCCTCTCGGTTCTCAAGGCCGGCATGGACCTGCTGCTCAAGAAGGAGGGCGTGAAGGTCGACAACATGATGGGACACGGGGGCCTGTTCAAGACAAAGGGCGTCGGACAGAGCATCCTGGCAGCGGCGCTGAATACGCCGGTCACCTGCATGACGACGGCCGGAGAGGGCGGCGCCTGGGGAATCGCCCTGCTGGCAGCCTATGCGGTGCGGGGTGAGGGCCTTGCGCTGGACGAATGGCTGAACCGAAAAGTGTTCGCTGCGGCAAAGGGAGAGACCATCCGGCCGGATCCCGCGGACGTGGCCGGTTTTGATGCCTATCTGGCCCGGTACGAAAAGGGCCTGTCCATTGAGGCGGCGGCAGTGAGCGCGTTGCAGTGATTGAGAGCATATCCCGGCCGGGGACATCGGATGCCGTGCGGCAAAGAACGGCCGCGGATGCGGAAATGAGGACCGTATGCTGGAAGAATTGAAAGAACAGGTTTACGAAGCGAATAGGATGCTGCCACAGTACGGACTGGTGACCTTCACCTGGGGCAATGTGTCCGGTGTGAGCCGCAAGGACGGTTTGTTCGTCATCAAACCCAGCGGCGTGGAGTATGAGAGGCTTCGGGCGAAGGACATGGTCGTGGTGGACTTCGACGGGAACAAGGTGGAAGGAGACCTGAATCCTTCTTCGGACACACCCACCCATGCCTTCCTCTACAAGAGCTGGGACGGCATCGGCGGAATTGTTCACACGCATTCCTCCTATGCGACGAGCTGGGCACAGGCGGGACGCAGCATTCCGTGCTACGGCACGACCCACGCAGACTATTTCTACGGAGAAATTCCGTGCCTGCGCACCCTGACGAAGGAGGAGATTGACGAAGCCTACGAGCACAACACAGGTGTTCTCATCGTGAAGGAATTTGCAAAAAGGGAGAAGGACTACGAGGCGGTTCCGGCCTGCCTGTGCACCAACCACGGACCCTTCGCGTGGGGGAAGACACCGCTGGAGGCGGTGCACAGTGCGGTGGTGCTCGAGGAGGTCGCCAAAATGGCCTATCGGACAGAGCTGATCCAACCAAAAGTTTCACCGGCGCCGCAGGTGCTGCAGGATAAGCATTATTACCGCAAGCACGGGGCAAACGCCTATTACGGACAGGGGCAATAGCCGCATCATCGGTGTGAACGGCAACGGATATATGCACAAGGAGGAAAAGACGTTGAAAAACCTAGAGCTGAAAAAGACGGCCAACGAAATCCGCAAGGGCATCGTGACTGCGGTTTATTCCGCGCAGGCAGGGCATCCCGGGGGATCTCTTTCCGCGGCGGATCTGTACACCTATCTCTATTTTGAAGAGATGCATGTGGGGCCGGAGCTCATCGGCGACCCGGATCGCGATCGCTTCGTGCTGTCCAAGGGCCATACCTGCCCGGGACTGTATTCGACCATGGCCCAGAGGGGATATTTTCCGGTGGAAGAGCTGAAGACCTTCCGCAAATTAGGCAGCAGGCTGCAGGGACATCCCAGCATGCAATACCTGCCGGGACTCGACATGTCCTCCGGATCGCTTGGCCAGGGCATTTCGGCGGCGGTCGGCATGGCCGTTGCGGGAAAGGTTGACGGAAAAGATTACCGCGTTTACACGCTTCTGGGAGACGGAGAGACCGAGGAGGGTCAGGTCTGGGAGGCCGCCATGTTCGCCGGCGCCAAGAAGCTGGACAATCTCTGCGTCATCGTGGACAACAACAATCTGCAGATTGACGGCGACATCTCGCAGGTGAACAATCCCTATCCGATTGACAAGAAGTTCGAAGCCTTCAATTTCCATGTCATTTGCATCGACGGACATGATTTTGATGAGATCCGCGCCGCCTTTGCGGAAGCCAGGGCTACCAAGGGAATGCCGACGGCGATCATCGCCAGAACCGTGAAGGGAAAGGGTGTTTCCTACATGGAGAATCAGGCGTCCTGGCACGGCGTGGCGCCGAACGACGAGCAGTACGCGGTTGCCATGCAGGATCTGGCAGCGATTGATGCAGAGCTGGAAAAGGAAGCGTGACGCAGCTTATTGCGCCTGCGTTTTTGACACAAACCCTCAGAAAAAGTTCTGCGTCATCGGGCAGGTTATTCGGCAAACGATGAACCGGAACATTTGACTACCATGCAGAATCCACGTGTGTGATTCTGTCCGCGTTGCCGCAGACGGGCTGCGGCGGGAAGGGAAAAATGGCTGACATTAAGAAAATTGCAACGCGTGAGAGCTACGGACATGCGCTGGAGGAGCTGGGCGCCGATCATCCGGACATTGTTGTTCTGGATGCGGACCTGAAGGCCTCCACCAGAACCTCCTATTTTGCCAAGAAATATCCGGAACGTTTCTATGACTGCGGCATTGCCGAGGGCAACATGATGACCATTGCGGCAGGACTTGCGGCTGCGGGGAAGATCCCCTTTGCCTCTACCTTTGCCATGTTCGCGGCAGGCCGTGCCTATGAGCAGGTAAGGAATTCGATCGGATATCCGCACCTGAATGTTAAGATCGGTGCAACCCATGCCGGCATCACCGTGGGCGAGGACGGCGCGAGCCATGAGTGCAATGAGGACCTGGCATTGATGCGGACCATCCCCGGGATGGTGGTGATGAGTCCTTCGGACGACATCGAGGCAAGAGCCTGCGTCAAGGCGGCGGCAGATTACGTCGGCCCGGTCTATATGCGCTTTGGCCGGTATGCTGTTCCGGTCTTCAACGATCCGGAGTATCATTTTGAAATCGGCAAGGGCAAGCTCCTGAAGGAAGGAAAGGACGTTACCATCGTGGCGACCGGCATTTGTGTCTCGGCGGCACTGGATGCAGCGGAGGCGCTCAAGGGAGAAGGAATCGATGCCGAGGTCATCAACATCTGCACCGTCAAGCCTCTGGATGAGGAGCTGCTGCTGGCATCGGCGGCCAAAACCGGCAAGGTGGTGACGGCAGAGGAGCACAGCATCGTCGGAGGTCTTGGCGGTGCGGTGGCAGAGGTGCTCTCGGAGAAGCATCCGGTCAGATTGTGCCGTGTCGGCATTGAGGATTGCTTCGGCGAGTCCGGAACAGCGGCACAGCTGGTGGCCAAATACGGTCTGGACGGTGCCGGCATCGCGGCGAAGACGCTGGCTTTTGTCAAGGGTTAAGAGAGTAAGACAAACCGGAGCCTGAGGGCTCCGGATCATCGTGATGGAGTATGACATACAGCCCGGGGTTCTGTCACAGGAGCCTCGGGTTATCGAGTGCGTGCAGCTGCGGCAGAATGGATAAAATATGATAAAGTTATCTCCGTCAATTCTGGCGGCTGATTTCAATTGTCTGGGAGAACAGATTCAGAAGACAGCCTGCGCCGGTGCTCCCTGGGTGCATGTGGATGTGATGGACGGTGTTTTCGTTCCGTCGATCTCTTTCGGCATGCCGGTATTGCGCTGCATCCGGCGGGGGACGGCACAGTTCCTGGACGTTCACCTGATGGTGACGGAGCCGGTGCGCTACATCCGGGAGTTCGCAGAATGCGGAGCCGACGGGATCACCTTTCATCTGGAGGCGGCCTCCGATCCGGGGGCGGTGATTGCGGCAATCCGGGAGAACGGAAAGAGAGTCGGGCTGGCGATCAAGCCGGGAACACCGGTGGAGGAGGCGCTGCCGTATCTGGAACAGATCGACATGCTCCTTGTCATGACCGTGGAGCCGGGATTCGGCGGACAGGAATACATCGAAGAGAGCAACGGGAGAATCCGGGAAGCCAGAGCAGCTCTGGACGCGCGGGGATTGCATACGGACATTCAGGTGGACGGTGGCATCACAGAAGAGAATGTGGATACCGTCATTGCGGCCGGCGCCAACGTCATTGTGGCGGGATCCGCGGTCTATCGGGGAGATGCCGCGGCCAACACGGCGAGATTTCTGCAGCGTTTCCGGGAGAATCCGCAGGGATGCCTGATGCTGGGCCGGCACGGAGCCGGTACATCGTTGGAACGCTGACGCCCACCGGATCGGAAGGAGAGATGGCTTTATGATACAGCACATGAACAAGCTGGATCGCAACGCACCCTGCTGGTGCGGGAGCGGCAGGAAATATAAGACCTGCCACATGGAATTTGATGAGAGAATCCGTGCGTATGAGCTCCAGGGACACATTGTTCCGGACAGGAGCATCATCAAGACACCGAAGGACGTGGAGGGCATCCGGGCCAGCGCGAAGATCAACATCGCCGTGCTCGACGAGGTGCAGGACAAGATCCGCATCGGGATGACCACGCAGGAAATCGATGACATTGTGTACAATACGACGGTGAAGATGGGCGGCATTCCGGCGGATCTCCATTACGAGGGCTATCCGAAGAGCGTGTGCACCTCGGTCAACGACCAGGTTTGCCACGGAATCCCCAGCAAAGAGGTGGTGCTGAAGGACGGAGACATCATCAACGTGGACTGCTCGACCATCTTGAACGGATATTATTCCGACTCTTCCCGCATGTATATGTTGGGAAACGTGCGGGAGGACTGGCAGAAGCTGGTGAGAGTCACCTATGAATGCGTTGAGAAGGGCATCGAGATGGTGAAGCCGTGGACCTTCATGGGGGACATGGGACATGCGGTACATCAGCATGCGCTGGACAACGGATATACCATTGTCAAGGAGATCGGCGGGCACGGCTGCGGGCTGGAATTCCACGAGGATCCCTATGTCAGCTATGTGTCCAGGCCGGGCACCGAAATGCTGATGGTGCCGGGCATGTGCTTTACGATTGAGCCGATGGTCAACATGGGAACGGACGAGATCTTCCAGGATGAAGGCAACGGCTGGTCGATCTACACGGCAGACGGCAAGCCGTCGGCACAAAGAGAAGTGCAGGTGCTGGTGACGGAGACTGGCTGCGAGGTGATCACGTATTAGGGAAGCGAAGGAGAACAGGAGCGAATGCAGAATAAGGGACCTTATTACATTACAACGGCCATTGCGTATACCTCGGGAAAGCCGCACATCGGCAACACCTATGAGATCATCATGGCAGACAGCATCGCCCGCTACAAGCGTGCGGACGGCTACGATGTGCATTTTCAGACGGGCTCCGATGAGCACGGACAGAAGATCGAAGAGCGGGCCGGAAGAGCCGGCAGGACGCCGAAGGAATTCGTGGACGAGATCGCGGGACAGATCAAGGAAATCTGGGACGGCATGAACATTTCCTACGATCGGTTCATCCGCACCACGGATGAGGACCACGAGCGGCAGGTGCAGAAGATTTTCCGGAAGCTTTACGATCAGGGAGATATTTACCTTGGCCAGTACAAGGGAATGTATTGCACCGAGTGCGAGGCCTTCTACACGGCCTCCCAGATTGTGGATGAGGGAAAGTGCCCGGTCTGCGGCGGCGAGGTCCACGAGGAGAACGAGAATGCCTATTTCTTCCGGATGCAGAAATATGCGCAGAGACTGATTGACCATATCAACACGCATCCGGAATTCATTCAGCCGGTGTCCCGCAAGAACGAGATGATGAACAATTTCCTTCTGCCGGGGCTGCAGGATCTGTGCGTGTCGCGCACAAGCTTTAAGTGGGGAATTCCGGTGGATTTCGATCCGGGGCACGTGGTTTATGTCTGGCTGGATGCGCTGACCAACTACATCACAGGAATCGGCTACGATGCAGACGGCAATTCCTCGGAGCAGTACCGCAAATACTGGCCGGCGGATCTGCACCTGATCGGCAAGGATATCATCCGTTTTCATACCATTTACTGGCCGATTTTCCTGATGGCACTGGGAGAGCCCCTGCCCAGGCAGGTGTTCGGACACCCGTGGCTTTTGCAGGGCGGCGAGAAAATGTCCAAGACCAAGGGCAATGTGATCTATGCGGACGACATGGCGGAGCTCTTCGGCGTGGATGCCGTCCGGTATTTCGTCCTTCATGAGATGCCGTATGAGAACGACGGCGTCATCACCTGGGAGCTCTGTGTGGAGAGGATCAACTCGGATCTGGCCAACACACTGGGGAACCTCGTGAAGCGGACCATCTCCATGAGCAATAAGTATTTTGATGGGGTGGTGAGCGACAGAAAGGCTGCGGAGCCGGTGGATGAGGATCTGAAGAAGACGGTCACCGGAGCCTATGCAAAGGTTGAGGAGGACATGGAGGAGCTGCGTGTCGCGGATGCACTCAAGGAGATTTTCGCGGTATTCAAGCGGCTGAACAAATACATCGACGAGACCGAGCCCTGGGTTCTGGCCAGGGACGAGGCGCGGAAGGACCGCCTTGCCACGGTGCTCTACAATCTGACGGAGGGCATCATCATGGGTGCCTCTTTGCTGGCTCCGTTCATGCCGGAGACAGCGGATAAGATTGCGGCGCAGCTGAATACGACGCTGCGGGAGTTCGATACGCTGGAGCAGTTCGGAAGCTATCCTTCCGGCAACAGGGTGACGGCGGAGCCGGAAATCCTCTTCGCCCGTCTCGACGAAAAGGAAGTTCTTGCGAAGGTGGCGGTCATCGTGGAGAAGCAGAAGGCAGAGGCGGCAGCTGCGGCGGCCAAGGGCGATCCCGGTGACAGCAAAAAGGAGGGCGCGCCGGAGAGCGCAGAGCCTGCCGGGGAGGCGGACGAAGCGGCACCGGAGCACAAGCCGGAGATTGCAATCGACGACTTTGCAAAGGTGGAGCTGCGCGTCGGCAGAATTGAGCATTGCGAGGCGGTGAAGGGCTCGAAAAAGCTCCTGTGCTCTCAGGTGCGGATCGGGAAGGAGCTCCGCCAGATCGTGTCCGGCATTCATAAGTTCTATGAGCCGGAGGAGATGGTCGGCAAGACCGTGGCGGTTGTCTGTAATCTGAAGCCGGCCAAGCTTGCGGGCGTTCTCTCGGAGGGCATGCTGCTGTGCGCAGAGGACGCGGACGGGAAGCTGGCTCTGATGACGCCGGAACCGGACAAGGGAATGCGTGACGGCGCGGAGATCTGCTGAGAGACTGCGCAGCGAACAAAGGAGAGCGATGACCTGGCGCATGAGAAAAGAGCGTGAAAAGAGGACGGACAGCAGGAGAAGACGGAGAAACCGGCTGCCCGCCGTGCGGGCGATTGCGGTGAAAACCGGGGCAATGCTGGTGCTGGCGGCATTTCTCGTGCCGGCTCTGCCGGTGTCTGCGGCGCAGAAGGAGACCTCCGGCACCGCAGAGGCATCGGAAGGATGGCAGAAGGAGAAAGCCTATCTTCTGGAGGCATTGGGAGAGCTCGAGGACATGGGCCTTTCGCCCATCGGAATCTGGTCGGAGATTTCCGGCAACCGGGCGGTGATGCAGCAGCTCGATGAGATGAAGGAGTCGGTGTCCGGTGCGGTGAACGAGAAGCTGCAGGAGGCCGGGGACGCCGCGTCGGATGCGGTGGAGGATGCGGTGCAAAAGGAAACGGACCGGATCACCGAGAAGGTCCGGAAGAGCCTTGCGCAGACCATTCAGGAGGAAATCCGCAGCTTTCTTGCGGAATTGCTGCCGTAAAGAACGGGAACGGAGCTTGAGAACATACCTTCTGTGAGGGGGAGGATGCACATCGGGAATCTGTTGGGAGGAATGGAAATTGGGAAAACTGTTTAATCTGGACAATCCGGTCATGCAGGGCTTGTCGCGTCTGGCGGACATGATGATCCTGAATCTGCTGGTGCTGCTCTTGTGCATTCCGGTGGTGACGGCGGGATCGGCGCTTTCATCCATGTACTATGTGGAACTGAAGTGGGTGCGCAAGGAGGAGGGCTATGTCGTAAAGCCGTTCTTTCGGCAGTTCAAGGACAATTTCGTACAGGCCACGGTGGAATGGCTCTTTATGCTGGCGGTGATCGTGGTTCTGGCGATGGATTTCTGGATGTTCCGGCAGTCACCGGATGCCTTCCCGAAGCTGATCAAATATCTGGTGGGCGGCGTGTCGGTGACGCTGTATCTGCTGCTGATCTGGGTATTCCCGCTGCAGAGCCATTTCGTCAATAAGGTGGGGAGGACGATCAAGAATTCCATGCTGATTGCCATTGCCAACTTCCCGAGAACCCTGGGGATCGGCCTTGTCTGGATCGGAGCGGCCGTGCTGCTGGTCCTTTCTATGGTGGCGATTCCGATCCTGTTCCCCATCATGCTGCTGTTCGGCTTTACCGTGCCGGGGTATCTCACCTGCATGCTGGTGAGCAAGCCCTTTGCCCGCTTTGAGCCGGAGGAGAAGGCCGAGGTATCCTCCGAGAGCGAGGAAGAGGTGGAGGACGCCTACCGCTACCTGAATGAGAAGCTCGGGAAGGAGCCTGCGCCGGAGCATCCAATGGACAATGTGCCGACGGAAGAGAGCGAAAAATAAACATATTAACCAAAGGAATGGTATCCAAAGCCGTCAAGCCGCAGTCTTGCCAACAAATCCCTATATTTTTTGTGGATTTGGGCAATGGCGCGGCGGACGGCTTTTTCATATACTGAATGCAGTCGTTGAGGCGGGGAGGGGCCCCGCAGCATAGGAGGAAATGAAATGGCAAGTCTTAGCTTAGAGCACATCTACAAGAGATATCCCAATGGATTTGAGGCGGTAAAGGATTTCAACCTGGAAATCGAAGACAAGGAGTTCATCATCTTCGTAGGACCTTCCGGATGCGGTAAGTCCACAACCCTGCGTATGGTTGCCGGACTGGAAGACATTTCCTCCGGTACACTGAAGATTGACGGCAAGGTCATGAACGACGTAGAGCCGAAGGACCGCGATATCGCCATGGTCTTCCAGAACTACGCTCTGTATCCGCATATGACCGTATACGATAACATGGCATTCGGACTGAAGCTGCGCAAGGTTCCGAAGGATGAGATCGACAAGATGGTTCGCAATGCAGCAAAGATCCTGGATCTGACCAACCTGCTGGACCGCAAGCCGAAGGCTCTTTCCGGTGGACAGAGACAGCGTGTTGCTATGGGACGTGCCATCGTGCGTAACCCGAAGGTATTCCTGATGGATGAGCCTCTCTCCAACCTGGATGCAAAGCTGCGTGTTCAGATGAGAGCGGAGATTGCAAAGCTGCACCAGAGACTGGGCACCACCATCATCTACGTAACACATGACCAGACCGAGGCTATGACGCTGGGTACCAGAATCGTCGTTATGAAGGACGGCGTTGTACAGCAGGTGGATACGCCGCAGCATCTGTATGATCTTCCCTGCAACCTGTTTGTAGCAGGCTTCATGGGATCTCCGCAGATGAACTTCCTGGATGCAGTCGTTAAGGTAAACGGCTCTCAGGCTGTTCTGCAGATCGGTGCGAATGTGACCGTTCCGCTGAACGCTGCAAAGTCCAAGGCTTTGATCGACGGCGGCTACAACGGCAAGACCGTTGTGATGGGCATTCGTCCTGAGAATATGTCCGATGATCCGGATGATCTTGCAAAGTCTACGGCAATCTTTGATGCAAAGGTTAACGTATACGAGCTTCTGGGCGCTGAGGTATTCCTGTATTTCGATATCAACGAGACACCGGTTACCGCTCGTGTGGATCCCAAGACCACCGCTCGTCCCGGCACGGAAGTGAAGTTTGCAATCGATACCGAGAAGGTGCACGTATTCGACAAAGAGACCGAGAAGACCATCACCAACTAATACCGTACGGATATCGCATTGAGAGATAATGATCGGATGGACAGGGATTCCTGTCCATCCGATTTTTGTCCCGGGGGAAACGTTTGCCTGTCCGCGCCGGATTTCCGTGTGACCCGCCGGATTTCTCACCGATCCGGCGGGTCACACGGCAGAGGATCCTGCCGGGATACGATTTATGCGCAGGAAAGATGTGTGTAAATCATGTGAAATCGGTTGTTTTTTATAAATGGGACGAGTAGAATTAGTCGACAGATGTTCAAGTTATACGAATAACAGAGACAAAACCGGAACGGAAGAAAGGAAATGCATATGCTGTCTTCTCAGATAATCAAGAATTGCCTGGAGGAACTGGCGGGAATATCCAAGGTGGAGTTCTGTCTGCAGGATGTGAACGGCGGCGTGTTCGCGATGACGCAGGGAGCAGAGGCCGGTGCGGCGGAGCTGGTGTCCGGCTTTGCAAAATCCAGCGTGGACAGCCAGATTGTGGGGAACCGTTACCTTTTGAAGGTGAGAGATGAGGCAGACACGTCGTATATTCTGACGGCCATCGGTGACGGGGATCATACGCTGATGATCGCGCGGATTGCCGTCAGTGAGATTCAGAATCTGATGGTCGCATATAAGGAGAAATACGACCGCAACAATTTCTTCCAGAATCTGCTGCTGGACAATCTTCTCCTGGTCGACATTCACAACCGGGCGCGGAAGCTCCACATCAACTATCAGGTGCCGCGGGCGATCATCCTGGTTGAGCTGGATTCCGAGGGAGAGGCCTCTGCCAGCGAGCTCCTTGGCAGCATTTTCACCTCCCACAACGGGGACTACCTCACGGAGGTGGACGAAAAGAGTGTGATCATCATCAAGGCGGTGGATGCCGCGGATGCCTATGATCAGCTGGAGGAGGCGGCCACCATTGCCGTGGATATGCTCAATACGGAGGCTCTGATGAAGGTCCGCGCCTCTTACGGGTCGATCGTTACGGATCTGAAGAACATCTCCCGCTCCTATAAGGAAGCCAGAATGGCAATGGACGTCGGAAAGATCTTCAATGCGGAGAAGATGGTCAACTCCTACAACAAGCTGGGCATCGGACGGCTGATCTACCAGCTTCCGTCCAACCTGTGCAATGTTTTCATCCATGAGGTGTTCGGAGATGAGGTTCCGGATGATCTGGATGCAGAGACGCTTTCCACCATCAATTGCTTCTTTGAGAACAATCTGAACGTTTCCGAGACCTCCCGGCAGCTGTTCATTCACCGCAATACGCTGGTATACCGCATCGAGAAGCTGCAGAAGCAGACCGGCCTGGACATCCGCGTGTTCGATGATGCGCTGCGGTTCAAGATCTCTCTGATGGTCATCAACTATTTGAAATATCTGGATGCAAAGGATTATTGAGAAGGGCTGTGACCGACCTTTCTGCCGGCGCGGAGCGTTTGAGGGAAGGTGCCGGAGGTGAAGGGCGGTTATTTAAAAATTGATGTACTTGGATCAGGTAGAGAGTCCGGTGCCGTCCCAGGAGGGGATAAAGCTTTGTGAGATGGTACCGCCTTCCTGGAGGAAACCGTTTTCAACCCCAAGGGATATGGCGAAGTCAACCACTTCGTCATATTCCTTTTTGCTTACCGGACGGGAGAGAAGCGGATCGTCCGCACACTGGGGCATGGGCGTGTACTGGTTCAGGATGCTCAGAAAGATCCGGTCGCCGTAGCTCTCGTACAGGTCGCGGATGACGGCTTTGGAGTCCGCGGTATGACCGGGCATGACCATGTGACGGACAATGACGCCGCGCTTCATGAGGGGGACCTCCTGCGTGTCCGGGAGAGAATGGGAGCCGTCGGCAAAGAGGGGCTCCGGACATTGCCGCACCATTTCCGCGATCGCGGCCCGCGCCGCAGCAGGATAGTGGAGAGTACCGGAATAGGACTGCGCCAGCTGTTCGGAATGAAATTTATAATCCGGAAGGTAGATGTCAACCAGGCCGTCCAGCAAACGGAGCGCTTCCGCTTTCTCATAGGCGGAGGTGTTGTAAACGACAGGGATGCGAAGGCCCCGCGCCCTGGCTTTCTCGAGAGCCGGAAGGAGGACCGGCAGCACGTGGGAGGGTGTCACCAGATTGATGTTGGCGGCTCCCTGCTCCTGAAGACGCAGCATGATGTCGGAGAGCTGCGCGGCAGAAAGAGCCGTGCCTTCCACGGGTGCAATCGGAACAGAGCCTGTGTTGCTGTCGCCCGCAGGAGAAGCGACTGCGGAGGAGGTCTTCCGCGGAGCGCCGTGGAGCCCGCGGGAGATGGCCACATTCTGACAGAAGACACAGCCGAGGCTGCAGCCGGTGAAAAAGACGGCGCCGGATCCTGCGGATCCGCTGATGCAGGGCTCCTCATAGTACATGAGGGCGGCCCTCGCCGCGCGGATTTCGGCAGGCGTGCCGCAGAAGCCGAGCTCTCCGGCCATGCGGTTGACGCCGCATTCCCGGGGACAGAGGATGCACTTGGAAAGATCAAGAAGCTCAGACATAGCTGCGGTTGTTTTCCTTGAAAACCATCCGGCGCTGCCCCCTGCGATGCGGTAGGATGCAAGGTGCAGGAGACAACGCGGGCGCGGAACTTGTGTGATTGCGGAATATGTATACAAAAAGCCTGCCCCTGGCAAGACCCGGGCACGGTACCGGATGCATTGCTCCGCCAGGTTTCCCTGCGGCACATGAAGTATACTGCTTAGTGCTGCTTCGTTCCCGATCTGACACGGTTCGCAGGCTCCATTGCGCAGGACCCGAACATCAATACAATGCACCCGGGCGGCTGCCCGAGCCCTGCCAGAGGCAGGCTACGTTGTACTTTAGCATATTTGCGGGCCAAGGACAAGCACCGCCAGATGTCCGCGGGATTTCCTGTGGTCCCGGTACAGTTCATTCACCGGGACCCGTCGCCGGCCGGCGCTGTGCAGTAATAGGATCTCTATCGGTTTAAGTACTCCGGGATAACGATTCAGGCATATGGAACCTATCAGAAGAACCGTCAACAACATGTCGTTGAAACAGAAGCTCCTTTTCATTATGCTGATGGGAGTTTCCATGATCGCCAGTGTGTCATTTCTGTCCATATACATTCTGTCATCGACGTACAACCGGCTGCTCTACCGTTCGATGTCGGAGACCATGTCGTATTCCGCCAAGGAGATCACCGACTATCTGTCCAAGATGGAGAATCTGACGGAGCTGTTCCTGTCGGACGATGAGGTTCAGAAGACCCTGGTGTCTCTGACAAATGCACAGGAGAGCGGCGACAAGGCGCCGAATCTCGTAAGGGAGGCCGGAATCTGTGTCCAGAATTACTATTTCAACAATGCAGACGGCATATTGAAATACATCACGCTGTACACCCAGGCTTCCGTAATCCGAACGAATCTGATTGTGGCAGGGGAGGTTCCGGAAGAGATTCAGCAGCTGCTGCGTCAGAAGGCACAGCAGAAGGACGGTGCACCGAGCTGGACAGACGATTACATGAACGAATACGGTTTGTTTCTTTCCCGCACCGTTCGTAAAATTGACGGGCTGGAGCTTGCCCCGCTGGGAACCATCCTGCTGGAAATTGACATGAATCAGCTGGTAAAGGCGAGTACGAATTTTGAACAGCAATACGGCAATCCGATGTATGTCCTCCGGGCGAAAGGACAGGAGTTGTATCATACGGCCAACCTGTCGGAGGAAGCGATGGAGACGATCGCATTCGAGACGATCGATCAATACGACATCCGAACCATCGACGGCAGCAGCTATTTCATCACCCACGGGAGCATTCCGAAGTTTGGCTGGGACTACTATTGCCTTGTCTCTTACGAGGAGGTGAGCGATAAAATCATGAACGTCCAATGGGTATGCATTGGACTGACGATATTCGTTTTTGCTGCCATTGTGGGCCTGACAACAAACCTGACCGGGAAGCTGCTGATCCATATCAGCAGCCTGAAGGAAAGGATGAAACGGTTTGCAGAGGACAACATGTCGGTTCCCGCGCCGCTGTACGATTATACCGACAGGCAGGACGAGCTGGGAATCTTAAACCGACAGTTCGATGAAATGAGCAGGACCATCATATCCCTGATCCGCGAGAACTACGTCAACGAGCTTCTGAAAAAAGAAGCACAGGTCAAGGCGCTGGAAAATCAGATCAATCCGCATTTTCTTTACAATACGCTGGACTCGATCAAGTGGAGAGCAAAATCGGCGGGCGAGAAGGACATATCGGACATGGTGGAGGCGCTGGGACGACTGCTGAGAACGACGTTGAGCAGAAAAAACGATGCGAACTATACGGTGGGGAAGGAGATGGAGGTTATTACGGCCTACATCACCATACAGAAAATGCGCTATGAGGACCGGCTGCAATTTGAAAATCATATCGAGAGCAGGTGGTATGCGCAGCAGATTCCAAGGCTCATCCTTCAGCCGCTGGTGGAGAATGCTATTTTTTACGGGGTGGAAATGGAGGTGGATGCGTGCCGGATTCTGCTGGATGCCGAGAAGAAGGGGGATCGGCTGAGCATTTACGTGAGGAATACGGGGTCCGAAATGGAGGAGGACCTTCTGAACAAGCTGCGCAGGAACGAGCTTTCACCGCAGGGGAACGGCGTGGGCCTGCTGAACATTGATGACAGAATCAAGATACGGTACGGGGAGTCTTATGGACTGCGCCTGTACAACGAGCGGGGATACGCGGTAGCGGAGCTGGTAATTCCTGCAGAATGTGAGGGAGAAGGGGATGCGACTGCTGATTGCAGATGACGAGCGGATTATCCGGGAGACGATATTTCACTCGATGGACTGGGAGAGTATGGGGGTTGAGGTCATTGGACTGTGCAAGGACGGAATCGAGGCCTACAACATGATTCTGGATGAATCTCCGGACGTTGTTCTGACCGACATTCGCATGCCGGGAATGTCGGGCCTGGAGCTGGTAAGGGAGATATCGACCATTGATGGGCAGATCCAGTTCATCATCCTGTCCGGCTATGAGGAGTTCGAGTATGCAAGAGAAGCCATGCGGTATGGGGTAAAGCATTATCTGCTCAAGCCCTGTGAAGAGGAGGAAATGAAGTCGTGCATTCTGCAGGCGGCGAAGGATGCGGGTGCGATAAAGAGGCAGAAGGAGGAGCTAGTCCGGCAAAACGAAATGCTGTATTCCGTGCGGCAGGAGTCGCTGTATCATCTGTTGATGGACGGCCTGGCGACGGACGAAACGGAGAATTTACGGAACGCCCTTCGTAAACAGCAGGAGTTCTACGGACGATATTACGAGGAAAACCAACAGCAATATTACCTGAACTACGTTTTTTATCTGGAAAAGGAGCAGCTGGACGGCTTTCTGAGGAAGCTCAGGGAATGGGAGCAGCAAAGAGATACGCCGGCGGTAGTGTACGTGGTATATGTAAAAAACACCCTGATGCTGCTGACCTATGACAGAATCGATGCGGAATGCTTGCGGATGTGTGCCGAGGAGAAGGCGTCCCAGCTGGAAATGAAGCAGGAGATGTATACGGATCTTCTGGAAGCCCTGGAACAGATCATCGTTAAGATCAAAAGATATGATGAAATTTATGCGATCCAGGGGGATAAGAGCATACCGATCCCCAACAATCAGAACATCCTGCGCCATATCAAAGCGCTGTTCGATAAGATAGAGAAAAATGAAGAGGTTGCAAAAGGGATCGAGGAGCTGTGTTCCATGACGGCGGAAGCCACGCAGCTGGATTTCCTCAAAATGCTGAGCAACAGTGTGTGCATCCGATTGTCCGAGCTGGGCGTCTGCTCGCTTCCGGAAGAAGCCTCCTTCCTGAAATGCGTGAACCAGGAAAGGGAGATTGAAAAGCTGCGGACGGGTACGATTGCTTTCATGCACCGCGCGCTCAGGGAATTGGAGAGCAGCAGGCAAGCGTATGGGATCTTGACGGAAAGAGTGATGGGGTATGTTGAGGAGCATTTGAAGGATGACGATCTGACATTGAAAAAGATTGCAGAAGAGTACCTTTATATGAATGTAGACTATGTGAGCAAGAAATTTCACAAGGATACCGGGAAAAAATTCTCGCAATATCTTGCGGAACGCAGGGTGGAACGCGCCAAGGCACTTCTGCTCAGCGGAGAGGAGAATAAGGTTCAATACGTCGCAGAGCAGGTTGGGTGCGGCAACAATCCGAGATATTTTACACAGATCTTCAAAAAGGCCGAAGGGATAACGCCCGGCAAATGGGTTGAAAATCTGCAGGGAAAAGCATAAAGTCACTTTTTTGAACCGCATTGTCGGTTTTGGTGCGTTGGGAGAATTCCCCTGACTGGTTACAATAATGCATGAAAGTTCAAAAGCTTTCAGCTTACAGGCAACCGGAAAGGGGGATTTTTTTTATGCGTAAAAAGATAGCGATGGCATTGGCATTTGCTCTGGCAGGATGCATGCTGGGCGGCTGCGGGGGCAGCGATGCCAAGACAGAGACATCCAGTGCCGAGGAGAGCACAGAGGTGGCTGCAGAAGCTGCTGCCGGTGAAACGACCGGGGATGACAGCACCGGGGAACCGATCACGTTGAGCGTCTTCTGGTGGGGAAGTCAGATCCGGAACGAGAGAACGCAGCAGATTCTGGATATGTATGCGGAGGAGCATCCCGGCATTACATTCGAAGGACAGTTCTCGGACGATTACTGGAAGAGAATGGCAACGCTGGCCGCAGGGCATACGCTGCCGGATGTGGTGCAGATGGTGTATGCCTACCTTCCGCAGTATGCAAGTGAGAACACCCTGGCCGACCTGACACCCTACATTGAGGACGGAACGATTGATGTGAGCAATGTTGCAGAGAGTGTCCTGGAGACAGGAAGAGTCGGAGATGGGATCTACGGCATCTGCAACGGCATCAATGCTTCGGCCCTTCTGTACAACAAGACGTTGCTGGACGATGCCGGAATTACGGTGAAGGATTACATGACGATTGCCGAGTTCGAGGATCTGTGCCGCGAGGTCTACGAGAAAACCGGCTACAAGACGAGCCTTAGCTACGGAGGATATACCAGCGAGTCGTTTATGCAATACATCCTCCGGGCAGAGGACAAGCATCTGTACGGAGAGGACGGCGGTCTCGGCGTAGACAGCGCAGAGGATTTCCTTACCTTCTTCCGGCTGTACGAGGATGGCGTCAGCGAGGGCTGGCATTTGGATCCCAGCCTCTACGTGGAAAGAACCAGAGGACAGGTTCAGGAGGACCCGATGGTTTACGGCAGCAGTCCGGAGACCATGTCCTGGTGCGGGTTCTATGCATCCAACCAGCTGGTGTCCATGCAGTCGGCAGCGCCGGAGGGCGTAGAGATCGGCATTACCACCTTCCCGTCGGACAATGCGGAAAAGTCGCTGTGGCTGAATCCGAGCCAGTTCTTCAGCGTGAGTGCGGACAGCGAGCATCCGGAGGAGGCAGCGGCTCTGATCGATTACATTACCAATTCGATTGATTGCAACAATGTTCTTCTGGGAGAGAGAGGCGTTCCGATCTCGAATGTCGTAGCAGATGCGATTGCCGAAAATCAGTCGGAAGATGACAAGAAGGTGATTGATTATATCAACAATGTCGTGACACCGAAGAGCAGCGTGATCGACGCGGCCAGCCCGAGCAATGCAAGTGAGTTCACCGACCTGATGGATTCTCTTACGGAGAAAACGATGTACGGACAGTTGACGGCCGAGGAAGCGGCACAGCAGCTTTACGAACAGGGATCTGCAATCCTGGCACAGAAGTAAAAGGGAGGGGCTGCTGCACAAAGATGCAGCAGCCTTTTCTATACCGGAAGGGAAGGAAAGCGGATAAGGAATGGAGAATTAGGATGAAGAGAGTGAGGAAATTTATCTTCAAGGAGAGTGTGACGGGAATCGTGTTTACACTTCCGTTTATTATAGGATTTTTATTGTTTCTGCTGATTCCGATGAGCATATCACTGTACTATGCCTTTTGTGATTATGACTTCCTCTCACCTGCGGTATTCACCGGATTGCAGAATTTCATCAGGATGGCAGAGGACGAACTGTTCTGGAAATCCTTAAGAGTCACCATTTTTTATGCAGTGGTATCCGTTCCTCTGAAGCTGATCTTTGCCTTATTCGTCGCAATCCTGTTCCAGAAAACGACAAGAGCTTCCGGAATTTACAGAGGCGTGTACTATCTTCCGTCCATCATCGGAGGTTCGGTAGCGGTATCTGTCCTGTGGAAGAGAATGTTCGCGGTGGACGGCACCATCAATCAGCTCCTGCACGCGATGGGAGTTGAGACAACGATAGCATGGCTGGGAGATACGAGGACAGCCATATGGACCTTGATTCTTCTGACGGTATGGCAGTTCGGATCCTCCATGCTGATCTTTTTGTCCTCCCTCAAACAAATACCGCAGACGTATTACGAAGCGGCGATGGTGGATGGAGCCGGCAAAATAAAACAGTTCCTCGGAATTACGCTTCCCCTTCTGACCCCTACGATTTTCTTCAACCTGGTGATGCAGGTGATCAATGCACTTCTGGCATACACGCAGTGCTACATCATCACGCAAGGCAAACCGATGGATTCCACCCTGTTCTACATGGTGCACATGTACAATCAGACCTTCGTTTATTATAAGGCCGGTTATGGCTCTGCCCTGGCATGGGTGATGATCTTCATTGTCGGCGTATTTACGGCCGTTTTGTTTGCGACCAAGAAAAAGTGGGTGTATGACGGAGGCATGTAGAAATGAAGAAAAAGAGAATGATTTACGGGGTGCTGTATCACCTGATGGTCATTGCAATCGGAATCCTGATGATCTATCCGCTGCTGTGGATGGTCATGAGCTCCTTTAAGGAAACCAATACCATCTTTCTGACGGCAGGCTCTCTGATTCCGGAGAAATTTACTTTCGAAAACTATGTGACCGGGTGGAAGGGCTTCGCGAAAATTACATTCGGGACATTTTTCAAAAATTCCGCCTTCATTGCGGTTACAGCGACCGTGGGAACCGTCTTTGTCTCCTCCTTTGTCGCCTTTGGAATATCCAGGTGTCAGTTTCCGGGGAAAAAATTACTGTTCATGGCGGTATTGCTCACCATGATGGTGCCCGCGCAGGTCATAATGGTCCCGCAATATATCTGGTACCAGAAGCTTGGCTGGGTGGGAACGTATTTGCCGCTCATTGTTCCGTATTGCTTTGCCATTCAAGGCTTCTTCGTTTATATGATGTTCAATTTCATAGAGAGCATTCCGAAGGAGCTGGACGAAGCTGCCAAAATCGACGGCTGTTCGTATTACGGGATTTATGCAAGGGTGGTATTTCCGCTGATGGTGCCTGCCCTTGTTACATCGGCAATCTTTTCCTTCATCTGGAGATGGGACGACTTTATGTCGGCGCTCCTGTACATCAACAAGGCTGCCAAATATCCCGTCAGCCTGGCGCTGAAATTATTTACGGATCCGGGATCAACGTCCGATTACGGAGCAATGTTTGCAATGTCGACGCTGTCGCTGCTGCCGGTTCTGATCATCTTTGTATTTTCACAGAAGTATCTGGTGGATGGAATTGCAACCTCGGGACTGAAGGGATAGGAGGTACCGGAAATGTTGAGAATGTTTGACACGCATAAGATTCGGGAGTGCAAGGAGCTGTCCGGGCGGCTGTGGGATTTTGAGGCCGCGGAACCGGAAAAGGAAGAAATGCCCGCAAAGGTCATGATTCCGGGCTGTGTGGAAAATCTTCCGGGCATGGGGAATTACAGAGGCTGGTGCTCCTACAAAACAAGCTTTGAGGCAAAGGGAAACATCCGCCTGGAATTCAAGGGAGTCAGTCATTATGCCAGGGTGTTCGTTGATGACAAAGAGGTGGCGCAGCATTATGGCTCCTATACGCCGTTTTCCGTATGCCTGCAGAATCTCGAGGAGGGGCAGCACCTTCTGACGGTGCGGGCGGATAACGCCTTCCGGGATGAATATGCATTGGATATGCCAAACGATTACATGTCCTACGGCGGAATCTCACGCGGCGTTGTGATGGAGAAAATCGGCGATGCCTATATTCGGTGGGTTCATGTGACACCGCTTCGCGACGAAGACGGACAATGGTTTGCGGATGTCGTAATTTCCTGTGAGAACCTGCGGAATGAGCCGCTTGCGGCTTCTTTCAACCTCAAGCTTGCGGACACCGTGACAACGTCGGAGGACCAGCTGCTGCAGCCGGGGGAGAATACGGTGAGGCTGGATCGGATTCCTGTGCCCGGCGTCGAAACCTGGAGCATGGAGAACCCCGCCTTATACATGGTGGAAGCCCTGCTGGTGCAGGACGGCGTGGCTGCAGACGATTGGATTGACCGGATCGGCTTCCGCACCGTTGAGGTGAAGGGAAGGCAGGTGCTGCTGAACGGAAAAGCGGTAAGGATCAAGGGCTTTTGCCGACACGAGGATCATCCGCAATATGGCTGTGCCTTGCCGGCCCAGGCAATGGCCTATGATTTGCAGCTCATTAAGGATATGGGCGGAAATTCGGTGAGAACCTCTCATTATCCCAACGATGAGCTCTTCCTTGATATGTGCGATGAAATGGGAATTCTGGTATGGGAGGAGAATCATGCCAGGGGTCTGGACGAAGAGCACATGCGGAATCCGTATTTTGAGGGGCAATGCGAACAGGTGATCCGGGAAATGATCACCGCCCACTACAACCATCCATCGATTTACGTCTGGGGAATTTTGAACGAATGCGCCAGCGAAACGAAATATGGAAGAGCGTGCTATGCGGCGCAGTATGCATTGATTCGCGAGCTGGATGCGTCGCGGCTGATGAGTTCGGCCTCCTGCAAATTTAATGAAGATATCTGTCAGGATCTCCCGGACATTTGCTCCTGGAACATTTATCCGTATTGGTATGAGGAAAAGTCGGCGGAGCAGAAGGTAAAAGAGGTTCTGACCTGGCTGGAAGAGGAAGGAAACGGATCGGGAAAACCGTTTTTGGTCACAGAGGTCGGCGCAGGGGGAATTTACGCCTTTCGGGATACGGCCCACGATGTGTGGAGCGAAGAGCTGCAGGCGGAAATCCTGAAAAAACAGCTGTCGGAAATATTCGCCTGCGAAGATTGCATGGGAATGTATATCTGGCAGTTCTGCGATGTGAGAGTCAGCAGAATCTCCTGGGCCATTCGCAGACCCAAGAGCCGCAACAACAAAGGAATCGTGGATGAATTCAGACGTCCGAAGCTGGCTTATGCGTCGGTAAAGGAAGTCTTCGGAAGATACGGAAACTACCGTTAGGGAAACGCGGATGAAAGCGTTTCCCGCGCCGGATTTGCGCTGCGAAGCAGCAAATTCCTTTGCAAATCCGTGCGATCCGCCGGTAGAAAAATGGGGGAAATGTGCGGAATATGGAAAAGAAAATACCCCGGGAAATGACGGGAGCAGAATTAAAATCCATGCTGAAGAGCAGCATTAACTTCAAGAGCCTGGGAGGGGTGAAGTGTGAAGAATTAACGCTTCGCGCCGAGGATAAGCGATGGTTTTCGGACTGCAAGGTAGGGCTGTTCGTTCACTGGGGGCCGTATTCGGTTCCGGGAAGAGGGGAATGGGCCAGGTTCAACGATAAAATTCCGGAAGAGGAATATGCGGAATTTGCACGGCAGCTCGGCTGTGAGGAGTTCCATCCTGCGGAATGGGTTGAAATTGCACAGGATTTCGGCGCGAAATACATGGTCATGGTTACGAGACACCACGACGGCTTTGCCTTGTGGGACAGTCCCGGGAGCTATCAGCAGTTTACCTCCGCAAGGCTTGGGCAGCACCGCGATTACGTTCGCGAATACGTGGATGCATGCAAAAAGGCCGGCTTGAAGGTAGGCCTGTATTACTCTCTTATGGATTGGAGATTCCCGGGATATTTTGATCCCAAGGGTCTGCCGGAGAATGCTGCGCTTATGAAAAAGCAGTGCTACGATCAGGTGGAGGAGCTGTGCAGCCGATATGAGCCGGACATTCTGTGGTACGACGGTGCATGGCTGGCGCATCAGGGAAGCGATACGAGCAGCGCCTGGTTCTGGGAACCGGACCGGCTGAATCTGATGGCGAGGAAATACCGGCCAAAGCTGCTGATCAATCCAAGATCCGGCTGGGAGGGCGATTTTTACTGCGATGAAGGCTCCCATGAAATTACCGGGAAAATCATTCCGGTGCTGTGGGAAAAAAATATGTGCATCTGCTCCGGCTGCTCCTGGGGGTGGATGGAGGACGATCCGGTTTCGGACTTCGACTGGCTGATCCGAATGATGATTAACGTGGTCTGCCGCGGAGGAAACTGGCTGGTCAATATCGGACCGGACCGGAACGGACAAATCTCCGCGGAGATTCGCGAGCGGATCCATGAGGTGGGAGAATGGCTTCGGACATACGGAGAAAGCATCTACAACACGGTGGCGGGACCGTATGAACCGGTGGACAATGTGTATGGGAGCACCTGCCGCGGCAGCAGGGTTTATCTGCACATCCTGGATCCGGAGGCATTCCGCGCGTGCACGCTGCCGGATATCGGCAGCGCGGTATTAAAAGCGGAGCTGCTGGGCGGAGGAGAACCGGAGATCACAAAAACGGAGACGGGAACCGTAATAAGACTTCCGGAGACGGAAAAGGCGGCGGATACCATTGTTGTGCTGTCGATGGATCAACCGGTGGAGAAGGATCCGGCGGAAATCCGGTTTACCGGAAAGGCTTAGATAAAGTGACCCGGCCTTCCGCAATATCAGACTGTCCCTTGCGGGGACAGTCTTTTTTATTTTTCCGAAGGAAAATCGGGATGGGGCGGAAGCGTTACGTTTTTCTGTACTTAAGGAAATGCTAAGTCACAGGCTGCGACTTCTCCTCCTGCCGGCGCAGGCGAAGCTGCCGGAAGAACTCCTGCAGGAGGGCCCGACATTCTCCGGCGAGAACGTCCCGTGTGATTTCGGATTGATGCATGAGCTGCGGGCAGTCGACGATGTTCAGAATGGAGCCGGCACAGCCGGATTTGTCGCTGGGCGCACCGATGACGACGCGGTCGATGCGGGCCTGCTCGATGGCGCCGGCACACATCGGGCAGGGCTCCAGCGTGCAATAGAGGGTGCAGCCCTCCAGCCGCCAGTCCCCCATTCGCCGGCTGGCCTTTCGGATCGCGGCAATTTCCGCGTGGGAGAGGGTGGAATGATCGGTGTTGCGGCGGTTGTAGCCGCGGCCGATGACCTTTCCGTCATAGACGATCACACAGCCGATGGGCACCTCTCCCAGGGCCATGGCCTTTCTTGCCTGCGTAAGTGCCTGACGCATATAGTGCTCGTCCTCTGTGAACTGCATGCAATGTTCTCCTTGCACAAACCGCTGTCGGAATATATGATAATTCTGTTAAATACCCGAGAGCCGATAGGAATACGTTAATTGGTATGAAATAAAGTAAAGCGGGGTTAACACGAAAGGTATTGTAACAAGAGGTATTGTATATGAAGATTTCAACCAAGGGAAGATATGCACTGCGCATGATGCTGGACCTTGCGGTTCATGATACGGGCGAGTATATTTCTCTGAAGGACATCTCGGAGCGGCAGGATATCACGGTGAAATATCTGGAGCAGATTGTGACGGCTCTGACGAGGAGCGGATTCCTGCGTTCGCAACGGGGCAACAACGGAGGCTATCGCCTGGCACGGCGCCCTTCGGAATATACCGTCGGCGCGATTCTGAGGACCATGGAAGGGCCGCTGGAGCCGGTGCCCTGTCTGGAGGACAGCTACAACCGGTGCGTGCGGAGCGCGGATTGTGCCGTGCTGCCCTTCTGGAAGGGGTTTTCAAAGGTGATCAACGATTACGCAGACAGCGTGACGCTGCAGGATCTGAAGGATCAGGCCGCGTCGCTGGCCGGCTATGACTTTGTCATTTAGCGCATCACAGAGGAAGGTAAGGTACGTATGGCAGATACATTGTTGCAGGTGAGAGACCTGTCGGCAGCCATTGAGGAAGGGGAGCTGCTGCATCACATCAATCTGAGCATGAAGCCCGGAGAGACCCATGTCCTCATGGGACCCAACGGTGCGGGAAAGTCCACACTCGGCTACACCCTGATGGGCAATCCGAACTACAAGATAACCGGCGGCAGGATCGAGCTGGAGGGAGAGGATATCACCGGCCTTTCCGCCGACAAAAGAGCACAGAAGGGAATGTTCCTGTCCTTCCAGAATCCGCTGGAGGTTCCGGGACTGTCCCTGGAGGCATTCCTGCGCAATGCGATCCGGCAGAGAACCGGCAAGCCGCTAAAGATCTTCCAGTTCAAAAAGGAGCTGGAGGCGACCATGGAGCTGCTGAACATGGATCCGTCCTATGCGGACCGTGATCTGAACGTGGGCTTTTCCGGCGGAGAAAAGAAAAAGGCGGAGATTCTGCAGCTTCTGATGCTGAATCCGAAGCTGGCCATTCTGGATGAAACGGATTCCGGACTGGATGTGGATGCCGTCCGCGTGGTTTCCGCCGGCATTGAGGAATATCAGAAGAAGCGCAACGGAGCCCTTCTTATTATCACGCATTCCACCAGAATTCTGGAATCCCTGAAGGTGGATTACACGCATGTCCTTGTGAAGGGCAGGCTGGTGCATACCGGTACAGCGGAGCTGGTGGAAGAGATCAACGCGCACGGCTTTGAGAGATTCGTAGAGGCATAGGAACGATAGCCGCGGCCGGCAAGAGAGGCCGCAAGGGCTTACAGAGGGATCTATGGCAGAACAAATGGTACAGGATGTCGACCGGAGTCTGTATGACTTCCGGGACGATGAATCCCAGGGCTTCTACCGCATGGAAGAAGGCCTGACGGCGGATATCGTCGAGAAGATATCCGAGGAAAAGAACGATCCGGACTGGATGCGGGAATTCCGGCTGAAATGTCTGAAGACGTATAACGAAATGAAGGTTCCGGACTGGGGCCCGCCCATCGACGGGCTGGACATGGACCGGATCTCTTCTTATGTCCGTTCGCACGCCGACATGAAGGGAGACTGGAATGAGGTGCCGGACGAGATCAAGAACACGTTTGAAAAGCTGGGAATTCCGCAGGCAGAGCGGGAATCGCTGGCCGGTGTGGGCGCACAATACGATTCGGAGCTGGTATATCACAACCTGCAGGACGATGTGGCCAGGCAGGGCGTGGTATATACCGGCTTTGAGGAGGCTGTGACGGGAGAGTATTCCGATATGGTGAAGGAATACTTTATGCATCTTGTACCGCCGACGGATCACAAGTTCGCCGCCCTGCACGGCGCCGTCTGGTCCGGCGGCTCCTTTGTGTATGTGCCGAAGGGCGTCAAGGTGGAGATTCCGCTGCAGTCGTATTTTCGCCTGAACGCAAAGGGGGCGGGGCAGTTCGAGCACACATTGATCATTGTGGACGAGGGCGCTGACCTCCATTTCATTGAAGGATGTTCGGCACCGAAATACAACATCGCGAATCTTCACGCGGGCTGTGTGGAGCTCTACGTCAAGAAGAATGCAAGACTGCGCTACTCCACGATTGAGAACTGGTCCAAGAACATGTACAACCTCAACACCAAGCGGGCGCTGGTGGAGGAGGGGGCCAGGATGGAATGGGTGTCCGGATCGTTCGGATCGCATGTATCCTACCTGTATCCCACGACCATTCTGAAGGGAAACGATGCGCATTGCGAATTCACAGGGATCACCTTTGCGGGCGGCGGACAGAATCTGGATACCGGCGCCAAAATGGTGCACATCGGAGAGGGTACCTCCTCTTACATCAACACGAAATCCATTTCCAAGGACGGCGGCATCAGCACCTATCGGAGCAGCATTGAAATCCGCAGGAGCGCCAAAAGGGCCAAAGCGTCCGTGGACTGTGCATCCCTGATGCTGGATGATATCTCCCGCTCCGACACGATTCCGTGTATGGATGTGCGGACGGCGGATGCAGACGTGGGACATGAGGCAAAGATCGGGCGCATCAGTGATGAGGCGGTGTTCTATCTGATGTCGAGAGGCATCAGTGAGTCGGAGGCGCGTGCCATGATCGTGTCGGGCTTTGCCGATCCGGTGAGCAAGGAGCTCCCGCTGGAGTATGCAGCGGAGATGAACAATCTGATCCGGTTGGAAATGGAGGGAATGTAAATGAACCATGGTGCAATTTCGGTGGGTCGCATTCCGTCTCCCACCTGGAACCATTTGGATGCCAACGAGGGAAGAGTGGAAGCACCGCTCGTTCTGCGGACAGGCATCGAGACGAAGTTTCAGGAGCTGCCGAAGGGTGTTGTGCACAGGAGCCTGACGGGCACAAAGGCGGCAAAATGGCTGCGGGAGCATGCACCGGAGGAGATACCGGAGTATGTGGTCGGCGGCAAGAAGCCGATTTATCATCCGCAGTCCTTCGGAACCGGACTGGGACTGGAGTACGAGCAGCTGCTGGATGAGGCAGCGGCAGAATATGAGCTTCTGGAGGTGTCGCCGCAGACGGAGGCAAAGGATCCGGTGCTCTGGAGCATTGATTTCCGGGACGGGAACGATGCCTGCGGGGGACAGCTGATTCACGTGGGGGAGGGCAGCAGCCTTACCGTGGTGCTCAGCATCCGCTCCGCGCAGAAGGACGGAGGAACCGCGGCTCTTTCCACCAGAATCGTGCTGGAAAAGGGAGCACACCTCACGCTGGTGAAGGCGCAGCTCCTGGGAGAAAAGTTCCTGTGTCTGGACGATACCGGCGCGGCACTCCGGGAGGATGCGTCGCTTCGAATGATTCAGATTGAGCTGGGCGGCGCCCATGTCTACGTGGGGACGCAGGCGGAGCTTGTCGGCAACCGGTCCCGCTTTGAGGCGAAGGTCGGGTATCTTGGAAAGGAAAAGCGCACGATCGATGTCAACTACAATGTCGTGCAAAGGGGCCGGAAGACGACCTCGACCATGTCCTTCGACGGGGTGCTGGATGACGGGAGTGCGAAGAGCTTCCGCGGGACCATTGATTTCCGGCGGGGCTCCAAGGGCTCGAGGGGCGATGAGCAGGAGAATGTCCTGCTGTTGTCCGATGACATTGTGAACAAGACCCTGCCCATCATCCTGTGCGAGGAAGAGGATGTGGAGGGACGCCACGGCGCCTCCATCGGACAGCTGGATGAGGAGATGCTGTTCTATATGGCGACGCGCTGCATTGACCGCAGGGAGGCGGAGCAGATCATGGTACGGGCAAGGCTTGGCGCCGTAGTCCGGGAGATTCCGGATCTGCCTCTTCGGGCAGAATTGATGAACAGAATCGAGGAGGCCTTTCGGAAATGAGCATAGAGAATACGGCAGGAACGGAACGGAAGGGCAATCCGTTTCGAAAGGATTTTGCCATCCTTCAGGGAAGTGACGTGGTCTATTTTGACAACGCAGCGACCACCCAGCGGCCGCAGTGCGTCATGGAGGCCATGGACCGGTTCAACGCAACCTGCAACGCGAATCCCCTGCGGGGACTTTACGGATGGAGCATCGAGGCCACGGATGCGTATGAAAGGGCGCGCCATGCGGCGGCGGCGCTCATCGGGGCAGCAGAGGATGCCGAGATTATTTTCACGAGGAACACGACGGAGTCGCTCAACCTTGTGGCCTACAGCTACGGCCTCAGCCACCTCAAGGAAGGGGATGAGATCGTCATTACGGTGATGGAGCATCACTCCAATATCCTGCCCTGGCAGATGGTCTGCCGGCAGACAGGGGCCAGACTGGTTTATCTCGAGCCATCCATGGACGGGACCCTGTCGGAGGAAGAGCTGCGCAGGAAGATCACGCCGCGCACGAAGCTCGTCTCCATGGGATATGTCAGCAATGTTCTGGGGGTCACCAATCCGGTGAAGCTCGCGGCGCAGCTGGCACATGAGAACGGGGCGATCTTTGTCGTGGACGGCGCGCAGTCTACACCGCACATGGCCGTCGACGTGCAGGAAATCGGCTGCGATTTTTATGCCTTTTCCGGGCACAAGCTCCTGGCACCGATGGGGATCGGATGTCTCTACGGCCGGATGGAGCTTCTGGAAGAGATGCCGCCCTTTATGACCGGCGGTGAAATGATTGAATACGTGGATCGGCAGAGCGCAACCTATGCGGAGGTTCCGCATAAGTTTGAGGCGGGAACGGTGAATGCGGCCGGTGCCGTGGGACTGGATGCCGCGATCTCGTATCTGCAGAACGTCGGCTTTGCAACCGTCCGCAGCACGGAGGATACCCTGACTGCGCGGATGATGGAGAAGCTGCGCACCATTCCGGAGGTGACGCTGTACGGGCCGGCGGATCCTGCCCGGCACAACGGCATCGTGACCTTCAACATCGAAGGCTGCCACCCGCACGATGTGGCATCGGTTCTGGATACGGAGCACATTGCAGTCCGTGCGGGACATCACTGCGCACAGCCGCTGATGAAATTTCTGGGCGTGAATGCAACGGTCCGCGCGAGCCTGTATTTCTACAATACGGAAGAAGAGGTTGATCGCTTCGCGGAGGCGATCTCGAAAGTGAGAGGCTGGCTTGGATATTAAATCACTGTATCGTGAAATCGTAAATGAGCACAATCTGCATCCGGGGCACAAGCATGACCTGGAGAATCCGTCCGTTGTATTAAACGGTGTGAATCCCAGCTGCGGGGACGACATCAACCTCCAGCTGCAGGTCAGGGACGGGATCATCGAGGATGCCTCCTTTAACGGGAGCGGCTGCGCCGTCTCGCAGGCCAGCGCGGATATGATGTGCGATCTGGTCATCGGCCAGACGGAGGAAGAGGCGCTGCGGCTGGCGGGCATTTTCATGGGAATGATCAAGGGGACGGCCACCGAGGAAGAGAAGGAAGAGCTGGATGAAGCGGCCTCTCTGGAGGACATTGCCCATATGCCGGCGCGCGTGAAGTGCGCCACGCTCGGGTGGCGTACCATGAAGGAGATCCTTGACAAGCTGCAGAAGGATGGAATTGCGGATTCCGCGGTTTCCGGGAGCGGCAGCGATGCCTGCGGCGCGTGTGCTCTGCCGAAGGAATAAGGGCCGGTTGGTTGGACCGGTTATTTAAAAATCGAGGTAACGGAATGCGCGGCAGCGTGCATTCATGACACCGGGGGGGAATGTGGCAGATTCGAACGCGACGAAAAATGCATTGGCGGCATCCATGAAACGATTGATGCTGCGCAGACCCTTTGAGAAGATCAGTGTATCGGATATCTGCGGGGATTGCGGCATCAACCGCAAGAGCTTCTATTACCATTTCCGGGACAAGTACGATCTGGTGAACTGGATCTTCTACGTCGGCTTCGTGGAGGGAATGAACGTTGCCAGCTATGAAAACGGCTGGGACTGTCTTGCGGATACGCTGCGGTTTTTCTACAGCGACAGGGCCTTCTATCAGGCGGCGCTGCGCATTGAGGGACAGAATTCCTTCCGCGACTATCTGAAGGAGACCATGACGCCGGTGGCGGAATTCTTTCTGCGGGACATTATGTCGGGCAGCAAGGACGATGAATTCTATCTGACCTTTATTCTGGATTCGTTCCTGACCTCTCTGGTGCGGTGGCTGTCCGGAGGATATCAGAAGGCGATGAATGCGGATGAATATCTCGAAAAGGTTCGGGAAGTGATCCAGCGGCTGGCTTCCCAGCTGTAGGGGTGCGAAAATACCCTGGCTGCCTGTGCAGCCGTTGCCGGAAGTTTTTACCGTGACAGATACGAATGGAGCCGGGAAATGAACATATACCTGATGAAAAAGGCCATGATCGAGGCGGCCATTGATCGAGGCATCAAGGAGATGGAGGCGGATCCGGAGCGCAGCATCCGCAGGCTGACGGATCTTGGGCGACAATTCTCCAAGAACCGCTTCCAGAGCACCGTGTTCTCGGTGATGCAGAAGCTCCTGGTCAACGAGAACAGCGCCTATTACGACATGGTACACAATCTCCTGAAGAATACGGACCAGGAGGCGCTGAAGAAATTCGGCGTCAATTTCGGCTATATGAGCTGGACCTACGGCGCGGCCAGACTGCGCGAGGAGGAGACACAGAAGGGATTCTGCATTCCGTGGACGATTCTGCTGCGCTACGATGCCGGTTCCCCGGACGGGCTTACCATGGAGCGCCTCGCCGCCCTGATGGAGCAGGGGCAGGATATGGGAATCTACGCCTGGTTTATCCGGGAGAGCGGTGCGGCGGAGGATTCCTACGAGCTGCTGACGCTCCTGGAGCGGTATAAGGAATGTGCCTGCGTGTGGCTGCGCAATGTGGGACGGCTCACGGCGGCGCAGATCCAGATGCTCAAGCTCTGCCGCAATACGGTGGTGGCTTTGCCGCTGCAGGATGCGGAAACGCAGCTGACGGTGGCATTGCTGCGGGATCAGAAGATTCCCTTTGCGCTTTATTCCACGTATGGGAAACAGCCGACGGCAGAGGAGACGGCAACCTACGCGGAGATGGTTCTGGCCAGTGAGTCGGCGATGTTCTTCACGGTGGCGGAGGACGGTGCCGATTTCTGTGCAGGGCAGATTGCATATGATTCGCGGCTGGAGCAGAAATATCCCTTCGTCATCATGGATTATTACGGGGACGGACGCGCCGTCAGCAGGGTTCTGTGCGGGCACGAGCAGCTGCTGGAAATTGACGCGGACGGGCGGGTGATCCGTCCGGACGGCAGCCGGGGAGAAGCCTTTGATTTCGGGGTGCCGCTGGTCGAGGCCCTGGAAAAGGTGATGCCCCGCATGCCGGAGCCCTGCTGAATGTTACTGT
>CAVAUJ010000028.1:0-31061 GCA_963591995.1 Succinivibrio sp.
TTCGTTCATGGTATGCTCCCAAGCCGCCGGCCTGCGGCAGCGGATCCGGGCAGCGCCTGCGCTGCTCGCGCGGGTGCCGGGTGGAATTCTTACAGATACAGTATTTGTTCCGGTACATCTGTTTAGGAAACGATGCAGAGCCGCAGCCTGATTTTGCTGCTCGAAAATACCCGATGGCTTTTCTCCACGCATTCGCAAAATTCCGGTGCGGCCGGCCGGGGCGACAACCCCGTACGTATGCGGATTATAGCACATTGCCGCACAGACAAGGAAGATGCCGGGAGGGGCAGGGCATGGTATGATAAAGCACGGGTTACCGTTCATTCACCAGCAAGCGGCGACGGGTCATGGCGCCTGGTTGACGAGAGATTTCCCTACGGAAAACCTCGATGCGGAGCGTAGAACCGGAGGCAAGGAGTATACATAATGCGCATGTGCGTGATGTGCGTGCAGAATAGGAAAATATGAAAAAAACAGCAGAGAAACTGGAAGGAAAGAAGATTCTGATCTGGGGCTACGGGCGCGAGGGCCGGTCTACGGAGCGATTCCTCCGGGAGCATTGCCGCCCGGCCTCTGTGGAGATCTATGAGGGATCGCGGGAAGGCGTTCATGAGGATGCCTTCGATTATGTTTTCGTCAGCCCCGGGATCTGTTTTGAGGAAGATGCCCCCCTGTATGACAATGCGAAATTCACCTCGCAGACAGAGCTTTTCCTGGAGGAGTACGGCGCACAGACGGTGGGGATCACGGGAACCAAGGGAAAGTCCACCACC
This sequence comes from Succinivibrio sp., assembly GCA_963591995.1. Lineage (GTDB taxonomy): Bacteria > Bacillota > Clostridia > Lachnospirales > Lachnospiraceae > CAG-791. Next base: position 774 of record CAVAUJ010000028.1, read on the forward strand.
AGCGCGATGCTGCAGCGGGTGCTGGAGGCCTGCAGCGGACGGAAGACCTTTCTGATGGGGAACATCGGCAAGCCCTGCCTGGACTATATGGCGCAGATGGACGAGGAGTCCATTGCGGTCTTCGAGCTCTCCTGTCATCAATGCCAGCGGCTGCAGGCGAATCCGCATATTGCGGTCTTTCTGGATCTGTATGAGGACCATCTGGACCGTTATCACAGCATGGAGCACTATTGTGCTGCCAAGAGCGGGATTACCCGGCATCAGACAGCGGAGGATTTCCTTTTCGTGGGAGCCAATGTGCCGAAGCTGCAGACAAAGGCAGAGGTGGTCGCGGTAACCCTGCCGGAGGGGGAGCACTATGAGCTGCGGATTCCCGGGGAGCACAACCAGTTGAACGCCGAGTTCGTGCGGCAGATCGCCTGCGGACGGTTTCAATGCGAGGAGGCAAGGGTGCGCGCAGCCCTCTCCGGTTTCGGCGGACTCCCGCACCGCCTGGAGAATTGCGGCTGCATCGACGGAATTACCTATTATGATGATTCCATTTCCACGATTCCGGAGGCTGCCATTCGGGCGGTTACCAGCGTGGTCAATACCAAAACCGTTCTGATCGGCGGCATGGACCGCGGCATTGATTACGATATTCTGATTGCTTTCATCAAGGCGCATCCGGAATATCAGTTCATTCTGGCCTATGCGTCCGGCAAACGGATTCTGGAGTCCGTAGCAGACTGCCCGAATGTACATTATGTCGAGGATCTGGCCGCCCAGGTAGAGCTGGCCGGAAGAATAACGCCCGCAGGCGGCGCTGTTGTCATGTCCAATGCGGCAGCGTCCTACGGATATTTCAGGAATTTTGAGGAGCGCGGCGACGTGTTTCAGCAGCTGATACGGGAAGGGAGCAAGGAGTCCCGTGTCTGAACGGTGAGCCGCGGGGTTATTTTCGCGGGGAAGGCACCGGGAGCCGGCGCGGAATCGCCGGCGGATGCGTGACAGGATGGATCATTATGGAGAAAATGCCGGCAAATTATCTGCAGGAGGCACTGGAGGCTTATTGCGGGCTTGACCGATATCCCATGCATATGCCGGGGCATAAGAGAAGGCTAGCACCGGTGCCGGGGCTGCCCTATGACTGGGATGTGACGGAGGTGGAGGGAACCGATGACCTGCACCATGCGGAGGGGATTCTGAAGCGTGCAATGGAGCGCACGGCAGAGCTGGTCGGCAGCAGGAGGACCTGGTATCTGGTGGGCGGCAGCACCTGCGGAAATCTTGCGGCCATGTATGCCATGGTGCCGCGGGGGAGCGAGGTCATTGCAGCGAGGAACTGCCACAAGTCGATTTATCATGCGATGGAGCTTCTGGAGCTGCGCGTGCATTGGCTTTGCCCGGAGGAGCTGGTGCCGTTCGCGATTCCGGGGAGCATCCGGCCGGAGAACGTGGAGCGTATGCTGCGGCAGTTCCCGCATTCTGCGGCGGTGATCCTCACGAGCCCGACCTATGAGGGCGTTCTCTCCGATATTCGCACAATTGCGGCGGTGGTGCACCGGGCGGGGAGCCTTTTGCTGGTTGATGAAGCCCATGGCGCGCACCTGGGGCTGGACTGCGCCGGCTTTTTCCCGGACAGCGCGGTGCATCAGGGGGCGGATGTGGTGGTGCAGAGCGCGCACAAGACACTGCCCTCCCTGACCCAGACGGCATATCTGCATCTGTGCTCCGATCGTGTTCCCGCGCAGGAGATCGAGCAGGGCCTTGGCATCTTCGAAACGAGCTCTCCCTCCTATCCTCTTCTGGCATCCCTGGACGGGTGCACCGGCCTTTTGCTGGAAAAGGGCGAGGAGCTTTACCGGGCGTGGGCCCGGCATCTGATGGATTTACGGGAAGCCGCGGCAGCCTGGGAGAACCTTTGCATCCTCGGCATGTGCCGCCAGGAGCCGGCAGCCTTTGCGCTGGATCCCGGGAAAATTCTCGTTCGCGCGGCAGGGAAAGGGACAGGACAGGACTGGAACGGTGACGAGCTGGCGGAGTTCCTGCGCAGGCAGGAGAGCATCGAATCGGAGATGCATTGCGGAGGAAATGTCCTCCTTATGACCACTCTGGCGGATCCGCAGGAAGGATGGGAGAGGCTGGAGCGGGCGCTGGAAGCGCTGAACCGGGCGGTGTGCGAGCCGCCGGAGCGGGGAGAGAAGCGTGCAAGGGAGCAGGAGCCGGGACGCGGGGAGAGAATGGAAATCGCGGTTCTCGCGAACGCAAGGGAAGAGCTCCCCTGCGGCAGGGCGGTGCAGACGGCGCGGCAGGGCGGCGCGGAAAAGGTCGCATTGACAGCGGCAGAGGGACGCATCTGCGCAGAATACGTGACACCGTATCCTCCGGGGGTTCCGGTCCTGATACCGGGAGAGCGGATCCGGGCCCGGGATGCAGAATGGCTTCTGGAGCTGCAGAGGACGGGGACGATTCTGCAGCACAGCAGGTGATGCATCACTTATGCGGAGGCTGCAGCGGGTGACGCAGAACTTTTGCAGATGCTGAGGCGGGCAGCGGGTGACGCAGAACTTATGCAAATGCTGTGGCGGGCAGCGGGGAGACGGTAACGGATCCGGGAAGGGGGAAAATATGAAAAAACAGGGGAACATCGGGCGATGCGGCCTTGTCCTGTGCGGCCTTTGGCTGCTCCTTTTGGGCACGATGACAGGCTGCGGGGAGAGCAAGGGCACGGCCGCAGAGGAAGCCGGCGGCACAGCGCAGGCTGCAGCCGCAGAGGGGACCGCAGATGCAGCGCAGGCTGCGGATTCGGAAGCTGCCGCCGACGCAGCGGCCGGGACCGATGCGGATTCTTCCGTGACAGAGGCGGAGGAGGATGCGGTCGGAGACTTTACCTATGCGGAGCTGGACGGCTACGAATTTTATCTGTCCGACGACATAGACAACTGGGCAACCTGGCTGTCCATCGATGCGGACGGGAATTTCGCCGGCGTCTACCACAATTCGTATATGGAGGAAATCGACGAAGAGGAATATCCCTACGGCAGTATTACGTGGTGCGAATTCCAGGGAAAGCTTTCCGCACCTGTGAGGCTTCATGCGTTCGCTTACATGCTGCAGATCGAAGAGCTGACCTATGCAGATGAGGTCGGAACGGAGGAGGTGGAAGGCGGCATCGTTTATCGTTATGCGGAGGCCTGCGGATTGGACGGCGCCTCGCAGCTGTGTCTGTATCTGCCGGGGATGCCGGTGTCGGAGATTTCGGATACTGCACTCTCCTGGCTGCAGGGCACCTCCTCGCCGGGGACCGGGCGCCTGTCCTCTTATGCCCTGGTGTCGCTCCCGGGGGAATGGGCCTTTTCCGGGACCTACTACGGCGCGGAAGGAGAATACGGCGACGATTCCCTGACAGGGACCGTGCTCCTTGAGAATCCCTCCTGGGGCTATTATCTCTCGGACCTTGCGGAGACGAAAGCGCTGGTCGGATACACACTGGATCAGGTCTCACAGGAGCCAAATGAAATCATTGACGAGGACCGGTGGTTTTCCGAAAACGGCCTGACAAAGCCCGGGACGGAATATACGAAGGGTGATTACGCCTACGCGATCAGCGGGTGGAACGAGACACCGTATGTGACGGTGACGAGCGTGCTGACCGGCGATACCGTCACCTACGATCTTTCAGCCTATGCGATGGCTCCGGAATATGCGGCGGCAGATGCCTCCTATGTGGATCAGCATGTGTTCTATGCGGAGGCTGCGGACGGAATTCTGTATTTTGCAACCGGACACAGCACCTATGCGTCATCCTGCGCACAGACCGCCTACCTCACGGCGGTCGATCTGAGCTCGGGGCGGCTTCTCTGGAAAAGCGCGCCGCTGACCTGCAATTCCGCTACCTTTGCCGTTGTGGACGACTACATTGTCTGCGGGTACGGCTTCACGGCGGAGGACGATTACCTGAAGGTGCTCCGAAGGGACAACGGCGTCATCGAGGAGGAGGTGCTCCTTAAAAGCGCACCGGAGTATATTCTCCTGAAGGACGGAATTCTCTATGTCCGCTGCTACAATACGAATTACACGTTTCAGATGGCGATGGGGTAGGAACCTGTAGTTCCGCGAACCGTGGTCCCTTCGGTGGTCACGATGCACCCGCCGGGACCCGTCGCCGAATGTCGAGCGGACGGCAACCTTCGGGTGAGCACGACAGGGTCAGCTTGACAACGGGAGCATAGACTCGTTACTATAAACGGTATTGAATCCGCGTTGTGGTTTTCCGAAGGAAAACCGGGATGGATGCGGAACGGATACCATTGATAAGAGCCTACAGGTTCTATGGAGGATTACGAGATGAAGCACATCATGACGTTGAACACACGTGACATGGCAAAGAGCGCTGAGAACGGCGGCTGCGGCGAGTGCCAGACTTCCTGCCAGAGCGCATGCAAGACCAGCTGCGGCATTGCCAACCAGGACTGCGAGAACGAGAACGAGTAAGACTGTAGCTCTTGTCTTCCGGCAATGGCTGGGACTGTGAACAATAACCGTCAGAAACCGGAGCATCTTCGGATGTTCCGGATTTTTTTGCAGACAGATACGGGGATTTACATGATTCATCAATACCAACTGAACGGATACAACATTATTCTGGACGTTTACTCCGGCGCGGTGCATGTCACCGACGAAGTCGCCTACGATGCCATTGCGGGACTGGATGCCGGCAAGGATAGAGATACCATCGCCCGGGAGCTTCTGGAGCGGTACAAGGAAAAGGGACTGACGCAGGAGGACGTGGCGGATACCTTTTCCGATATTGACGCATTGATACAGGACGGAAGACTCTTCACCGAGGACGTGTTTGCGGACAAGGCCTTTGATTTGAAGAACCGCTCCAATGTCATCAAGGCATTATGTCTTCTGGTGACGCACACCTGCAACCTCAGCTGCTCCTATTGCTTTGCCTCCCAGGGGAATTTTCACGGGAAGGAAGGGCTCATGAGCTTTGAAACCGGAAAGAGGGCCCTGGATTTCCTGGTGGAGAATTCGGGCTTTCGCCGGAATCTGGAGGTGGACTTTTTCGGCGGTGAGCCGTTGATGAATTTTCAGGTCTGCAAGGACCTCGTGGCCTACGCCCGCAGCATCGAGAAGGAGAAGCGGAAAAATTTCCGTTTCACGCTCACAACCAACGGCGTCGGGGTGAACGATGAGGTAATTGCGTGGGCCAACAAGGAGTGCCACAACGTGGTGCTGTCTCTGGACGGGCGCAAGGAGGTCAATGACCGTTTCCGCGTGGACCGGATGGGCCGGGGCAGCTACGATACGATCGTGCCGAAATTCCGGAAGTTCGTGGAATCGCGGGGCGGCCGCGGCTACTATATGCGGGGAACCTTCACGCATTTCAACACGGACTTCACGAAGGATCTCTTCCACATGGCCGACGATCTCGGCTTTACCGAGCTCTCGATGGAGCCCGTTGTCTGCGATCCGAAGAGCCCGAGCGCGCTCACCGAGGAGGATCTGCCGGTGCTGTTCGAGCAATATGAGCTGCTGGCGAAGGACATGATCCGCAGGGAAGAGGAGGGGAAGCCCATCACCTTCTACCACTACATGATCAATCTGGAGCACGGCCCCTGTATTTACAAGCGGATTTCCGGGTGCGGCTCCGGAACCGAGTACATGGCCGTGACCGCCTGGGGAGATCTTTATCCCTGCCATCAATTCGTCAGCGATCCGGCATATAAGCTGGGGAACATCTGGGACGGCGTCACCAATACGAAGCTGCGGGACGAGTTCAAGCTGTGCAATGTCTACGCGCGGCATGACTGCGACAACTGCTGGGCGAGGCTGTATTGCTCGGGCGGGTGTGCGGCCAATGCCTACCATGCGGCGGGCGACATCCACGGCACCTATGAATATGGCTGCCGGATCTTCCGCAAACGCATCGAATGTGCCATTATGGTGAAGGTGGCAGAGGCAGTGCGCCGGGCCGGGAAGGAGCAGTAAGCGATGAGCTATGAGGCAATTACATTTCCAAAGGACAGTGTTTTTCTCGTAACCGGGGGCGCCGGCTTCATCGGATCCAACGTTGCGGAGGCTCTTCTGCAGAAGGGCTGCCGCGTGCGCGTGATGGACAATCTTTCAACCGGGCACATCGAGAATCTCGAGGCGTGCAGGGAGAACCCGGCATTCACCTTTCTGCAGGAGGACATCCGTGATCTGGATGCCTGCCGAAGGGCGACGGAGGGCGTCGACTATGTCATCCATCTGGCGGCGTGGGGATCGGTGCCGCGCAGCATCGAGATGCCGCTTTATTACGAGGAGGTCAACATCCGCGGGACGCTGAATATGATGGAGGCATCCCGGGAGAACGGCGTGAAGCGTTTCGCCTATGCATCGAGCTCTTCGGTGTACGGGGATGCGGTGCGGCTTCCCAAAAAGGAAGGAGAAGAGGGAAAGCCCTTGTCTCCTTACGCGCTCACGAAGAAGGTCGATGAGATGTACGGGCAGATGTACAAGGAGATCTACGGCCTGAACACCTACGGAATGCGCTTTTTCAATGTATTCGGGAGACATCAGGATCCGAACGGCGTCTATGCGGCCGTGATTCCGAAATTCATCAAGCAGCTGCTGAGCGGCGAGACACCGGTCATCAACGGAGACGGCAGACAGAGCCGCGATTTTACCTATGTGGACAATGTGATCGAGGGCTGCCTTCGCTGCTGCGCAGCCTCCGAAGAGGCGGCAGGTACGGCTTACAACATCGGTGCCGGCGGCCGGGAATATCTCATCGATGTGTATCACGACATCACCCGAGCCCTTGGGGTCTGCGTGGAGCCGGTCTACGGCCCGAACCGCGCCGGAGATATTCGTGACAGCAACGCGGACATTACGAAGGCAAGGGAGTGCCTTGGCTACGATCCCTCGTATGATTTTGCGGCAGGCATTCAGCTGGCCATCGACTGGTACAGGGAGAATCTGTGATCCGGCGCTGCAATCCGGAACCGTACGGCTTTGCAGGGGTGCCCGGAACGACGGTGATCTTCTGAACAAGTGAGGTAAGAGGCTTGAGAATTGCAATCCGGCTGGACGATATTACGGCCGATATGAATTGGGAGAAGTTTCTGCGCTTTAAGGATCTGCTGGATCGCTACGGCGTAAAGCCTCTCCTTGGCATTGTTCCGGACAACCGGGACGCAAAGCTTTCCATCGATCCGCCCCGGGAGGATTTCTGGGAATACGTGAAGGAGCGCCGGGACAGGGACGGTTGGGTTCTGTGCATGCACGGCTGCCATCACGTCTACACTACCGGGAAGGGCGGGCTGCTGCCGCTAAACCGGCAGTCGGAGTTCGCCGGTGAGGATTATGAGGAACAGCGGGACAGACTGCGCAAGGGAAAGGAGCTGCTCGCTGCCCACGGCATCGAGACGACGCTTTTCATGGCCCCGGCACATTCCTATGATCTGAACACGCTGATGGCGCTGCGTTCGCTGGGCTTTACGGGGCTGACGGACGGCTTCGGTACAAGGCCCTATCGCTATGCGGGGCTGACCTTTTACCCGATTTCCTACCGGCGGGCAGACAGCCTGAAAAGGACATCCGGTGTGACGACCTTCGTGGTGCATTGCAATACGCTGGAGGAGAAGGATTACGCGGCCTATGAGGAAATCCTCCGGGATCACGATATGATGGACTATGCGGAGATGCTGGAGGAGTCCTCCGTCGGCCGCGGCACGGCCGGCCGCTGCCGCGAGCATTGGATGGCGCTCATCAAGCGCAGCGTGCGGGAGAGAAACGAGCGCGGGCAGCGCAGCGGGAAATAAGCGGAAAATAATGGAGGAGAGCAGAATGCAGGAACCCGTCAGGATTCTTCATGTGTTCGGTAGACTGAACCGGGGCGGTGCGGAGTCCCGCGTCATGGATCTGTACCGTCACATTGACCGCGACAAGGTGCAATTCGACTTCCTGGTGCATTATCAGGTGACGGCGGAGGATGCCGCCCGCATTCCGATGCTGCTCCAAGACCTTGCACAGGAGCCGGCGACGGACGGGCTGCAGACGGGCACGGAACGCCTTGCCGGGCAGACGCGTCTGTCCTCCCGGGTGCTGTATGCGCTGCGTCCCAAGGAGGACCTGGACGATGAGGTCCTGGCAATGGGCGGGAGAATCTATGTGCTGCCGCGGTTCACCGGGACGAATCTTGTGAGCTACCGGCGGGCCTGCCGGGAGCTGTTCGCCGCGCACCACGCATTTGCGGCGGTGGAGGGACATATGACCTCTACGGCAGCGGTATATCTTCCCATCGCAAAGGCAGCGGGAGTGCCGGTTACCATCGCTCATGCAAGGAGCGCGGGCGTGGATGCGGGGCTGAAGGGAACGGCGACGAGGATCCTGCGGCACTCGCTGGCAAAGCGCTGTGATGTGATGATGTCCTGCTCGAGGGAGGCGTCGATCGCGGTGTTCGGCAGGAAGGCCTACGAATCCGGAAGGATCATGAATGTCCCGAATGCACTGGAGCTGTCGGCCTTTTCCTACGATCCGAAGGTGCGCCGCGCTATGCGGGAGCGCTACGGCATCCCGGCGGATGCGCTGGTGGTCGGCCATGTCGGACGATTGGATCCGGTGAAGAATCATGCCTACATCGCCGACATCGGGAAGGAGCTCCGGCATTTGCAGGATAGGAGGCAGATTTTCTATCTGTTCGCAGGAAAGGGTCCTTTGCAGGAGGAGATCCGAAGTCGCTTTGCAGCGGCAGGTCTTGGAAGCCGGCTCATCTTCACGGGACAATTGGAGCGCGGGGAGACGGCAGGCATCTACCAGGCCTTTGATGTGTTCGTTTTCCCTTCGCTCTATGAGGGGCTGCCGGGCACCGTGCTCGAGGCGCAGGCGGCAGGACTCCCCTGTGTCATTGCGGATACCATTACGCCGGAGGTGGACCGGACGGAGCTGGTGCGAAGGCTTCCCCTCGGCGAGGAGAATGTGAGGGCCTGGGCGGCGGAGGTGCTGCGCAGGACCGGGGCGGAGGAGCTGGACGAGACGGCCAGAAGAAAGGCCTCCGCGGATGCCGTAAGAGCCTTGTCGGAGGCGGGCTTTGAGGCCGGTGCTGCGGCGGTCCGGATGCAGGCATTTTATCGGTCGTTGGCCGGCATGTGAGGCGAACGGGGACATACGGCAAAGGGATGAATTATGTGCGGAATCTGCGGATACATATCCCGGCGGGTGATCACGAAGGATCAGCTGACCGTCATGAACGATACCATGAAGGAGAGAGGACCGGATGACGCCGGAACCGAGCTCTGGGAGCTGCCGGACGGGCGGACGCTGGGCATGGCGCAGCGCCGCCTGTCCATTCTGGATCTGTCTCCCCTGGGGCATCAGCCGATGTCTACGCCGGACGGGCGGCTTCATCTGGTCTTCAACGGTGAGATTTACAATTATCGGGAGCTGCGGCAGGAGCTGCCGGAGTATACCTTCCGGTCCGATTGCGACACCGAGGTGATTCTGGCGGCTTATCTTCGATGGGGAACGTCCTGCGTAGAGCATTTCAACGGCATGTTCGCCATTGCACTGTATGACAGCGAAACGGATACCCTGATGCTGGCGAGAGACCGCATGGGGCAGAAGCCTCTTTATTACCGGGAGAGCGCCGGGGAGGTGATCTTTGCCTCCGTGCTGGCCCCCATTTTGAAAAGCCCGGGCTTTCGCGGGCGGATCCGGCGGGATGTTCTGCCAAGGTATCTGTACCAGTCGTACCTTCACGCACCCGAGACCATTCTGGAGGGAGTTTTCAAGGTGGAGCCCGGGACGGTGATGGTATGGCAGCATACGGGTTTGGCGTCCGGTGCCTTCACGGTTCGCCGCTACTGGGACGTGAAGGAGCAATACCGCAGGATGCGGCAGGACCCGATCACCGATGAGAAGGAGGCGCTGGAGGAATTCCGCCGTGTCCTGCGCGAATCGGTGCGGCGGCGGATGCTGGCGGATGTGCCGCTGGGCGCCTTCCTCTCCGGCGGCTTTGATTCCTCTCTGATCAGTGCGGTTGCGGCGGAGCATCTGGGCGGCGCGGCGCTGCAGACCTTTTCCATCGGGTTCGAAGAGACGGCGTACGATGAGTCCGTCTATGCCGGAAAGGTGGCGGCCTGCCTCGGAGCGGACCACACGGAGCAGATCATTGAAGAGAAGGATCTGCTGGAGCTGGTGGCGGATCTTCCGAAATTCTTCGACGAGCCGATGGCGGACTCCTCTGAGATCCCCACCATGCTGGTGTCAAAGCTGGCAAGGCAGAAGGTGACGGTGGCGCTTTCCGGAGATGCGGGCGACGAGCTCTTCTGCGGCTACGGCATTTACGACCGGGTGCGGACGGCGCAGAGGCTGGACGGCCTCGGCGGTGCGGCGCACGCCATCGGGCAGCTGCCCCTTGGCAGAGGACGGCTGGAGGATCATTATCCGTTCCCGGTCCGCGTGATCTCCTCCAATCGGAATGCGGAGACCAAGACGCAGTTCGGAGCAGGCAGCTACGTGGAGCTGGCAGAGAAAATGGTCCGGGGAGGTGGCGCACACAGCGGCCGCGCGGCAGACGGCTTTCTGCCGGTGAATTACGAATGGGAGACCTCCTATCCCGCGGACAGCTGGCAGATCCGCCGCATGCTGCTGGACATGGAGACGTATCTTCCGGGAGACATTCTGACCAAGGTGGACCGGGCCTCGATGAAATATTCGCTGGAGAACCGCTGTCCCTTCCTCGATCCGGAGGTGATGAACTTCTCTTACCGTCTGGACCATTCGCTGAAATATCACAGACGTTCGGGCGAGAGAGGCTGGGAGAAAAAATATCTCCTGAAGCGTCTTGCCTTTGAATACATTCCGAGGGAATTGCTGGAGCGTCCGAAGAAGGGCTTTTCGGTTCCTCTCGGGAAATGGCTGTCCGGTCCGCTCCGGGAGCAGCTGCTGGCCTATTCGGAGGAGCAGCACCTAAGGGAGCAGGGCCTGTTCGATCCGCAGGAGGTGAGCCGGCTGGTGCGCCGGTTCCTTGCAGAGGGCGACGCAGGAGCCGGCACAGGGCAGAATTACTCCGGGCTTTTGTGGAGCTTTTATGTATTCGAGCAGTGGGCTGATTATTGGAAGGATGCGCTTTCATTATGATCATAATCCGGATGTCGGGCGGACTCGGCAATCAAATGTTCCAATATGCGCTGTATCTGAAGCTGAAGGCACTGGGGAGAGACGTATGCTTTGATGATGTCTCGCAATACGATGCGGAGGCGTTTCGGAAGTCCGACCAGAAGCGCAGGCCGAAGCACCTTCGGGTGTTCGGAATCCGCTATCCGAAGGCATCTCGGGAGGATCTGATCCGCATCACGGATGCGGCGATGGATCTGCCGAGCCGTCTGCGCCGCAAGGTATGCGGCAGAAGAAGTCTGGAGAAAACCGATCAGGATTTCATTTTTGACCCGTCCTTTCTCGAGGAGACGGAAGGGTATTATTGCGGGTGCTTCCAGAGTCCGCGCTATTTTGAAGGAGAGGAGGAGGCGGTGCGGAAGGCCTTCGCCTTTCCGCCGGATCTTCTGGAGCTTCCCAAGGACGCGGAGAAAAAGGAACGGCGGATTCTGGAGCAGGCGGCGCATTATGCACAGCGGATCCGGAGAGCCGGCGAGAACGGAGGCAGCACGGCCATCCATCTTCGCTTCGGGGACTATGTGGACAAGGGAGATATCTACGGCGGCATCTGTACGGACGCCTACTACAACACCGCGATTCGCAGGCTGAAGGCCAAGTGCCCGGACATGACCTTTTTCGTGTTCTCGAACGATGAGGAGAAGGCGGGGGAGTGGATCCGTTATCAGGCGGAGCGGCAGGAGAATCTCGGCCGGGAGCGGTTCGTTCTGGTGAAAGGAAGCGACGAGGACCACGGATATCTCGATCTGTACCTGATGACGCTGTGCGGGAATCACATCATTGCGAATTCGAGCTTCTCCTGGTGGGGGGCTTGGCTGTGCAGGGAACCGGGCAAAACCGTGTTCGCACCCTCTGTCTGGAACAATGAGAAGGACGGCAGCGAGCTGCGGCGGACGGACATCTATGCAGACTTTATGCAAAGGATCAGCCCGCTGGGACAGGAGCTGACCGAGCAGCCCCTGGTGTCGGTGATCGTCACGGCGTACAACGTAAGGCCGTACATTGCGCGTGCTCTGGATTCCGTGTGCGCACAGACCTGGCGGCAGCTGGAGATCATCGCGGTGGACGACGGCTCCGGTGACGGGACCGGCGAGCTGCTGGACCGTTATGCGGAAAAGGACGCGAGAATCCGGGTGATCCACACCGAAAACCGGGGCGTCTCGGCGGCGCGCAACGAGGGACTGGCGAACGCACGAGGAGAATATGTGGGCTTTGTGGACGGCGATGACCGGGCACATCCCCTGATGTATGAGGCCATGGTGCGCGGCATGCTGGCCTCCGGAGCCCGGATGGCGGCGGTGAATTACCGGGAGGTTGCGGCAGATGCGGATTCCGCACCGCAGGGAAGCCGTGAAATTGACCCCATCCTTTCCGCAAGTGTATTATTACCGCAGCGGGAGGCGATTGCCTGCTTCATCCGCGCCGGAATGGAGGGAACGGACGGACGGATTGTCCTGCATTCGGCGGTCTGGAGCAAGCTCTTCCACCGGAGCCTTCTTCGCGGGAACCGCTTTCCGGAGGGGACGAGCGCGGAGGACATTCCGTTTACGACCAGGGCGCTGTGCCGTGCGAGAAAGGTGCTGTATCTGCCGGAGCCCCTGTATGACTATGTGCATAACCGGGAAGCGAGCATCATGAACAGCGGCCGCGCGAGACGGACGCTTACGCAGGAGATTCCCGCCTGGAGGGCACACCAGGAAATGCTCCGGGATGCGGGTCTTTCGGAGCTCGCGGAGGAATCGGAATACTGGTTCTACCGCAGAATGCTCTTCTATGAGGAGGACTACCGGAGCTGTCCGGAAACGAAGGAGGAGGCTGCGGAGCTGGAAAAGAGAATCCTTGCGCACAAGGAGCGCATTCTGGAGCTGTGCAGCGGTCATCAATACGGAAGAAGAGGGGACCGCGAGCGGCTGAAGCTCTATGTGCAGGCACCGGAGAGGTATTATCGGCTGTCTGAGGTGTATCAGAAAACGGTTGTCGCCTGGAAAAACCGGTGAAAAGAGGCAGACGGAGCCTATGAACAGGCAACAGAAGGGAAAGCAGGAAAAGCAGAATACGGATTCCCGGAACGCAGGGCGGGGGGCATGGCTGCAGCGGGCGGACCGGGCGACGGCAGCGCTCTTTTACGTGGGCCTCTCTCTTGAACTGGCGGTTGTGGTGCTGGACAAGAGCAGCTGGACGAATCCCTATGCCGGTCTTATGTACCGGGCTGCCTTTGTGCTGTTCGCACTCCGCTGCCTTTTCTGTTTTCGAAGGGCGCAGAGGAGAGAAAATCTGGTCTTCCTTGCGATCGCTGTACTGGCGGTCCTGGACTGGCGCATCTGCGGGCGCAATGACCTGATCCGGATGGTGGTTTTCATCCGGGCGGCCGGGACCGTGGATGTCCGCAGGGCGATGAAATTCAGCTTTTTCGGAACACTGGCAGGGTGCGGCGTTTTGATGGTGCTGGCGCTGACCGGTGTCATGGGGCATCTGTACCAGACCTATGATTACGGACACGGCGTGGAGACCCGCTGGGATCTGGGACTGGGGCATCCCAACTCCCTGCATTGCATGGCGGCCATGCTGCTGCTGCTCGCGTTGTACCTGTTTGAAAAGGACATGAAGCTGCACCGGTACGTGCTTCTGGCAGTCGGGAACGTATTGCTCTACGGTCTTACGCACAGCAACACCGGTTTTGTGATCGCAATGCTCGCCATCATTCTCTCTGCGGGTCTTCATTACAGCAGGAGAATTTCGGGGGGCGATGCGGTCTACCGTCTGGGGGAGGTGCTGACGGCGGGGTGCCTTGGCTTTTCCGTGCTGTGCGGACTGTACAATCCGGCAGAGCATCCGCGGATTGCCCGGCTGGACGGCATCCTGACCGGACGCATCTCCTCCATGTGGACGACGACCTTTCATGAGGGGACGCTCTCCACGTGGAAGTGGTTCTCGGCGCGCTGGAACACCTGCTTTTTTGATCTGGGATGGGTGCGCGTGATTTACTGGTACGGTGTGATACCGGCGATTCTGATTGCGGCCGCCCTGTTCCTGATGCTGGAGCAGGTGAGGAAAACGAGGGACCGTGCAGGCTTTGTGATGCTCCTGTGCATGACGGTCTATACCGTATTCGAGGCACATCTGGTGTCATCCTACATCGGAAGAAATTACGGGCTGTTCCTTGCCGCCCTGTACCTTCCGGCCGTCATAAAGGGGATGGGGAATGAATCCTAAGAACAGAATTCTTCAGATTTACGGTCTCTGGCTGATCGATACCATCTGCATCGCCTTGTCCTACTGGATTGCGACAAGGCTTCGCTTTACCGGCAACAACGATTGGGGGAACAAGACGCTGCACTATGCCGTGCTGGTGGTCTTCCTGCTGTTCTACACGATGTACAGCTTTTTTGCGGAATGGAACCGGGACTTTCTGGAGCGGGGGCTGTTCCGGGAAATCATTTCCATCCTGCAGTTCAACGGGGTCATGATTCTGGCATCTCTTGCCTTTGTTTTCTTTGTCAACTGGGGCAGGATCCTCTCGAGGCAGGTCATTCTCAATTTCATCTGGATGGATCTGCTGCTGATGTATGCGGCCCATGTCGGGTACAAGGCACTGCTGAAGCGGATCCTGGCGGATGACAAGCAGGTCGCGAAGATTCTGGTGGTGACACCGCCGGAGCTGGCGGATGAGACCATCACAAAGCTGCGCCAGACCATGGGCTCCGGTTATCAGATTGTGGGGGCGGCCTCGATCCGGTGCAAAGAGGATGCGACGGATCGGGAGAGAGAGGACATATTCCGCGATATGACGGAGCGCCTTACGCAGATTGCCTTTGACGAGGTGTTCATCAATGCGCCGGGACTGGATGGAAGCGAGATCCGTCCGCTGATCGACGGCTTCGAGGAAATGGGCGTTGTGTGCCGTTACAATCTGGGTCTTCCGGAAATCACGGGCGCCTCTGCCAAGGTGGAAAATCTGGGAGAGTATATTACCGTCACCTATACGAAGTTCCGTTCGAGCTACAAGCGGCTTCTGATCAAGCGGCTGTTCGATATCATCGGCGGCCTCGTGGGGGTTCTGATCACGGGGATCCTGACGCTGTTCATCGCTCCTGCGATCAAGCTGGATTCGAAGGGCCCGGTGTTCTTTGCACAGACCCGAATCGGCAAGAACGGCAGACGCTTCCGGATCTACAAGTTCCGGTCCATGTACCAGGACGCGGAGGCGCGGAAAAAGGAGCTGGAAAAGGACAATGAGGTGCAGGGATTGATGTTCAAAATGGAGCACGACCCCCGCATTACGAGGGTAGGAGCCTTCCTGCGCAGCACCAGTCTGGATGAATTCCCGCAATTTCTCAACGTGCTGAAGGGGGATATGAGCCTTGTGGGGACAAGGCCGCCGACGGAGGATGAGTTCGAGCAATACAACGAGCATTATCGAAGACGTCTGTCCATGACACCGGGACTTACGGGAATGTGGCAGGTGAGCGGGCGCAGCAACATCGCGGATTTTGATGAGGTCGTGCGGCTGGACCTGGAATACATCGACAACTGGTCATTGACGCTGGATTTCAAGATTCTGCTGCAGACCGTGGTCGTGGTTCTGAGGCACCGGGGGGCAAAATGACACAGCACATCTGTATGATTGTTCCGGATCCTATGGTGCACGGCGGCATTGCGGCCGTGACGGCAGGCTATTACGGAAGCCGGCTGGAGAAGGATTACCGGATGACCTACGTGCAGTCCTACTGCGACGGCAGCAGGATGGATAAGCTGCGCAAGGCGCTTGGGGCGTACCGGCAGTTCCGGAGGATCCTGCGGAAGGATCCTCCGGAACTTGTTCATATCCATTCCTCCTTCGGTCCGAGCTTCTACCGGAAGCTTCCCTTTATTCTCATGGCGGCGCGCAGAGGAATTCCTGTGGTAAATCACATCCACGGCTCCGCCTTCGACGCGCTGTACACCGATGCATCGGAGCGGAAGAAGCGCCTGGTGCGCCGGGTGTACGGAAAATGCACCCGGATGATTGTTCTGTCCGAACACTGGAAGAAGGTGCTGGGAGCGGCCTATCCGGAGGAGCGGATCCGCGTGGTGCCCAATTACGGGGCCCTTCATCCGGAGGTACTGGACGAGCCGCATTGCCAAAAGCGGCTGGAGAGGCAGCAGATCCTGTATCTGGGTGTCCTCACGGAAGGGAAGGGCATGAAGGAGATGCCGGAGGTGATCCGGCAGGTTACCGCCGCCTGCCCCGGGACACGCTTTGTGTTCGGCGGTACGGGAGATCCGGACCTTGCCGCAGAGGGACTTCCGGCGGAAACGGTGCGGGAGCATGTTTTTTTCCCCGGCTGGGTGCGGGGAGAGGAGAAGGAGCGGCTGCTGGAAGAGAGCGCGGTTTTCCTTCTGCCCTCGCATATGGAGGCCATGCCCATGTCTTTGCTGGAGGCCATGGGATACGGACTGCCGATGGTCACGACGAGAGTCGGCGGCATCCCGGCACTTGCCGGAGAGGGTCCGCAGGCCGCCCTGTGCCCCGTGGGAGAGAGCGGGGCGATGGCCGAGGCGATTGTAGGGCTCCTTGGCGAGCCTGCCGCGTGGAGGGAGGCGTCGGCTGCCTCCTACCAAAGAGCGCGGAACGAATTCAGCTTTGAAGCGCATCTGGAGCGGCTGGAGGCGGTGTACCGGGAGGCGCTGGCTGCGGATGGATACCGGCCGCACGGAAGGCTTTGTTCCGGCACCGGTGAGCCTGCAAAAACAAAAAGAGATCCTGAGGAAAATTGAGAAAGACCCGGGAGGAGAGAGGCATGAGGGAATTCCCCGTCCCACAGAAGAATACGCCGGAAGCTGTCCCTTTTGTCAGCGTCATTGTGCCGGTATACAACGGCGGCACGTATCTGCAGGCCTGCATCGAGAGTGTTCTGGGACAGTCCTTTACGAATCTGGAGCTGCTGCTGGTGGATGATGGCTCCCGGGACGGGAGCGGCGCCGTGTGCGATGAGGCGGCGCAAAGGGATTCGCGGGTCCGTGTGATTCATAAGGAGAACGAAGGGCTGATCGCAACCTGGATCCGGGGCGTGCGGGAGAGCCGGGCACCCTACCTCAGCTTTCTGGACTGCGACGACTGGCTTTCCGCGGACCATCTGGCGAAGATGACGGCAGAGCTTGCGCAGACGCAGAACCCGGGAGAGGACGGGCAGATCATCTGCGGCGGCTATGTCATCGAGCGCGAGCACAGTCACACGTCGGAGAGAAAGAGCAGCGCTGCAGCCGGCGGCGTGTACGAGGGAGAAGCCCTGCGGGAGCTCAAGGAGAGGCTCCTTGGAAACGAGAACCGAACCGTGATCCTCTCGCGCTGCATGAAGCTGTTCTCCAGAGGATTGCTGGAGGACAATCTGCATTATTGCGATGCATCCATTCGCATGGGAGAGGATGTGAGCATTACGGTGCCGGCTCTTCTGGATGCCCGCAGGGTGGTGCTCGTCGCGGACAATTACGATTATCATTACCGCTTTGTCGCATCCTCCATGGTGCATGGCTATGATGCGGACATGTACGGCAATATGCTGCGGCTGCGGGAAATCCTGCACCGCGTCATGCAGGAGAAAAAAATACCGAACGGAGCCATGCAGGTGGAGCGGGAATTCCTGCTGCTCTTTGGTCTGGTTCTGAAAAACGAGCTGCGCAGAACGGATGCTCCGGAAAGCGAGGTGACGGCCAGGGTTCAGACCTTGTGCCGGGAGGCGGATGCGCCGCGGCGGGTCGCCGCGTTCGGCACGGCCGTGCAGGATCCTGCCAACCGGCTGCTGTTTTTTGTGATGCGGCATCCCACAGAGCTTTGGATCCGCCTGGTGCGGCGGGTATTTCTGGTGCAGCAGGGAGGGGTCGTATGAGTCCTTTGATCAGCATCATCGTTCCGGTGCATAATGCAAAGGAGACGCTGGCAGGCGCTGTGAACAGCGTGATGTGCCAGACGATCCGGAAAGGAAAGGTCGGGGCCGCGTTAGAGCTCCTTCTCGTGGACGATGGCTCAGAGGATGAAAGCGGGCGCCTGTGCGATTCCTATGCGGAGGAGACCGGCGGAGAGATCCGCGTCATCCACATGGAGGATGAGGGCGTATCCGAGGCGAGGAACCGCGGCATCGATGCAGCCCGCGGGGAGTTCATCACCTTTCTGGATGCGGACGATGCCATGGAGCCCTCCATGCTGGAGGAGCTGTATGCGCTGCACCGGAGGACCGGTGCCGAGATCTGCGGCTGCGGCTTCTGCCGGGTGACACCGAAGGAAGCGGCGGCATACGCACAGACGCAGGACAGGAGCGGAGCCGGATCGGGGGAAAATGCGCTGCCGGAAGCCGGGAAAACGGCGCCGGATTATGACCTGCTGGAGGGGAGAGGCGTGATCCGCGACGGCATTCTGCAGGGAGACACGAGAGTCTGGAGCAAGCTCTTTGCGCGGGAGCTGATCGGTGAGAAGCGCTTCCAAAAGGGCCTGACCATCGGCGAGGATCTTCTCTTTGTCATGTCTCTTATCGGCGAAAAGACGCGCTATGCGTCATCGCCGGCCCCGCTTTACCGCTATACCGTGAACCCAAAGGGAGCGATGGAGCGGCCCTTTGTGCCCTCCTATATGGACCAGCTCCGCTGCTATGAGGAGGCGGAGGCTCTCTTATTGCGCAATATGCCGGGGCTCCTCGCGGAGGAGGAGACGGCCGGGCGCCTTTGCCGGCTCCGGATTACCGCAGAGGTCCTGACAGCGATGAAGATTGCACGGCTCCCCGCGGCGGAGCGCCGTCGCTATACGAAGGAATTTGAAACGTGCCGCGCTGCTTTGAAGGAGCAGCTGCAAAGACCCGGTACGGCCGCGCTGCTCTCGCAGGATTATCGGAGGAAGGCCTTCCTGCTCCGATATCTGCCGGCGGCCTTCGGCCTTATGACAAGGGCGGCGGCACGAAGGAAGAAGTCGAGGAAACTATGACGGAAATCGCACTTTATATGCACGCCGGCAGCGGCAACCACGGGTGTGAGGCCATTGTGGATTCACTGGTCCGCATGATGCCGCTGGACCGCTTTATACTGATGACCAATTCGGCAGAGGAGGATGAGCGGTATCTCCCGGCAGAGGTGAAGGCCAGAACGAGGATTCTGGAGGAGCAGCATCTGCAGGAGCATAAGGCGGCGCACATTTTTTATTACGGCTATCGGAAGCTGACGGGAGACGGGGAGTCGTTCCTGCGCTATCGGTATCGACCGCTGACCGGAAAGGGGGCACCGAGGCTCGCGGTCTCCATCGGCGGCGACAACTATTGCTACGCCAACATGACAAAAGACCTGATGACGGCGAATGCCATGTTCAACCGGCAGGGAACGTCGACCGTGCTCCTTGGCTGCTCGATCGAGCCGGAGCTCCTCGGGGTGGAGGAGACAAAAGGAGAGGGCGGCGCGGCAGACGCAGACGCATTCCCTGCCGCAGATTCTTCGCAGGGACGCTTTGCGGAGGGGAAGGCAGCAGGGAGCGAGGAGGTGCAGCGCCTTCGGGAGGATCTGCACCGGTACCGGCGCATCATTGCGAGAGAGAGCATTTCGTATCAGGCCATTCGCGCTGCGCTGGCGGCCTCCTACGGGAGAGAGGCGGCGGACCGGGTCGTATATTGTCCGGATCCTGCCTTTTTCCTTCCGGCGGATGAGAGCGGGCTGCCAAAGGAGCTGGAATCCGGGAATACGGTGGGGATCAATTTAAGTCCGATGATCGAAGAGTATGCGGCAGATCCCGCCGCGCCGCTGGAGGCATACGCGGCGCTGATCCGGGAGATCCTCTCGTCCACGCGGATGAAGGTCGCCTTGATCCCGCACGTTGTATGGGAGAGGAGCAATGACCGGATGCCGCTGAAAAAGCTCTATGAGCAGTTCGCGGACACGGGAAGGGTTCTGCTGGTTCCGGACATGTCCGCGGAAAAGTTAAAGGGCGTCATCGCCAATTGCCGCTTTTTCATCGGCGCGAGGACGCACGCGACCATTGCGGCATATTCGACCATCATTCCGACGCTGGTGGTCGGTTATTCGGTCAAGGCAAGAGGCATTGCCCGGGATCTTTTCGGGACGGAGGAGCATTATGTCCTTCCGGTGCAGGAGCTGCGGGAGCCGCAGCAGCTGCTGGATGCCTGGCATTGGCTGCTCTCGAATGAGGATGGAATCCGTTGCCGCCTCGCGGAGAACGGGATCCGGCTGCGGGCAGGCGCAAGGGGCAATGCAGAGGAGCTCCGCCGCATCCTGCAGGAGGCGGAGCGGGAACAGTAAAAGAGGAGCAGTCTATGGCAGGAAAGGGTTCGCCGGGAAGAGTCCGGCTGGCAGAACGGAACATTGCATTCGGCTATGCGGGGCAGGCGGCTACGGCCGTGATGTCCTTTGTTCTGCGCACCATTTTCATCCGGCACCTCTCCGAGGAGCTGTTGGGCGTCAACTCGCTGTATACCAACATTCTGTCCATTCTCTCCATGGCGGAGCTGGGAATCGGAACGGCACTGAATTTTGCCCTGTACCGGCCGGTGGCAGAGGACGACACGGAAAAGATCAAATCTTACATGCAGATGTACCGGAAGGCCTACACGGTCATCGCCATGTTCGTGGCGGGAATCGGCCTTCTGCTGGTACCGTTTCTTCGCTTTCTCATCAAGAATCCCGGGGCGATTACCGTTCGGGAGATGACGGTCTATTACCTGATTTTCCTGTTCAACACGGTGAGCACGTATTTTGTCTCCTACAAATACAGCCTTTGCAACGCCGAGCAGAAAAATTACATTCAGACCAACATCAACACGCTCACGAAGATTGCAGTATCCGTTCTGCAGATCGCGGTGATCGTCCTGACGCAGAATTTCCTTCTGTATCTTCTGACGGACATGCTGGTGCAGCTGCTGCAGAAGATTTTCGTCTCCCGGTACATGGACCGGCTGTATCCGTATCTGCGGGATAAAGATGTGCAGCCGCTTTCCGGGGAGGAGTCCGGCGAGGTGTGGCGCAAGACCCGCGCGCTGGTGCTGCACAAGGTGGGAGATGTGGCAAGGCTGCAGACGGACTCCCTGATCATCTCCTCCTTCATTGCGGTCGCCGTTTCCGGCATGGTGGACAACTACAATCTGGTCATCAATGCGGTTACCAATTTTGTCAACATCATCTTCAATTCGGTGATTTCGAGCTTCGGCAATCTGATCGCGACGGAGACGAGGGATCGTCAATACGAGCTGTTCCGGGTCTACCGCTTTTTTGCCAGCTGGGTTTACGGATTTGCGGTAACGGGCTTTTTCGTCCTGCTGACGCCTCTCATCCGGCTCTGGCTCGGCGATGCCTGGGTGCTGCCGTCTGCGGCGGTTTCGCTGATCCTGGTCGACCTGTATTTCAAGGGGGACCGCATCGTTTTGTCCAACTACAAGACGGCGGCGGGTGTCTTTGAGCAGGATAAATATCTGGCCCTGATCCAGGGGGCGGTGAACCTTGTGCTGTCGGTGTGGCTCGTGCAGAAAATCGGACTCGCGGGCATCTATGTGGGCACCGTGATCTCCGGCCTTATCGCGAATGTGACGAAGCCGGTCATCATTTACCGGGTGTGCTTTGAACGGTCCTGCCTGCGTTATTTTGCGGAGTCCTTTTGCTATGCGGGCACGGTATTCGCTCTGGCGGCGGGCCTTGGATGGGCGGGCAGCTGCGTGCTGGCAAGACTCACGCTGGTGCGTTTTATCGGGATGGCCGTCGTTGTGACGGTGGTCTTTAACGGCGTATTCCTTCTGCTGTTCGGCAGGAGCGGGGAATTCCGGTATCTGAAGGCGGTGCTGCTGCGAAAGCTCGGCAAATGCAGCTGATCGGCAAATGCAGCGGAAGCATTTGTGCAAAGGAGAAACGAAGAGGGCGGCACGAGGCCTTCGCGAAGGAGAGGCAATATGACCAATGCGGTCCGTTCGGAAACCGAATACCGGGACATCATCGCCCGGATTGCCGAAGAGGCGGCAAGGCAGCTGCAGGAGATGGCACATCCGTCGCCGGTGCAGCGGGGCAGGGCCATAGCCAAGCGGTTGCTGCGGCGGCCGGGCACTGCGGCGGATCCGATCTTCTGGCCGGCGGGACTGCTGATGCTGGGGCTTTCGGAGGCGGAAATGTATGAGCCGGTGGAAGCCTATCTGGCTCCCTGGCTGGCGGGCGGGATGCCCGTGCGACATCCGGACGATGCGATTACAGGCACGGTGCTCCTGCGGCTGTACGAACGAACCGGAAAGGAATGCTACGCGCAGGGCGCGGAGCGGATCCGGGAGTATCTGCATCGCTGCAGACGGGACAGCGAGGGTGCTCTCGTCTACGGGCAGGGGAGCGGCAACGACTGGATCTATGCGGATGGCACGGGGCAGGTGTCCATGTTTCTTTCGGCCGCCGGAGAGAGGGAGGAGGCACACAGACAGCTGTCGCTCTTTTCGGCCCGCGGACTGGATGAACGGACCGGTCTTCCGTATCACGGATACGATGCCGCCTCGGGGCAATGCCATGGCATCATCGGCTGGGGAAGGGCCGTCGGCTGGCTTCTGTTCGGAATGGCATCGTATGCATGCTCGGGAGAGGACCCGATGCCGGCAGGCAGCAGGACGGACCTTGCCGGCCGGGCACAGGAAGGCCGGGGAAAGGCACCTTCGGGGATAACAGAGAGCGAAAGGGCAGCATGGCAAAGGATGCTGGAGACCGTGCACGGGTGCCGGAGAGAGGACGGCCTGTTTTCCTGGCAGCTGGAATGCGCAAGAGGCCCTCTGGACACGTCGGCAAGCGGTATGATTTACTATGCATTGCAGCTTCTGGCGGAGCGGGATGACGGCCAGGGCGGCCCGGTGTCGCCCTTTGCCGGGGAGGACCTGGATTTGGCGGCGCAGTCACTTCTTGCGCAGACGGATGCCGGGGGGCGCGTGTTGCAGTCCTCGGCGGAATGTGTTGATTTTGCCCAGTATGTGCAGCAATACGGAACCTATCCGTGGGGGCAGGGAGCGGTGCTGGCATTTCTGGCAGCGTGGCAGCGCGGGCGCAGAGGATCTGCGGACAAGCGCAGTGGAGCAGAGAATGATTATTGTTAAAGTAAAGGGCGGATTGGGAAATCAGATGCAGCAATATGCCCTGTATTGCAAGCTTCGCAGCATCGGAAAAGAGGCCAGGCTGGACCTGTCCTGGTTCGACGACGAGAACCAGAAGGATATGCTGGCCCCCCGCGCGTGTGAACTGCTGCGGTTCCGGAATCTTCCCTATGAAACCTGTACACCGCAGGAGAGAGAGGAGCTCCTCGGCAGTGATTCCGTCTGGGGGAAAGCCGCGCGGAAGCTGCACCTGGGCGCGAGGAGCGCGGGAAAGCGTTTCACGGAGGAAAAAATGTATCATCCGGAGATCTTCCGGATGGAGGATGCTTATCTGGACGGGTATTTTGCCTGCACCAAATATTATGAGGATATTCTGGAGGAGCTGCGGAAGGTGTTCCTCTTCCCGTCCAGCGTGATCCCGGAGGTGAATGCCCGGAATCTCGCGGTGATTCAGGAGATGGAGGATGCCTACACCTTTTCCTGTGCCGTGCACCTTCGCCGGGGGGATTATCTGGATGAACAGAACGCACCGCTTCTCGGCGGCATCTGTACCGAGGGGTATTACCAGGGCGCCGTGGATTATGTGGAGCGGACGGTGGCTGCGATGGGCGGCGGGCGGAACCTCCATTTTTATATTTTCTCCGACGATCCTGCCTATGCGAAGGCCTGCCGGTTCGGAAATTACGGGGAGAGCGTGACCGTGTGCGACTGGAACGAAGAAGAGGACAGCATGCTGGACATGCAGCTGATGTCGCATTGCAACGGCATGATCGCAGCCAATTCCACGTTCTCCTTCTGGGGCGGGCGGCTGAATGCCAGGGAGCCGCGGCTCCTGCTGCGGCCGCTCCGGCATCGCAACAATCAGATTCCGGATCCGGAGAAAATGCGCGACTACTGGAAGGGCTGGACCTTTGTGGATACGGACGGCCGTGTGCTGTAGCTGCGTCCGGCGTGCTATAATAGGAATCCGGTACGGCGGCAGCCGTACAGAATTCATGAGAAAAGGAGCAATATGAGCAGGATCATTCTAACCGGCGACCGTCCCACCGGCCGCCTTCACATCGGGCATTATGTGGGCTCGCTCCGTCGGCGCGTGGAGCTGCAGGATCAGGGGGGATTTGACAGGATCAATGTCATGATCGCAGACGCGCAGGCGCTGACCGACAACGCGGACAATCCGGAGAAGGTCCGCCGGAACATCATCAATGTGGCGCTGGATTACCTGGCGGCCGGTCTTGATCCGGAGAAGACCACCATCCTGGTGCAGTCGGCCATCCCGGAGCTGACGGAGCTGACCTTTTACTACGCCAATCTGGTGACGGTGGCAAGACTCCAGCGCAATCCTACCGTAAAGGCGGAGCTGGGCATGCGGGGCTTCGGCAACAGCATTCCGGTCGGCTTTTTCACCTATCCGATTTCCCAGGCAGCAGACATCACCGCTTTCAAGGCCAATGTGGTGCCGGCCGGCGAGGATCAGGAGCCGATGATCGAGCAGACAAGAGAGATTGTCCGCAGCTTCAACCGTACCTATCATTGCGAGGTACTGGTGGAGCCGGAGCTCCTCCTGCCGCAGAATCAGGCTTCCATGCGGCTTCCCGGCACGGACGGAAAGGCCAAGATGAGCAAGTCCCTCGGTAATTGCATTTATCTTTCGGATGAAGCGGACGAGATCAAGAAAAAGGTGATGAGCATGTTCACGGACCCGGACCACCTTCGCATCGAGGACCCGGGGAAGCTCGAGGGCAACACCGTATTCACGTATCTGGATGCCTTTGCGAAAAAAGAGCATTTTGAAGCGTTCCTGCCGGAATATGCGGATCTGGATGAGCTGAAGGAGCATTACCAAAGAGGGGGACTCGGCGACGTAAAGGTGAAGAAGTTCCTGAACAATGTGCTGCAGTCCACGCTGGAGCCCATCCGCACCAGACGGCACGCCTACGAGAAGAACATCGATTACATCTATGAGGTCCTTCGGAAGGGAACGGAGGAGGCCCGGGAGACGGCCGCCCGTACGCTCTATGAAGTGAAGGATGCCATGAAGATCAACTATTTCGACGACAGGGAGCTGATCCTGGAGCAGCAAAAAGAGTTTGATGAGGCTGCGAAGGAGCGGGAGGCACTGGAAGCCCGCAAGGCGCGCAGCCGCGCGGCGAACCGGCGGCAGAAGGAAGAGTGATTTCCGACATCCGCGAGGATGCCGGGGACAGCATAAGCAGGACGCAAAGACGAGACGCAAAGGCGGAAGGCAAAAGCGAGATTCAAAAGCGGGATTCATAAACGGGATTCATAGGCAGGATTCATAAGCGGGAGCAAGGAGGTAGCGGACATGAAAATTCTGGTAACAGGCGGTGCCGGCTTCATCGGGAGCCATACTGTGGTGGAGCTGCTGGCAGCAGGCCATGAGCCGGTCATTCTGGACAACCTTTACAATGCCAGCAGCAAGGTGCTGGATCGCATCGAGGCCATTGCCGGCACAAAGGTTCCCTTTTATCAGGTGGATATCCGGGACAGGGATGGGCTGAGCCGCGTGTTCGACGCGGAAGAGCCGGAGGCGGTCATTCATTTCGCAGGACTCAAGGCTGTGGGAGAGTCCGTGAAGAAGCCCTGGGAGTACTACGACAACAACATCACGGGGACGCTGACGCTGGTGGATGTGATGCGCAGGCACGGGTGCAAGAACATTATCTTTTCTTCCTCTGCAACCGTTTACGGCGATCCTGCCTTTGTTCCCATCACGGAGGAGTGCCCGAAGGGACAGTGTACCAATCCCTACGGTTGGACCAAGTCCATGCTGGAGCAGATCCTCACCGATATCCAGTATGCGGATCCGGAATGGAACGTTATCCTGCTGCGTTATTTCAATCCCATCGGCGCACACAAGTCCGGCACCATGGGAGAGAATCCCAACGGCATCCCGAACAATCTGATGCCGTACATCACGCAGGTCGCGGTCGGCAAGCTGGAAAAGCTCCACGTATTCGGCAACGATTATGACACGCCGGACGGAACCGGGGTCCGCGATTATATCCATGTTGTGGACCTTGCAAAGGGGCATGTGTGTGCATTGAAGAAGCTCGCACCGGGCTCCGGCTGCAACATCTACAACCTCGGCACCGGCGTTGGCTACAGTGTGCTGGACATTGTGCATAATTTTGAAGAGGCAACCGGCAGGAAGATTCCCTATGTGATCGACCAGCGGCGTGCCGGTGACATTGCAACCTGCTATTGCTCGGCGCAGAAGGCAAAGGAAGAGCTCGGCTGGGAGGCGCAGTTCGGCATCCGCGAGATGTGTGAGGATTCCTGGAGATGGCAGAGCCGGAATCCGAACGGTTACGAAGGCTGAGCCATGTTCCGATTGTGGGCCAAGGAATGGCAGAGTGGGCACCTTGTCCGCGAAATGACGGTTGAGGACCCCGGAGAGGATACCAGGACGCACAAGGTGATGCATGCGGTGACCCGCGTTTGCCATGCATTCGATCTGCCGGAACCCATCTGGCTGGAGCCGAACGTCAGAGAGTTCCAAAGGCGTGCAAAGTGCCGCTTCAACCAGGATAATTTTGTGGAGGAGCTGCCCTTCGACTATCTGGAGATTGAGATTGTGGAGGAAGACCCGTGGTTTGTGTAGCGGGCGGTTCTCATTTTTATGGAATTGTTCTCATTACAGTACGTTCTGTTCATTTTCATATTGCTGGGATTGTATTATGTGCTGCCGCGGGTTCTGCCCGCAGCGGCACGTTTTGGCTGGGTGATTCTGCTGGCAGCGAGCCTCGGCTGGTATGCCTTTTCTTCGGGTGCGGCCCTGCTCCTTCTGCTGCTGACGGCCTTTACGATCTGGCGGGGTGGACAGCTGCTTGCGGACTGTGATGCCGCATGGCAGCGGGAGAAAAAAGGAACGTTTCCTTCCAAAGAGGCGAAAAAGAAAGCCAGGAGGGCGGTGACCATCAGAAAGCGGCGGATTCTTGCGGCCGTGCTCCTCCTGAATTTCGGCATCCTGGCGATGCTGAAATATGCGGCGCCGCTCTTTTCCCTTTCCTTCGGCGAAGGAGGGCTGCTCCTTCCCCTTGGCATTTCCTTTTATACCTTCCAGTCCGCCTCTTATCTCATCGACCGGTACAACGGAAAATATCCCGCGGAGCCGTCATTCCTGCGATTTCTCCTGTTCGTCTCCTGGTTTCCGCAGCTGCTGCAGGGGCCCATCGGACGATATGACAGAATGCGGGAGGACCTGTTCGTACGGAAGAGCTTTGACAAGGAGAGGACGAAGCGGGCACTCCTTCGAATCCTGTACGGCCTTGTGAAAAAATATGCGATTGCCGATATGCTGACGGGCAGCATATCGGCGGTGCTGGATCAGGGGAACATCGGGGAGCTGCCGGGGAGCCTGGTGGCCATTGCAATCCTCATGTATTCCGCACAGCAATACGGTGATTTCTCCGGCGGAATCGATATCGTTACCGGTGTTTCGGCACTGTTTGGCATCGAACTGGCACCGAACTTCCGGCAGCCGTATTTCGCGGTTTCTCTGGGGGACTTCTGGCGGCGCTGGCACATTTCGCTGGGAGCCTGGATGAGAGACTACCTCTTCTATCCCTTTGCGCTCCTGCCCTTTATGCAGCGCCTCGGCAAATGGTGCACACGGCATTTCGGAAGCTGCGGGAAGCATCTGGGCCGTGTCCTGCCTGCGGGAATCGCCAACCTGGTGGTGTTCGCGGTTGTCGGAATCTGGCACGGACCGGAGCTGCACTATCTCCTGTGGGGACTGTACAACGGCGCGGTCATTGCCCTCTCGGATCTGACCGAGCCCTTCTGGAAAGGACTTTCCCTGCGGCTTTCCTCCGGCAGGGCGCGGGAGCACGGCATTGGAAACGCAGGGATAGTTCCCCGCGTGCTCCGCACGGCGCGAACCTTCCTCATCGTGAACATCGGATGGTATTTTGACCGCATCACGGATGTGAAAGAGTGCATGAATGCCTTTGCCGTTACGCTGCTGCACTTTTGCCCGGAAAAGTTGACGCACGCCGTGCAGACGCAGATCCTTGCCAGGTCCACGGCCTTCAACCTCGCCGGCTCCTGGACCCTGGCCCTGATCGGAACGATCCTGGTCTTTGCGGTAAGTCTGCAGAGCGAGAAAGGAACGGACGTGTACCGGAGTTTCCAGAGCATCCGCTTCGTGCCGAGGATGTGCCTTCTGGTCCTCCTGTTGCTGCTGCTCGCCGCCTCCTTCCTCTTCACGGAAACCACCGGCGGCTTCCTGTATGCAAACTTTTAATAGGTCAGCACCTTCCTCTTCCAATGTGAATTGGCCGCTTGCGGACAAATTCACAATTGGAAGAGGAAGGCGGGCAAGAAGCGAAGCTTCTCTGCCCGCCCAAATCGAGGAAATGCGGAGCATTTTCGAGATTGGGGTGCTGACCGAAGGAAAAGGCGGGCAAGAAGCGGAGCTTCTCTGGCCGCCCGAATCGAGGAAATGCGAAGCATTTTCGAGATTGGGGTGCTGACCGAAGGAAGAGAGAGGCAAGAAGCTGCGCTTCTCTGCCCGCCCAAATCGAGGAAATGCGAAGCATTTTCGAGATTGGGGTGCTGACCGAAGGAAAAGGCGGGCAAGAAGCGCAGCTTCTCTGGCCGCCCAAATCGAGGAAATGCGGAGCATTTTCGAGATTGGGGTGCTGACCGAAGGAAGAGAGAGGCAAGAAGCGAAGCTTCTCTGCCCGCCCAATATTGAGGAAATGGAAAAATACTCTAAATGCAAGGAACGATTCCGGTCCCATCGCGATTTTCCCTCGGGAAACGGCGACGCACCCGGAAAAAGGCATCGCTGCAGGACGCTGTGCAAGATCCTGCTGCTGTTTGGCCTGCTGCTGGCATCCAACGGAATCCTGTGCTGGCTGCTGGAGCCCTTCTGCAGCTCCTCCCAGGAGATGTGGCAGACTTTTCACGCCATGGAGCAGATGGATCTGGTTTATACCGGCACGTCACAGTGTCTGCAGGGGATCGATCCTCTGACGGTGGATGCGATCAGCGGCGGGACATCCTACAATATGGCGACGAACATGCAGTCCCTTGCCGATTCGAGGGAGGCCATTGCAGCGGCCATCGGGGAATACGGCATTCAATCTGCCGTTCTGGCTGTTGACCATGAGATTCTGCCCGGATCGCGGACAGAGAATGCGAGGGCGGCGCAGAGCTTCTGGCGGGGAAAGGCAGTGACGGAGCACTCCATCGGAGCAAGGCTTCGGGATGATCTGCGGTTCATGACCTCTGCTTCATTTATCGGCCAACCGGCCAGCCTGACGTACCTTACGCCGTGGGTATACAACCGGACATCGAATGTGCTGCAGAATGTGCGGGAGAAACGGAGCGGGGAAATCCTCAGCACGGCCGGTCACCGAAACGAACGGGGCTTCCAGCCGTCCGCGGAGCAGCTTGATCCCGCGCAGGAGTTCATTTCCTGGGAGGAGGCAGAAGCGTGGGATGAGAAGGCGGTTTCCCTGCAGGATCTTTCTATATCCGAGGAGAATCGAAGGGAGCTGGAAGGAATCCGTGACCTTTGCAAGGCAAATGAGGTTGAGCTGACGGTGATCATCCTGCCCTATCCGAACTGTTGGAGCATATACCGCAAAGACGATGTGCTCCGGGTGGATGAAGAGCTCCGGGAAATTTTCGCTGCAGAGGGATTTGATTTCTATGATTTCAATCGGATCCTTCCGGAATACTATGACGCCTCCGGCAATGAGAACTACAGCGACGTGGGACATATGAACGAACAGGGAGCCGAACGGTTCTCGGTCTTCTTCGGCTCTTTCCTGCAGGAGAAGAGGAACGGAACCGATGTGGACAGCTGGTTCCGCAGGTAGGCCGGAGGGGCTGCGCCCCTTGGCCACCTGTCGATTTCAGCATGAATTCGTCCGCAAGGTCATTTGAAAATTTAAATGCACGTTGATATCGTGCAGTTACAATTACAACGGTTTACATCCATGAAGTTGCAGTTAGAACTTCATGGATTTTTTGTTCTCGTCAATGGAGCGGGAACTTAAGTCAAAGGACAGTACGCTGGGCACGTGCG
>CAVAUJ010000029.1:0-30237 GCA_963591995.1 Succinivibrio sp.
TCACACATCCATTCTGCTGCGCATGGTGTCCAGCTCATGATATACCGCATCGTTGAGCACCTTGATGTAGGTTCCCTTCATGCCGGAGGAACGCGATTCGATGACGCCGGCAGATTCGAATTTGCGCAGGGCATTCACGATTACCGAGCGGGTGATTCCGGCCTTATCCGCAATCTTCGATGCGACCAGAATGCCTTCCCGCTTGCCGTCCATTTCCTCGAAAATGTGGAGAATCGCCTGAATCTCCGTGTAGGACAGGGTGGAGAAGGCCGATTTCACAATGGCCGTCCGGCGGTTCTCTTCCGCCGACTCCTCCGTGACCGCACGCAGCATCTCCAGACCGACCACCGTTGTGCCGTACTCGCAGATGATGATGTCGTCGATGTCGTAAAGCTTTCCGGCGTTATAAATGAACACGGTTCCCAGGCGCTCACCTGCGATCTCGATGGGACAAATGATGGCATTGTGCGCCGAATCCTCCGCGTCAAAGCCGAGGGTTGAGAGCATGACATTCTCGTTGGTGGACAGGACGGCCAGCAGCCGCTCGTTCAGATCATGATCGATGAATTCACCCAGATCATCCTTCATGAGATTCTTCAGCGGCGCAATGCTCTCCCGGTTGGATACGCCCAGAACCTTCCCCTTATGAGAGAGCACCAGCATATTGCTGTTCATGATATCACTCATGACGGCACAGATGTCATTGAACACCACCTTGCCGGTACTGTTGTTGTGCAGAAGCCGTTCGATCTTTCTGGTTTTGTCCAGCAGCTGTACGTTGTTCACATTCGTGCTCATTCTAGTCCTCCATGCTCTTTTTATCTGTTACAAAGCCGCACTCTTCCTTGCAGCACACCAGCTTGCTGCCTTTTTCCACAAGAAGACCTCCGCACTGCGGGCAGGGTTTCCCGTAGGGACGATTCCATGTCATAAAGTCGCATTCCGGATTTCCGAGGCAGCCGTAGTACCTGCGCCCCTTTTTGGTCATCTTGATCACGATGTCCTTGCCGCACTTCGGACAGCTCACGCCGATCTTCTCAAAATACGGCTTGGTATTGCGGCATTCCGGGAATCCCGGGCACGCAAGGAAGCGGCCGTGGGGGCCGTACTTGATGACCATCCGACGGCCGCATTTCTCGCAGACCTCATCGGACTCCTCGTCGCGGATCTCAACCTTCTCCAGATCCTCGCTGGCCTTTTTCACCGCCTCGTCCAGATCCGGGTAGAAATTCTCAATGATCGTCTTCCACTTCACCTTTCCCTCGGCCACGCCGTCCAGAAGGGACTCCAGATTCGCCGTAAAGGCCGGATCCACAATGGCCGGGAAGGATGTCTTCATTATACTATTTACCGCTTCGCCAAGTTCGGTCATGTAGAGATTTTTGTTCTCTTTGGTGACGTACCGTCTCGCCAGGATGGTCGTGATGGTCGGCGCATAGGTGGACGGTCTTCCGATGCCCTGTTCCTCCAATGCGTGCACCAGGGAAGCCTCCGTATAATGTGCCACGGGCTGTGTGAAATGCTGCTGGGCATCCAGCTTTTGCAGGGACAGCTGCGTGTTCTCGTCCAGTCCCTTCATCAGGGTGCCTTCCGCCTTCTCGTCGTCCGCCGGACGGTATACCTTCAGAAAGCCCTCAAATGCAACTCTCGAAAACGGCATGGTGAAGAGGTGCTCCCTTCCGCCGTCCTTCTCCGTCGCCGTCACGCTCACTCTGGTCTGTTCAATTCTGGCGGATGCCATGCGGCAGGCCGTAAAACGGTTCCAGATCAATTGATAGAGGCGCAGCTGGTCTCGGGAAAGAGAATCCTTGATGCTGGCCGGTGTGCGGGCGATATCCGTGGGGCGAATGGCTTCGTGCGCATCCTGTATCTTTCCCGTGGTCTTCTTCTGTTCCCCGTCCGCCAGAAACGCATCGCCGTATTCCCTGCGGATGTATTCTGCGGAGGAAGCCAGGGCCTCATCCGAAATGCGCGTGGAATCGGTACGAAGGTACGTAATGATACCGACCGACCCGCTGCCCTTGAGCTCAATGCCCTCGTAGAGCTGCTGCGCAATGCGCATGGTCTTCTGCGTTGAGAAGTTCAGTGCCTTTGACGCCTCCTGCTGCAGGGTGGAGGTGGTAAAAGGAAGCGGGGCCTTCCGCTCTCTTGTCGTCGTCCGGATCTCTGTAACCCGGTATTGCGCTCCGTCCAGTGCTTTGGTCAGGCTTTCCGTCTGTTCTCTGCCGGTAAGCTCTGCCTTTTTGCCCTCGTCCCTGGCGCCGTAATAGTGCGCGACCAGCGCTTTCTTCTCCCCCTTCACATCCAGGACCGCGTCCAGGGTCCAATACTCCTCCGGAATAAAGGAGTTGATCTCCTCCTCCCGATCGCCGATCATACGAAGTGCCACCGACTGTACACGTCCCGCGGAAAGTCCTCGCTTTACCTTCGCCCACAGAAGCGGTGAAATCCGGTATCCGACGATGCGGTCCAGCACGCGTCTGGCCTGCTGTGCATCCACCAGATTCATGTCGATTTCCCGCGTGTTCTTAAAGGACTCCGTCACCGCACTCTTGGTGATCTCATTGAACGTGATCCGCGCAACCTTTTTATCCTCCAGGCGAAGCGCCGCCATCAGATGCCAGGAAATGGCCTCACCTTCCCGGTCAGGGTCCGTTGCAAGATAAACCATGTCGGCCTTCTTGACGCGCTTGCGAAGATCCGCCAGAAGATCTCCCTTTCCGCGAATGGTAATATATTTGGGTTCAAAATCGTGCTCCACGTCGATGCCGAGCTGACTCTTGGGAAGATCCCGGACATGTCCCTGGCTTGCCGCGACATCATATTTTTTACCAAGGAATTTCTTGATGGTTTTCACCTTTGCAGGTGACTCTACGATTACCAGACTTTGTGACATTTCTGTATGAACTCTCCTAACCTTATCCCGGTATATTTCCGATATCCCGGGGAATTGTGCCTGCCTTTGTACGCAATTACACGAATATAGCGCAATTCCTTTCCTCTGGCAAGCATCCGCTACGCCTGCAGGGACGCCAGAAGCTCCGGAAGATCCTCGAATCGTTTCAGCTCCGGTACCTTCTCCCTCACGCTGCCAAAGCCGTAGGCTGCGTGAATGAACCGGCCGCCGGCTGCCAATGCCGCATCGCAATCCGCCTGAATGTCTCCCACATAGTAATAGTCCGTCAGGCCGTTGCGTTCTGCGAGGCCCCGGATGTTGTCCGCCTTTCCCCGTCCGTTGTTGCCGAAGCACTCGATGTCTGCAAAATAGTCCCCGAAGCCGTAATGGGAAAGGAAGGTTTCAATGTACCCCTTCTGGCAATTGCTGACAATATAGAGCGGGTATCCTGCCTTTTGCAAACGCTGCAGTGTTTCCTCCAGCCTCGGATACAGCTCCCCGCCGTGCTCGGCAAGATAAGCATTCTCATGCGCGCAGCAGGCCTGCAGCAGCTCCTGCTGTACCTCTTTTTCAAGCTCCGGGAACATTTTCTGTGCAATGGCCGTCATGGTCATTCCCATCACGCCCCGAACATCCTCCTGCGTGATCAGGCAATCCGCAGCTCCCTCCAGAATGTCTCCGTGGCGCCGGAGCTCCTCCGTCCAGGAAGCTGCCACATTCGCCGAGGAATCCCACAGTGTCCCGTCCATATCGAATATCAATGCAGACTTTTTCATCGCTTTCCTCCCCAGCAGGCGGTAATCCACCAGCCACAATCCCTGCGCCGGCGCCGTATCCCCGGCCGTCTGACGGTTTCTTGCCTCCAGAATGCCCGGAATGTCCTCGGGCTGTGTCATTCCTCTCCCCACCCGGATCAGCGTCCCCGCAATGATGCGTACCATATTGTACAGGAACCCCCGGCCGCGCACGCGGATGACAATGTCTCTGGCTGCGTCCGCTTCCGCAACGGTGTGCCTGCGCGAGAGCATCAGCTGCGGCACCGGGCAGGGGTGCTCTTCCATGTCGATGCCGGTGATCTCCCGGACGGTATTCTTCGTATCCCGGGCCGGATTCGCAAAGCTGGCAAAATCGTGCTCCCCCACGAGCAGGGCCGCAGCCTGCCGCATTTTGTCGGTATCCAGATGAAAATAGGTGCAATATGCGTAACGCCGCTTCAAAGGATCCGGAATCCTCGCATTGTAAATGCGGTATTCGTAGGTTTTCTCGCTGCGCTGCGTCCTCGGATGAAAATCCGGCTCCACCTCCGTGGACTTCCGCACACGGATATCCTCCGGCAGGTGCGTGTTGACCGCCGGCGCGAATTTGACCGGCGGTATGGGAGAATTCGTATCGAACACCGCATAGTTGCAAAGGGCATGCACCCCCGCGTCCGTCCGGCTCGCACCTGCCACCCGGATTTCCTCTCCCGTCAGCTCGGAAAGTGCCCGGTTCAATTCTCCCTCTATGGTTCGGATCGACGGATCCTTCTGGGCGGCAAAGCCGGAATATTCCGTTCCGTCATATGCCACCACCAGCATAATTCGTTTCATAATCTTTTGAAATTTTGCGGAGCCCGCACAGGCGGGTGCCGCGGATTCTGCGCCCATCGCTGCTACAGGGCAAGGGCGATCCCAATGCACACCAGAAGGTAAACTGTCAGCCCCGCAAAGGCTGCATAGTCCCGTTTCTGATAGACCAGCGGCTTCATCTTCGTTCTGCCTTCCCCGCCGTGATAGCATCTGGCCTCCATGGCCATGGCAAGATCATTGGCTCTTCGAAAGGCGGAAATGAACAGCGGCACCAGGAGAGGCACCAGGCTCTGAATCTTTTTCCGCAGCTGTCTGGATTCAAAATCCGCCCCTCTTGCCATCTGTGCCTTCATAATCTTATCCGTCTCTTCCATAAGAATCGGAATGAAGCGCAGGGCGATGGACATCATCATGGCGATTTCATGCACCGGCACGTGCAGCTTCTTCAACGGGCCGAGCACGTCCTCCAGGGCATCCGTCAATTGATTCGGCGTCGTCGTGAGCGTCATCAGGGAGGATCCGATGATCAGAAAGATCAGCCGCACCGCCATTTTGGAGGCATAATCCAGACCCTCATAGGTAATGGTCAGCCTCCAGATCCGTATCAGCGGTTCCCCCTCTGTCAGGAACAGATTGAATACCACCGTGATCAAGAGGAGGAAAAAAATGCTCTTCATGCCGCGCACAATGTAGCGGAACGGTACGCAGGAAAGCCGGATCACGATCAGCAGCGCCAGCGCCGCCGCAAGATATCCCCACCAGGATTGCACGATAAAGAGCGAAATAATGTAGGCAAAGGTCGCGATCAGCTTCACCCGTGCATCCATGCGATGCACAAGGGAGTCTGTCTGATAGTACTGCCCGATTGTGATGTCCTTAAACATGCGCTGCCTCCTTAGCATTTCCGTCCATGCCGGAGGTCTTTCGCTGCGCCGTGCCGGTACGTTTCTCTTCGCCGCTCTCTTCCGGCCCGGTGCAGGTGAATTTCTTCCCTGTCAGAGCATTCAACTCCTCAATATGCGCACAGATCTCCCGGGCCGCATCACGGGGCGTTAAACGGTTCGTATCGACGGGCAGCCCCAGTGAACGCAGGTATTGCAGAATATATACCGTCTGCGGCGCCGCAAGTCCAAAGGCCTCCAGCTCCTTGTACCGTGCAAAAACCTCGGTCGGTGTCCCGTCCATCATGAGCTTACCGGCATTCATGACGAGAATCCGGTCGGCGTATTCCGCCACATCGTCCATGCTGTGGGAAACCAGCAGGATGGTCATGTGCAGACTCCGCTTCATGTCACGCACCATGTCCAGGATCTCGTCCCTTCCTCTCGGATCCAGCCCCGCCGTCGGTTCATCCAGAATGAGCACCTTCGGCTGCATGGCCAGCACGCCGGCAATGGCCGCTCTTCGCTTCTGCCCTCCCGACAGGTCAAAGGGAGACTGACTCCAGAACTCCTCCGGGAGCTTTACGAGCCGCAATGCCTCCTTCGCGCGCTTCGTGCATTCCTCCTCGGAAAGGCCCAGATTCCTCGGGCCGAATTTCACATCCGCAAGGACATCGGTTTCAAAGAGCTGATGCTCCGGATACTGGAACACCAGTCCCACGTTCGCGCGCAGCTCCCTGCGGTCAAACCCGGCCGCCTGTATGTCCTGCCCGTCCCAGTAAATAT
Organism: Succinivibrio sp.; assembly: GCA_963591995.1. Lineage (GTDB taxonomy): Bacteria > Bacillota > Clostridia > Lachnospirales > Lachnospiraceae > CAG-791. Next base: position 6,132 of record CAVAUJ010000029.1, read on the forward strand.
GTCCGGATGTCGGCTGCAGAATACCGTTCAGCATTTGAACAAAGGTAGATTTTCCAGAGCCGGTATGTCCCACAAGACCGATGAACTGACCGTCCGGCAATTCCACGCTGATATGGTCCAGCGCGTTGGCGGACATTGCCGTACCTTGATCATATACATATGTAAGATCTTCTATTCTTAAAGCCATTCGACATCCATTCCCTGTGCTGAAACCACCACAGACCACATTCCGCGTTATTGTTTCGCACCCGCAGCTCGATTTTTCCCGGAGAGCCCAAGCGCGTCTGCCAGTTCTTCCTTTGTAAGAATACCCGCCGGCAGATCCAGTCCTGCCCTTCTGAGCTCATCGGCCAGAAGCGTCGCCTGCGGGACATCCAGATGGAGCTCCTTCATGCGGTCCACCTGCGAAAATACCTCGTGCGGTGTCCCCTGCAGGGCAATGCGTCCCTCATCCATCACGAAAACATGGTCTGCGTAGACCGCCTCTTCCATATAGTGTGTGATGAGAAGGATCGTAATCCCCTCCACATCGTTCAAGGCTCTGGCTGCACGAATGACCTCATACCGGCCGGAGGGATCCAGCATCGCCGTCGGCTCATCCAGAATGATGCACTTGGGATGCATGGCGATGACGCCGGCAATCGACACGCGCTGTTTCTGTCCGCCGGATAAGCGGTTGGGCGATTTCTTGCGGTAGGCCTGCATCCCAACCGTCGTCAGGGCTTCGTCCACTCTCTGCCAGATTTCCTTCGTAGGCACGCCCATGTTCTCCGGTCCGAAGCCGACATCCTCCTCTACCACCTGTCCGATGATCTGGTTGTCCGGATTCTGGAATACCATGCCGGCTTCCTGACGGATGTCCCAGAGATGATCGGGATCCGTGGTGTCCATATTGTCCACGCACACCGTTCCCCCTGTCGGGAACAGCAGCGCGTTGAGATGCTTGGCCAGCGTTGACTTGCCGGAGCCGTTGTGACCCAGCACAGCAATGAACTGTCCCGGACGGACATCGAGTGACACGTCGTCAATCGCACGAACAGACCCATTGACGTTGCCTTCCTCATCCCTCGTTGTATAGTCATGAATTAAATTTCGAATGCTGATCATGGATAACACGTTTCGCTCTCCTGTAAAGGGATGTCGTCGTAATTGTCAGATACACGTGGTAAATATTCTCACCCAAGGACATCATTTGTCCAGTTTTTTTGCAAAAAAACTCCCGGGATTTCCATCCCGGGAGTTCATGATCTGTCTGCCTCTGCTGCGAAATTCGTCCGAACGATCAGACGAGCTCCAGAACAACCATCAGAGCAGCATCGCCCTTTCTCTGGCCGATCTTGACGATTCTGGTATAACCGCCGTTGCGGCTTGCATACTTCTTGCCGTACTCCGTAAAGAGCTTGTCCACAAGATCAACCTCTTTGGTGTTCTTCTTGCGGCCTGCGGCTGCCGTCGGAACCTCGGTTACGGGATACAGGAAACGCATGATCTGACGTCTTGCATGAAGGCGGGACGGAGCATCCTTGGTGATCTTCTTCTCGACTTCGTCGTAGACCGTAACCTTCTTGCCGTCTACCACTTCCTTCACACGCTTGCCGTCCTTGTCCTTGCGGGCAACCTTTGCCTTCACGGTTACCTCTTCGAAGTTATCCTTCTCCTTTGCAGCAAGGGCGATCATCGGCTCAACAAGCTTCTGAACTTCCTTGGCGCGGGCTTCCGTGGTGATGATCTTGCCATTGTACAGCAGTGCCGTTACCTGAGAACGCAGAAGTGCCTTTCTCAGCTTTGTCTTTTTGCCTAACTTTCTGTATTCAGCCATTTTAATCTCCTTTTTCTGGTGACAGCCGCTCCGGAACCTTTGGAATTACCCGGAGCAGCCTTCCCTGCACCAACCCGCAACGCACCTCACAGGATTTACCGTCACAGGAAACAGCTATTACTCATCCAGAACCTCAAAGCCCATATTGAGCTTGAGGCCCAACTCCTTAAGTTTCTCCAGAACCTCATCCAGCGACTTCTTGCCAAGGTTCCTCACCTTCATCATCTCGTCGGGGGTTTTACTGCACAACTCCTGTACGGTATTGATTCCTGCGCGCTTGAGACAATTGTAGGAACGAACGGAGAGCTCCAGCTCGTCGATGCTCATCTCCAGAGCCTTCGTCTTATTGTCGTCCACCGGCTCCGCCATGATCTCGGTGACCTTGGCGTTGTCGCTCAAATCAATGAATACCGTAAGATGCTCCGAAAGGACCTTTGCGGCGAGGCTGACGGCCTCATCGGGGGCAAGTGTGCCGTTGGTGGTAACATCCAGAGTCAGCTTGTCGTAATCCGTCTGCTGACCGACGCGCGTGTTCTCCACGGTGACATTGACTCTCTGAACCGGAGTGTAGATGGAGTCAATCGGGATCACACCGATCTTGGTGTCTTCGTCCTTGTTCTTGTCTGCGCTGATGTAGCCTCTTCCCTTGGTAATGGTCAGCTCGATGAAGAGCTTGTTGTTGCCGGAAAGAGTAGCAATAACCTGATCAGGGTTCATGATGTGAATGTCCTGATCGGCCTGGATGTCACTGGCGTGTACGATGCCTTCCCCTTCATATTCAATATATGCTGTCTTGGGCTCGTCCGTCTCGCTGGAATTCTTAATCGCAAGGCTCTTGATGTTCATGATGATGTCCATGACGTCTTCCTTGACGCCCGGAATCGTGCTGAACTCGTGCTGTACGCCGTCGATTTTGATCTGGCTGACTGCCGCGCCCGGAAGGGAAGAAAGCATGATTCTTCTCAGAGAATTGCCGAGAGTAAGACCATACCCTCTCTCGAGGGGTTCTACAACGAATCTGCCGAATTTATTATCATCGGACATTTCAGTCGTTTCAATGCTGGGTCTTTCAAAATCAAACACGCATATACCTCCTTGTTGTTATCAATGCAGCTGCGAAGCGTTGGAGCGCCTTGCTGCAAAGCTCCGCGTTACACCAATTACTTAGAATACAACTCGACGATCTGCATCTCATCAACAGGCACGTCGATTTGCTCTCTCTTCGGAAGTGCGCTTACGGTTCCCTTGAAGTTCTCTTTGTCTACATCGACCCATTCCGGTGTGAGTCTGCCTGCAGTAACCTCTGCAATGTCCTTGAATCTCTGCATGGTGCGGTTGGACTCCTTGATTTCAACCACATCACCGGCCTTCACCAGATAAGAAGGAATGTTGATGCACTTGCCGTTTACCAGCACATGCTTGTGGTCAACAACCTGTCTGGCCTCTCTTCTGGTGCGGGCAAATCCCATACGGAAAACAACGTTGTCCAGGCGGGACTCCAGCATCACCATCAGGTTATCGCCGGTCATTCCCTTCATACGGTCTGCCTTCTCGTAGTAGTTGCGGAAAGGCTTTTCCAGTACGCCGTAGATGAACTTTGCCTTCTGCTTCTCACGAAGCTGCATGCCGTACTCCGACATCTTTCTGCTTCTTCTGGTGAGAGTTCTCTTGGACTTCTTGTCATAGCCAAGGAAGGTGGGATCAAGGTCGAGAGATCTGCATCTCTTGAGGACGGGTGTCTTATCTACTGCCATTGTGGCTCCTTTCATTCTGTCGGAGCAGGGCCTTGCCCTGTCCGATTGTTGTTTACAACGCGCGAACGCGCCTTCATCCAAAACAATGAAAATGGCTGATGCCATTTTCATCTGTTTCGAGTGCTGTCGCACTCCCGGCTTTGCAGAAATCGCATTCGCGATTTCTCCTCGCCGTCTAACAATGAAAATGGCCGATGCCATTTAACATTTATTTACTAAACTCTTCTGCGCTTGGGCGGGCGGCATCCGTTGTGGGGAACAGGTGTCACATCCGTGATGGAGAGAACCTGCAGACCGTTGGCGTTGAGAGCGCGGATTGCAGCCTCTCTTCCGGAGCCGGGTCCCTTTACGAATACATCAACTGCCTTGAGGCCGTGAATCAGAGCGGCCTTGGTAGCGGTCTCTGCTGCCAGCTGTGCAGCATAGGGCGTGGACTTTCTGGAGCCCTTGAAGCCCAGACCGCCGGCGGATGCCCAGGAAAGAGCATTGCCCTGTGTGTCGGTCAAAGTAACAATGGTGTTGTTGAAGGAGGCCTGGATGTGTGCCTGACCACGCTCAACGTTCTTCTTTACACGCTTCTTGGAAGCGGAAGTCTTTCTAGCTGCTGCCATAGGATTATCCTCTCATCTTCATACCGCCATGCCGATTCCCGGCCGCGGTAAGCACTCCGCACAACGGGAGCGCGACAAACCGATTACTGCTTCTTGTTCGCAATGGTCTTCTTGGGGCCCTTGCGCGTACGGGCATTGTTCTTGGTATGCTGTCCGCGAACCGGAAGTCCTCTTCTGTGACGGATTCCGCGGTAGGAGCCGATCTCCGTCAGCATCTTGATGTTCATTGCGGTATCACGGCGAAGGTCACCTTCTACCATGTAATTGTTCGCAATCTCTTCTGCGAGCTTCCTGACATCATCATCCGTCAGGTCTCTGCAGCGGGTATCCGGATTCACGCCGGTCGCCTTGAGAATCTTATCCGCAGAGGTACGGCCGATTCCGTAAATGGAGGTCAGACCGATCTCTACACGCTTGTCTCTGGGTAAATCTACACCTGCAATACGAGCCATTTCAATCTCCTTACTACTTGGTACAGCGTGTGCTCACCGCACGTGTACAATCTTCATGATTTGTTTTGATGGAGGCGAACCTGCTGATGCGTAACACCGGTTGTGTTCAGCATCCTGCGACGCAGGCCACGGCACCTGAACTTCTTCTCATTCCGTTCTGCCGCAGCATGGAATTCCGGGAAGCTCCCGCATCCTTATCTGCCGACAACGGGAATGATCTCGCGTGCCATTCCACGCCCAGCCGGATCTGCAGTACATCACATACTGTCCGGCCTTTCCACTCGTCCCGAGTCTCATTTCCGAATTACACTTCCGCATAGCATGTAAGCCACGTCCGAAATGCACCTCCGAAAGGGTTCCGTCCCGGGGACGGCAGCGGTATCAAAGCATATGGCTCTGATCAACCCTGTCTCTGTTTGTGTTTCGGATTCTCGCAGATAACCCGGATAACACCCTTGCGGCGAATGACCTTGCACTTCTCGCACATGGGCTTAACCGATGCTCTTACCTTCACGATGCACGCTCCTTTCTTGAAAATTTAAATAACCATTCCGTACCCATTCCGATTTTGATACTCAAAATTGCCTGACGGACCCTTTGCGTATCAAAAACAGAAATACGGCGTCCGGATCCGATGGGCATACGACTCCCATGTTCACTCAAACGCCGTTACAGTTTATCACTTTATATTTTGGATAGCAAGTTCTTTTTACCAAACTCTCCGGATCTTTTTACTTATCTCTCCAGATGATTCGGCCCTTGGTCAGGTCATAGGTGGACATTTCCAGCGTTACCTTGTCCCCGGGAAGAATGCGGATGAAATTCTGACGAAGTTTTCCGCTGATGTGAGCCAGAATAATCGCTCCGTTTTCCAGCTTCACGCGGAACATTGTATTCGGAAGCTTCTCCACAACAACGCCTTCCAGTTCAATAACGTCTGCTTTGGACATATATACCTCTTCTATCTCCCTCTTCGAAAGAATCAGCCAAGAATCGCGACAATGTCGCGGAAGACTTCATCCTTGTCCTTTGTGCCATCCACGGTTCTCAATACACCGGCCTTTTCATAGTAGTCGATCAGTGGCTGGGTCTGGTCATGGTAGACCGACAGACGATTCTGCACCGTTTCGGCCTTATCGTCCTCTCTCTGAATCAGATCCGAACCGCAGGAATCGCAGATTCCCTCCGTCTTCGGCGGAATGTACTCGATATGATAGGAAGCGCCGCACTTCGGGCAGCTCCTGCGTCCGCTCATGCGATGCACAATGTTCGCATCCGGCACATCTACATTCACCGCATAATCGACCTTTTCACCGGTCTTATCCAATGCCTCGGTCAGAACCTGCGCCTGCGGAATGGTCCGCGGGAAGCCGTCCAGAACGTAACCGTCCGCACAATCCTCCTTGGCAACTCTGTCGAGCAGCAGCTGAATGGTCAGCTCATCCGGAACCAGTTTTCCCTGGTCCATATATTCCTTGGCCTTTTTGCCGAGCTCCGTCCCGTTCTTGATATTGGAACGGAAAATATCCCCCGTGGAGATATGCGGAATCCGATATTTTTCACAGATCATCGCAGCCTGCGTTCCCTTGCCGGCCCCCGGCGCTCCCAGCATTACAATCTTCATCTTCCTACTCCTTCTCAAACACAAAAGCGGATCGGAAACCGCCTTCCCGTTTCCGGAATGCGACCTCCGACCCACAAGTCATCCGCACTAATTTGACAGGAATGTCGTATAGTTTCGCTGCACCATCATGGACTCAATCTGCTTGATGGTCTCCAGAATAACGCTGACTACAATGATCAGACTGGTTCCGCCGAAATCCACACTGGCATTGAACACACCGCGGAAGAAGAACGGAATCACGCCGACAATCGTCAATCCGATCGCACCGATCAGGATGATATAATTCAGCATCGAATTCAGATAATCGCTGGTGGGCTTTCCGGGCCGAATGCCGGGAATAAAGCCGCCGCCCTTCTTGAGGTTGTCCGCCACCTCAATCGGATTGAAGGTGATGGAGGTGTAAAAATACGCGAAAAAGATCAACATTGCCACATACAGAACCAGGCCCAGCGTATATCTCGGCATCGAAGGATTGCACCAGTAGGAAGAGCTCAGGTAGCGCAGAACCTCCGACCAGATTCCGGTTCCGTTGTATCCCGCCAGGGTGGAAATGATGGCAGGAAATTCCAGAATCGAAGCGGCGAAGATGATCGGCATAACGCCGGCCGTATTCACCTTCAGCGGAATGCTGGAAGTAGCAGATCCGTACTGGCTCCGGCCCCGCAGCATTCTCGCATATTGCACCGGAATTCTTCTCTCCGCATCGTTGAGCAGAATAACCAGAATGACGATGCCGACAATGATCGCAAGGATGATGGCTGCCGCAACAATGGCCCGGGCGATGGACTTGCCGCTCACAAACTGTGTGAACAGACCCGTCATATCCTGAGGCATGCGGGAAATGATGTTGATGGTCAGTACAATGGAAATTCCGTTCCCGACCCCCTTGTCCGTGATCTGCTCACCGATCCACATCAGGAAAGCAGAGCCGGCCGTCAGCGTTGCCATTACCATGATTACATTGACTGCATTGTACTCTTCCAGAAGACCCTGCCGTCCAAAGCCGATCGCCATCGCGCCGCTTTCGATGATCGCCAATGCCACCGTAACGTAGCGTGTGATCGAGGCCAGCTTCTTGCGTCCCTCCTCGCCTTCCTTCTGCATCTCCTCCAGCTTCGGAATCGCAATGGTCAGAAGCTGAATGATGATGGAGGAAGTGATGTAGGGCGTAATGTTCAGCGCTAACACAGACATGTTCAGAAAGGAACCGCCGGTGAACGCATCCACCAGGGAAAACGCATCGCCGGTGTGCTGCTCAAACCAGTTGGAGAAATACGTTCTGTCAACACCTGGAACCGGAAGCTGCGATCCGAATCGGATGATTACCAGCATCACAAGGGTAAAGAAGATCTTTTGACGGATCTCCTTCACCTTGAATGCATTTTTAACGGATTCAAACATAAGATTCCACCATGCCTTTCACGCAAATGCAGTGCAAATCACTTCTCAAGAACCTCTGCCGCACCGCCGGCCTTCTCGATCTTCTCTTTTGCAGCTGCACTAAAGCCATTGGCTTTGATGGTGAACTTCTTGGTCAGTTCGAACTTCTCATTGCCCTTATCGCCGGAGAGCACCTTCACGCCGTCGCCGACATTCTTGATGACCTTCTTGTCGAGCAATGCCTGTACATCAACGACCGCACCGTCGTCAAAGCACTCGGCAATTCTGGCAAGGCTGACCGTCACAATGTCCTTGTGGTTGTAATTGGTGAAGCCTCTCTTGGGAATGCGGCGATACAGCGGCATCTGGCCGCCTTCAAACCCTGCTCTGGGTCTGCCGGAACGAGCCTTCTGTCCCTTGTGGCCAAAGCCGGCCGTCTTTCCGTTTCCGGATGCATGGCCGCGTCCTCTTCTGTAATTCTTCTGTGTAGAACCTGCAGCAGGCTTTAAATTAGATAATTCCATCTGTCAGTCCCTCCTTATTCTGCATCCTCAACCTTGACATAAGGAGCGATCAGTCTGATCTGTCCTCTAGTCGCAGCATTGTCCGGCAGAACAACGCTGCTGTTCAGTTTATGGAATCCCATGGACTTGATGATTGCCTTGTTCTTCGGAACAGCAGCAATTGTAGACTTTACAAGTGTAATCTTAAGCTTCTTATCAGCCATTGTAATCTCCTTTCGTCCTATCAAAGGCCAAAGGGCATCAGCCCTTCAGCTCCTCAACAGACTTGCCGCGTCTTGCAGCCACCTCTTCGGGGGACTTCATGCTGGAAAGTCCGCTGAGGGTTGCCAGAACGACATTCTGCTTGTTGTTAGAACCAAGAGACTTGGTACGGATGTTCTTGATTCCTGCCAGTTCGCAAACCGTACGGGCAGGACCGCCGGCGATGATACCGGTACCTTCCGGGCTCTTCTTCAGCAGAACCTCTGCAGAGCCGTACTTGCCGATATAATCATGAGAAACCGATCCGACCTCATCCAGCGCAACGGTGACAAGATGCTTGGCAGCATCCTCCTTGCCCTTGCGGATGGCTTCCGGAATTTCTGTGGACTTGCCGAGGCCAACGCCGACATGGCCGTTGTTGTCACCTACTACAACAAGTGCGGAGAATCTCATCGTACGTCCGCCCTTTACAACCTTTGTGACACGCTTGATTGTAACGACCTTCTCGGTGAGTTCCATCTGACTTGCATCATAATTAGAACGCTTCATCTAGTCTCTCCTCCCTTAGAATTCCAGGCCGGCCTTACGTGCCGCATCTGCAAGTGCTGCTACCTTGCCCTGATAAATAAAGCCGCCTCTGTCGAATACGACCTTAGATACGCCCTTTTCCATCGCTCTCTTTGCTACGAGATCGCCGATATACTCTGCAGCTGCCACATCATCCGTGTGAGCCAGAGCTGCCTTTACTTCCTTCTCCACCGTGCCTGCAGCAGCGATGGTTGTGCCGGCCTCGTCATCGATCACCTGTGCATAGATGTGATTGTTGCTTCTGTAAACGGAGAGGCGCGGTCTCTCAGCGGTTCCGCTGAAACGGTTGCGAACCTTCAGGTGCTTCTTTTCGCGGATTAACTTTCTGTTTTCCTTCTTAACCATTGTACACGCTCCTTATCCGATTACTTCTTACCACCGGTCTTGCCGACCTTGCGACGAATTGTCTCGTAATCGTACTTGATTCCCTTGCCCTTGTAAGGCTCAGGGCTTCTCTTTGCTCTGATATCCGCAGCCCACTGTCCAACAAGCTCCTTGTCAATTCCCTTTACCAGGATCTTGTTGCCCTCAACAACGGTCTCGATTCCGTCCGGATCTTCCATCTCAACGTTGTGAGAATATCCTAAATGCAGCTCCAGGACCTTTCCCTTTTTCAGGGCTCTGTAGCCGACACCGTTGAGCTCCAGCGTCTTGGTGAAGCCGTCGGTCACACCGACTACCATGTTGTGAAGCAGTGCTCTGGTCAGGCCGTGAAGCGCCTTTTCTTTCTTCTGATCATTGGGTCTGACAATCTTAAGTTCACCGTTCTCCTGCTCGATCTTCATGGATGCAGGAAGTGCTCTGACCAGTGTACCCTTAGGCCCCTTAACCGTCACTGTGTTATTTTCTGCTACATCAACAGTAACGCCTGCCGGTATAGCGATTGGCATTAAACCGATACGTGACATGCCCGTTCCTCCTAGTTATGTATATTCAATATCCTGATGTTGCTATCAAACGCAGCACAGGGTGTCCCACCCATCCCGTGGGACATGACTCCTGATGCTCCCGTTCTCATATTTGAAAAGATGTAACCGTGTCGATCATTCCGGAAATTTTACCAGATGAAAGCCAGAACCTCACCGCCGACCTGCAGCTCTCTTGCCTTCTTGTCGGTGATTACGCCCTGATTGGTGGAAAGAATTGCCGTTCCGAGACCGTCCAGAACCTTCGGAACCTCGTTCTTGCCGGCATATACGCGCATGCCGGGCTTGGAAATTCTCTGAAGGCCGGTCAGAATGCGGTCATTACGGTCGGAGCCGTACTTCAGGGTGATGCGGATGTCCTTGAAGCTTCCGTTGTCCACCAGGTCAATTGCGGAAATGTATCCCTCATCCAGAAGGATGTTGGCAATTGCCATCTTGATCTTGGAGTTCGGTACATCAACCGTATCATGCTTTGCTGTGTTTGCATTACGGATTCTGGTAAGCATATCAGCAATCGGATCACTCATAGACATAATTCTCATTTCTCCTTTTCTGTGCGATATCCAATAAATTTCTTATCTCTTCGGCCCCTGCGGATTACCAGGAAGCTTTCTTCACACCCGGAATCTCACCCTTGTAGGCGAGCTCGCGGAAGCAGATTCTGCAGATTCCGTACTTCTTCAATACGGAATGCGGACGGCCGCAAATCTTGCAGCGTGTGTAGGCACGCGTAGAGAACTTGGGCTTCATCTGCTGCTTGATCTTCATCGAAGTCTTTGCCATGTCAATCTCCTTTTATCACTTTGCAAAAGGCATGTTGAACAGTCTCAACAGCTCGCGGGCCTCCTCGTCGGTGTTCGCGGTGGTTGTGAAGATGATGTCCATTCCTCTTACCTTGTCAATCTTATCGTACTCAATTTCGGGGAAGATCAGCTGCTCCTTGATGCCCAGAGCGTAGTTTCCTCTTCCGTCGAAGGAGTTGGGATTGACGCCGCGGAAGTCACGCACGCGAGGCAGTGCCAGGTTTACGAGACGATCCAGGAACTCGTACATACGATCGCCGCGCAGGGTTACCTTGCAGCCGATCGGCATGCCTTCACGAATCTTGAAGTTGGCAATGGACTTCTTGGCCTTTGTATAAACAGGATGCTGACCGGTAATGGTCTCCAGATCCTTTGCAGCGGTCTCGAGAAGCTTCTCATTCTCTTTTGCCTCTCCGACAGCCATGTTGACAACGATCTTGTCCAGCTTCGGAATCTGCATGGGATTCGTATAGCCGAACTTCTTTACCAGTGCATCGCGGATCTCTGTATTGTATTGCTCTTTCAGTCTGCTGCTCATCGATTCTCCTCCTTTCCTTCTTATTTGATTTCCTTGCCGGTCTTCTTGGCAACGCGGACCTTCTTGCCGTCCACAACCTTGATGCCGACTCTGGTGGGCTGACCGTCAACTACCAGCATAACATTGGAGATATCAAGAGCTGCTTCCTTCTCCGAGATCCCGCCTTCCTGGTTCTGTGCAGAGGGCTTGTTGTGCTTGGTCACCTTGTTCACGCCCTCAACAACCACTCTGTGGTTCTCGCGGTCGATCCCAATCACCTTTCCCTCTTTGCCGAGGTCCTTGCCGGCGATGACCTTTACGGTATCGCCCATCTTGATCTTACTTGCTGCCATCTCAATCCTCCTTACAGAACTTCCGGTGCAAGGGAGAGAATCTTCATGAACTGCTTATCACGAAGCTCTCTTGCTACGGGTCCGAAAATACGAGTTCCGGTAGGTGTCTGATCATCCTTGATGATAACAGCTGCGTTCTCATCGAAACGGATGTAGGAGCCGTCTTTTCTGCGTGTCTCGCGAACGGTGCGGACGACAACAGCCTTTACGACATCACCCTTCTTTACCATACCGCCGGGAGCTGCTTCCTTTACGGTTGCCACAATAGTATCGCCAATTCTGGCATATCTTCTGGTGGAGCCGCCGCACACGCGGATGCAGAGAAGCTCTCTGGCACCGGTGTTATCGGCAACCTTCAGTCTTGTTTCCTGCTGAATCATGTCTTCGTCCTTTCTGACTCTGCATGGCCTCTGATCAGGCGATTACCTTGCCTTCTCAACGATCGAAACAACTCTCCATCTCTTCGTCTTGGACAGCGGTCTGGTCTCCATAACCTTAACGGTATCGCCTACGCCGCACTCGTTGTTCTCATCGTGTGCCTTCAGTGTATAGGTCTTCTTAACGATCTTGCCGATTACCGGATGCTTCACATGGTTCTCAATGGCAACCGTGATGGTCTTGTCCATCTTGTCGCTGACAACCTTACCGATACGGACTTTTCTAAGATTTCTTTCCACGGTATAACTCCTTTCCGGTAACGGATTAGTTCGCAGCCTTTGCAGTGATCACGGTCTGAATTCTTGCGATGTTCTTGCGAACCTCGTTGATTCTGGCTGTGCTCTTGAGCTGGTTGGTTGCGTTCTGGAATCTGAGGTTAAAGAGCTCTCTCTTCGCAGACTCAAGATCAGCCTTCAGCTCATCGATGTTCTTGTCCTGCAGTTCCTTCATGTATTCAGTAGACTTCATTCTGCACCGCCTTCCAGATCTGCCTTGCAGACGATCTTGGTCTTGACAGGAAGCTTGGTTCCTGCAAGACGAAGCGCCTCTCTTGCAGTTTCTTCAGGTACTCCGGAGATCTCAAACATTACTCTGCCGGGTTTTACAACAGCTACCCAGTATTCAACGGAACCTTTTCCGGATCCCATTCGAACACCGAGGGGCTTGCCGGTTACCGGCTTGTCCGGGAAGATCTTGATCCAAACCTGTCCGCCACGCTTGATGTAACGTGTCAGAGCAACACGGGCAGCCTCAATCTGATTGGAGCGAACCCACTTGGCCTCGGTAGCAACAAGACCATACTCACCATAGGCCAGCGTATTGCCACGGGTTGCCTTGCCGCGGCGATCTCCGCGGAATACAGCACGATACTTAACTCTCTTCGGCATTAACATTAGTTGTCACCTCCCTTGGATTCAGCAGAGGCAGCGGGTGCCTGCTCGCTCTTCTTCTGCGGAAGAATTTCGCCCTTGTAGATCCAGACCTTCACGCCTACCTTGCCGTAGGTGGTGTCTGCCTCTGCAAAGCCGTAATCAATGTCCGCACGGAGAGTCTGAAGCGGAATGGTTCCGTCAGAATAGGTCTCTGTACGTGCGATGTCCGCACCGCCGAGACGTCCTGCGCAGGAGGCCTTCACGCCAAGTGCACCGGTCTTCATCGTGCGGTTCATGGCCGACTTCATAGCCCGGCGGAAGGACACACGATTCTCCAGCTGCTGTGCGATGTTCTCGGCAACCAGCTGAGCATCCTTGTCCGGTCTCTTGATCTCCTTGATCTCCAGAACGACCTTGTCAGCCGTCAGCTTCTGCAGCTGCTTCTTGGTGTTCTCGATCTCTGCGCCGCCCTTACCGATTACAACGCCGGGCTTTGCGGAATAAACCGTGATCTTTACTCTTCCGGAAGCTCTCTCGATCTCGATCTTGGAAATACCGGCCTGCTCCAGCTTCTTCTTGAGGAACTCTCTGATCTTATGATCCTCTACCAGCATGTTGGAGAAATTCTTATCATCAGCATACCATCTGGAATCCCAGTCCTTGATGATGCCGACTCTCATGCCATGAGGATTAACTTTCTGTCCCATATGGACTCCTTTCCATCACCTGAATTACTAGTCTATTCTGCGTCCGCCTTCTTCTCATCGAGCGTGATGTACAGATGGCTCATTCTCTTGAAGATGCGGTAAGCTCTGCCCTGCGCACGAGGCTGGATTCTCTTCATGATCGGGCCGTTGGAGGCGCTGCACTCCGCAATGTAAAGATTTGCGGGATTCATGCCCAGATTGTTCTCTGCATTGGCGACTGCAGACTTGAGTAATTTCAGGATTACGCCAGAAGCGTATCTGGGGCTGTATTCCAGAATTCCGATTGCCGTCGTAACATCCTTACCTCTGATGGCATCCATTACGAAGCAGGCCTTCTGAACCGGAATTCTTGCATTCGTGAGCTTTGCATGAGGTCTCGTGTCCTTGACCGCATTTCTCGCTCTCTTAACTTGTGTTCTATGTCCGTTAGCCATAGATCTGAACTCCTTTCAATGTGTCAGGCAGAGATTATCTTCTGCCCGAGCTGCCTTCCTTGTTGTTTCCGTTGTGACCACGGTAGGTTCTGGTCATAACAAACTCTCCGAGCTTGTGTCCTACCATATCCTCTGTGATGTAAACCGGAACGTGCTTCCTGCCATCATGAACGGCGATGGTGTGTCCAACGAAGGACGGGAAAATCGTCGAACGGCGAGACCAGGTCTTGATGACCTGCTTGTCACCGGCTGCGTTCATTGCGTCTACCTTCTTCAGAAGACTTGCGTCTGCGAAAGGTCCTTTTTTCAGTGATCTAGCCATTTCGTACCTCCTTACCTAAGTCCCTTTCCGTTTCTTCTTCTCACAATCAGCTTGTCAGAAGACTTCTTCTTGCGCGTCTTGTAACCCAGAGCAGGCTTGCCCCAAGGAGTTACAGGGCCGGGACGTCCAACAGGTGCCTTACCTTCACCACCACCGTGCGGGTGATCGTTCGGGTTCATGACAGATCCGCGGACATGAGGACGAATGCCCATGTGACGAATGCGGCCGGCTTTTCCGTAATGGATCAGGTTGTGATCCGCGTTGCCGACAACACCGATGGTTGCGCGGCAATCCAGCGGAACCATTCTCATCTCACCGGAGGGAAGGCGGAGCGTTGCATAACCGTTCTCCTTCGCCATGAGCTGTGCCGATGCGCCTGCCGTTCTGGCCAGCTGGCCGCCCTTTCCGGCGTAAAGCTCAACGTTGTGTACCATGGTACCTACCGGGATCTCGGACAGGGGCAGGCAGTTTCCGACGCGGATCTCCGCCTTCGGGCCGTTCATGACCTTCATGCCGTCCGTCAGTCCCTGGGGAGCAAGGATGTAGCTCTTCTCACCGTCGGCATAGCAGATGAGTGCGATGTTCGCCGTGCGGTTCGGATCGTACTCGATTCCGATGACCGTAGCAACTACGCCATCCTTGCGTCTACGGAAATCGATATCTCTGTACTTCTGTCTGTTGCCGCCGCCTCTGTGGCGAACAGTGATCTTACCCTGATTGTTTCTGCCGGCGTTCTTGCGCTTGGAGACCAGAAGGCTCTTCTCAGGAGTCGTCTTTGTGATCTCAGCGAAGTCGGAGCCGGACATATTCCGTCTGGACGGGGTATATGCGGTATACTTTTTAATTCCCATTTGTTAACTCCTTCTTTCTCTTTTCATGCACCGCGCCCGGAACAATAGCGCTGCCATGGGATGGCCTTTCTGCTCCGGGACTTTTCGGACCTGATCAAAGTCCGGTGAAGAAATCGATGTCCTTGCTGTCTGCCGTCAGCGTGACAACGGCCTTCTTGCCCTTTGCCGTCTTGCCGACGATCATTCCTCTTCTCTTCGTCTTGGCTCTGCAGGAAATGGTATTCACCTTCTCAACCTTTGTGCCCTCGAAGAGCTTCTCAACAGCTTCCTTAATCTGGATCTTGTTTGCTTCGGGATGTACATAGAATGTGTACTTCTTCTCTGCCGTCAGGCCCATGCTCTTCTCGGTGAGAACAGGCTTTAAGATGACATCATAATATCCAAGTGCTGCCATTATGCGTACACCTCCTCAATCTTCGCAACAGCATCCTTTGTCAGGATAACCGTCTGTGCATTCATCAGATCGTAAACGTTGATGGTGTTCACGGTAGATGCCTTGGCCGTTGCCACGTTGCCGGACGCACGGAGCACATTGGCGTCATTTGCAGCCAGCACAACCAGTGCCTTGCCGGCCACCTTGAGGTTCTCCATCACCTTCACGAAATTCTTTGTCTTCGGCTCCTCGAAGCTGAGCTCATCCACAACGATGAGCTTTCCGCCTGCCAGACGATCCGACAGCGCAGACTTCAGGGCCGTTCTCTTCTCCTTCTTGTTGAGCTTGAAGGAATAGTCACGCGGCACCGGAGCGAAAACAACGCCGCCGTGTCTCCACTGGGGAGATCTCGTGGAACCCTGTCTGGCATGACCGGTTCCCTTCTGTCTCCAGGGCTTCGCCGTGCTGCCGGAAACCTCGGAACGGGTCTTTGCCTTCTGCGTTCCCTGACGATTGTTGGCCAGATGCTGGACTACTGCGAGGTGCAGCAGATTCTCATTCGGCTCAATCCCGAAAATTGCATCGGAAAGCTCGATCTTTCCGATCTCTTTTCCTTCCATATTGAAAACAGATACGTTAGCCATTTCTGAATGGTCCTCCTTTCATTCGGGCAGCTGCTCAGACATCCGCCTTCGTTGTCTCCTTGATCGTGACCAGGCCCTTCTTAGGTCCGGGAACCGCACCCTTTACAAGGATGATATTCTTCTCAGGATCAACCTTAACAACCTCAAGGTTTCTGACAGTCACCTGAACGTTTCCTACATGGCCGGGCATCACCTTGCCGGGGAATACGCGGCTGGGAGTGGAAGACGTACCATTGGATCCTGCATGGCGATGGAACTTGGAACCATGTCCCATGGGTCCTCTGTGCTGGCCCTTCTGAATGGCAGAACGGAATCCCTTTCCCTTGCTGACGGCCGTCACATCGATGTGATCGCCCTCTGCAAAGATATCTGCCTTGATCTCGGCGCCAAGCTCGTACTCCGCAGAATTCTCAAAGCGGAATTCACGAACGAACTTCTTGCTGGACACGCCGGCCTTCTCGAAATGACCCTTCTGTGCCTTGTTGACACCGTGACGGTGTGCAACCTCGACCTTGCCGCTCTTGTCGACGCTCTTGGCGCGGTCCACAGCATCCGTATAGCCGACCTGAACCGCTTCGTAGCCGTCATTGTCTGCCGTCTTGATCTGTGTTACCACATTCGGGCCCGCCTCCAGAACCGTTACCGGAACCAGTGTGCCGTCCTCTGCGAAGATCTGTGTCATACCGATCTTCGTCGCAAGTATAGCTTTCTTCATAATCTTTTACCTCTTTCTGCCGCATCGCGGCGTTGTAACACCCTATCCGGTGTTAATCCCTACAGCGGACATCGGCCCGGACAGAAGGTGTGACTTCATTTCGGGAGACGTGGGTCTGCTGTCTGACCTGCGGTGACCTGAACCGCTGTCTCCTGTGTCCCTGCTGCTCCCCGCCCCCGGTTCACAGGTTCCGGATCCGGCAGGGGATGTCATACTAAGTAGAGGTTTATGGTTACGCCCGGTCATCCACCCTTCCGTCTCCCGTTTCGAAATGTATCTTCGGAATCATTCCGCAGACGGGAGCCGCTCGATGCAAACGCTTTCTAATGGCGCAACATGCGTGATATTCATTTTGCCGTCTCTCCGGCTGCCTTTCTGCTCCTTTGATGGCTTCGAATTACTTGGTCACCATCTTGACGTTGATGTAAACGCCGGCAGGCATCTCCAGGCGCTGCAGTGCATCCACTGTCTTCTGCGTAGGAGTGATGACATCGATCAGTCTCTTGTGCGTTCTCTGCTCGAACTGCTCACGGCTGTCCTTGTACTTGTGTACCGCACGAAGGATGGTAACAACCTCCTTCTTGGTAGGAAGCGGAACCGGGCCGCTTACCTGAGAGCCGCTTTTCTTCACGGTCTCGATGATCTTCCGTGCAGATGCATCGATGAGCTCATGATCGTATGCCTTCAATGTGATTCTCATTACCTGATTTGCCATAAAAAAAGTCGCCTCCTTATTCGCACTTTTTAATGAAGTACGACAAGCGGTGACTGTACACACTCCCGTGCGTGTCCTGTCTCTTTCAAAAGAAAGGTCAACGGCGAACCGTTGACAGGACGCTTATCACGTCGTTTCTGCTCAGGGCAGACTGTTCTTCGGTACAGTGACTTGTCGTCAGATTCTTGGGCCAGCCCGCCAGGTCTTGCAGGTGCCCCAGACATTCGCTCCACGGAGTAACCTGGGTTTCGGATCTCTCGATCCCTGCTCAGCAATCTCTCGCTTCATCGCTATCATGTCACAGCGAGACCTATTGTACGGTATTGTTGCTGCAATTGCAAGAGATTTCTTTGCGGATCCGGACATTCTCCGTCCCCCTGTCGCCGGTCTGTCACCCGACCGGCTTCTATACCGTATCAAACGGATCCCTGCTTGTAATGTATGCCCGGAATGTACTACACTACTGTTCTGTCAACATTCAAAAATCGCGGCATCCGTCCCGGCACAATCGACGGCAGATGCCTTTCGAAGGAGTGAATTGTTTATGTGGCTTGCAGATGGCTGGAAGGATTATGAGGTGCTGGATACCTCAAACGGAGAAAAGCTGGAGCGATGGGGCGAATATCGTCTGATTCGTCCGGACCCGCAGGTGATCTGGGACACCCCCAGAGGGAAGCAGTGGCAGAAGCCCGATGCACATTATCACCGCAGCAAGAGCGGAGGCGGCAGCTGGGAGTTCTTCTCTCTGCCGGAGGAATGGATGGTCTCTTATACCGGTGTCGGCCGGGAACGTCATTTCATGCTCAAGCCCTTCAGCTTCAAGCACACCGGTCTCTTTCCGGAGCAGGCCGTCAATTGGGACTGGTTTACCCCCATCCTCACGAAGGCCGTGCAAAGCGGACGCACGGTAAAGGTTCTGAATCTTTTCGCCTACACCGGCGGAGCCACCCTTGCAGCCGCCGCCGCGGGAGCAAATGTCACACACGTGGATGCGTCCAAGGGTATGGTTACGTGGGCAAAGGAAAATGCACAGCTTTCTCAGCTCGGCGAGGCCCCCATACGCTGGCTGGTGGATGATTGTGCCAAATTCGTGGAGCGTGAAATCCGCAGAGGAAACCGCTATGACGCCATCATCATGGACCCTCCGTCCTACGGCCGCGGTCCGAAGGGCGAAATCTGGAAGATGGAGGAGAACATCTATTCTTTTCTGCAGCTGTGCCTCGATGTCCTCTCCGACGACCCGCTCTTCGTCCTCCTGAATTCCTATACTACGGGGCTGCAGCCCGCTGTTCTGTCTTATCTGATGAATGCAACCTGCGCCCGCCGCTTCGGCGGCCGCGTCTGTGCCGATGAGGTCGGCCTTCCGGTGACCGCCTCAGGTCTCGTCCTCCCCTGCGGTGCTTCCGGAAGATGGCAGAAGGCCTGATCGGCCTTCCTGCTCATTCATCGCCTCATCAATCAGGTGAACCAGTTCCAGGGCACTGCGGAAATAAACCTTTTTATTCTGCTCTGCCCAGGTGACCTGTCCCTGCCAGGTGGCGTTCTGTCTGTGCAGAACCTGCACCACGAAAGTACCCTTCTGTCCGCTCTTGTTTTCCAGATTTCCCATGGTTTTCTCTCTCTTTTCCGGCTTAATGCCATTCCACTCTTCGCTGCGTGCACGAAAGCTTCTCGGAAGCATTGCGCGCTGCGGATAACCGGTCTCATCCATGATTCGTTCCATCTCGCGCACTGCCTCCATCAGGCCTCCGAAGTGAAAGGGCTCCTGTTCGTATCGATTCCACAGCTCCCCCTCACAATCATAGCCGTATGAGCGGTGAATACAGAGTACCACACAATCCGGCGTTCTCACGTTCCCTGATGTCAAATCCCTTGATGTCGATTTCATTTACGTCGTTCCTATTCTTCAGGTACCATGTATGTAAAATTTGCGACCGATACACTGCTGTACCGCACAGCGGCGCGGTTCCCTTCCACCGCCTGAAGCCTTGCATTGATGCGCTTCGAGATCACATCGCAGTCCTCCAGGCTCTTTCCCGGCAAAAGAATCAGGAACTGTGAGGAGCTGTATCTGGTATACACATCCTCCTGCCCAAGACTCTTTTCAATGCATTGCTGCAGAATATGTGATCTGGATTCCAGCTTATTCCGGTTCTGGATCGGCTTCCCGGCATAATCCACCAGTGTACATAACAGAAGAAAAACCGAATCTCCTGTCCGCGCCATGTTCCGTTCCATGACATGATAGACGTCGATGAAATTCGGGTAGCTGCAATAATAGCCCTCCCGCGGAGAATCTCCGCGAAGAGATGCCTGGATCTCATGAATCTGACGCACCGGAGAAATAATCCTCTGGGACATTTTGCGATAATTGGACAGCATCTTCTCCGAAGGCGGCAGCCCCATCTCATCCGCGTACCGATGCACGGTCTTGTCGTAGAGCCGCAGCGCCTCACGAAAATCTTCCTTATAAATCAATGCCTCAATCTGATCCGCCTGCCAGTCGCTGTCCGGATAAATTCGTGCTGCCTTCTCATAGATCCGGAACATCTTCTCATAGTCCTTCTCTTCCTTGGCGGCTTCGCCTATGAACCGCACCGCCTCCGCAAAATCATCGCACAGCTTTGCAGACCTTGTAACCACCCAGGTCCTGGTTTCCAGCTCCGGGAGAAGCGGACCCTGATACAAATCGAAGGCCTTTCGGTAAAAGGCCGCCTTTTTCCTCTCATCCGCATGCTCGCGGCGCGCACTTGCGATTGCGTCAGAAAACTCCTGCACATCAATCCGAATGCTCACGCCGGGGTCCGGGATATAGATCTTCCCCAGCTTCACGATATAATCCATGCGCGGAAGCCCGGCTGCCGCCATCTGCTTCCTTGTCTGAAACAGAAGATTGTTAAAGCTGTTGTTCGGATTGGCAAGGTCATCGCCATCGTAAAGGGAATGCACGATCTGCTGTTTGGAAATTCCCTGCTCTCCGCAAAGCCACACCAGCTGCAGCAGCTGAATAAACTTCGCCGTGGAATTGCGTCCGAGGACGATCTCGCCACCTTGATAGTGAATGGAAAAGGTTCCCAGCATTTTGACCGATATTTCATCCATACGCTCTTTCATAATAGCTCCCCCGTCATCACCAAAACAACGCTCCCTGTGCAAGTACGGCACATTTGTGATAATTATACATGATTTACAATGATCACAAAAGACGCATTCCACATAGAATTAATACTATGTATGTCGTTTATTACCGGAATTGTATGGATTATATCACATGCTTAATCATATGTAATAGGATTGTATCACCTTCGCAGAAGCGGTGCTACACGGCTTTCCTTTTGCCGAAGAGCCACGGAAAACGTGCTGCGAGAATCCGCTCTGCCAAAAGACAGATGACCGCCGTGACCGCCGTCAGCAACAGATCCTCCGGCACCAGCAGCCGTCCTTCCCGCGGTATATGAAAGCCTTTCCAAAGGATTTTCAGGAAAATGAGAACGAATTTATGCATTACCAGAACCGCCATCGTCCGCTGTCCCACATAAGCAAGAAAGCGATTTTCCTCGAGCATCTTCGCAAGGCAAAGGATGCCGCAGATTCCAAGGCCTGTTTGCGGAATCGCCATGAGAGAATGCGTGAACCGGTCTGCGCGGAAATCCGCGAGCTGCGGCGGCAGGAGCAACAGCAGCAATATCGCAATGAAACCCACGCCCGCAGCAAGCTGCGCCCTCCGGCAGCTCTTCTCCCCTTCTCTTCCTGCCGGATCTTTTACCGATCCTCTTTGTGCATAGAGCATGCCAAGGCCAAAGATCCAGAGGACGCCGGCGGCCGTTTCCGCCTCCCATGGCAATCGAAGATCCCCTGCCCCCAGAATGAGCCGGCAGACGGAGGCTGCAAAGATCGCAATCCGCAGGACTCTTCCCTTTCTCCCCTTTATGCGCAGCAGCAGATACCACGTGCATTTTACAACAAAGAGACAGGTGAGAAACCACAGCGGCCGGTTCCACTCCATGTAGCCCGCGCCACTTTCTCCTCTTCCGCAGAAATCGGAATTTCCATAGAGCATCCCCAGTAAATTAGGAAGAATCGCGTAATGCCGAGTCTTCGCCCCCAACATGGTTGCAGCCATTTCTCCCGCCAACGCATACACAAATATGCTGATGAGTGACCAGGCAAAATACGGCACCACCAGCGTTCTGCACAGATTGCACAGGAATTGCGCCGGTGTTTTCTTTCCGGCTCCCCCCAGCTCAAAGGTTACCCCGGAGAGGAAAAAGAAAGCGGCAACGCCCAGGAACATTGACATGCGCAGCAGGAATGCGTCTGCTCCGTTCTTCTCGGCCGCATGCCCGGCAACCACCCACAATATGGACATTCCTTTTGCTGTATCAATCCAGCCCAGCCGCGTCCCGCGCGGCCGATCATGATCTTTTCTACTCATCGTTTACTTTGTCGCCGCTCACTTTATCGCAACGAAATACAAAAAAGAGCCACAAGCTCTCGCTTGCGGCTCTCCTGTGATTCAATATGGTGAGACAGACGGTCTCTTCATCACTCGATGATGGAAACAACACGTCCGGAGCCAACGGTACGGCCACCCTCACGAATGGCGAAGGTAAGTCCCTCCTCCATTGCTACGGGGTGAATCAGCTCGATGGTCATCTCAACGTGATCACCGGGCATGCACATCTCGGTTCCTTCCGGAAGAGCGATCACACCGGTAACATCCGTTGTTCTGAAATAGAACTGAGGACGATAGTTATTGAAGAAAGGAGTATGACGGCCACCCTCGTCCTTGGTCAGAACGTAAACCTGAGCGGTGAACTTCTTGTGGCAGGTTACGGTGCCGGGCTTCGCAACAACCTGGCCTCTTTCGATTGCCGTACGATCGATACCACGCAGCAGAACGCCGATGTTGTCGCCTGCCTCAGCGTAGTCCATGGTCTTGCGGAACATCTCGATGCCGGTAGCAACAGAGGTCTGTGTCTCTTCCTTGATGCCGACGATCTCAACAGGATCATTGAGCTTGAGCATACCACGCTCTACACGGCCGGTAGCAACCGTACCACGACCGGAGATGGTGAAGACATCCTCGATAGGCATAAGGAAAGGCTTCTCGTTATCACGAACCGGATCCGGAATGTACTCATCAACGGTATCCATCAGCTCCATGATCTTGTCAGCCCAAGGTCCTTCCGGATCCTCCAGAGCCTTCAGAGCAGAGCCCTGAATGATCGGGGTGTCATCTCCGGGGAAGCCGTACTGATCCAGCAGCTCGCGGATATCCATCTCCGTCAGCTCGATCAGCTCCGGATCATCCATCATGTCGCACTTGTTCAGGAAGACAACGATCTTCGGAACGCCTACCTGCTTTGCCAGCAGAACGTGCTCACGAGTCTGCGCCATAACACCATCGGTAGCAGCAACTACCAGGATAGCGCCATCCATCTGTGCTGCGCCGGTGATCATGTTCTTGACATAGTCAGCGTGCCCGGGGCAGTCCACGTGTGCATAGTGTCTCTTTGCGGTCTCATACTCGATGTGAGCGGAGTTGATGGTGATACCACGCTCCTTCTCTTCGGGAGCAGAGTCGATCTGATCAAAAGGAACTGCAGCAACGCCGAGCTTCTTGGACAGAACTGCGGTGATTGCAGCGGTCAGAGTGGTCTTGCCGTGGTCAACGTGACCGATGGTGCCGACATTTACGTGCGGCTTTGTTTTGTCAAAATGTGCCTTTGCCATTTCTTATTTCCTCCTTGGAAAATAATCATAGAGTGTTTGCCAATGACCCCAGACATTCACTGCCGATTTACGGTCACTGCCAAATATTATAACCAATGCTCTCTGCATGCGCAAGGATAATTAGCCCTTCTCCTTGTTGGCCTCGTTGAGCACCTTCTCCGCGATGTTCTTCGGTACAGGCTCGTACTTTTCAAAGAACATGGAGTAATTGCCGCGACCCTGCGTCATGGAACGAAGGTCGGTAGCGTAGCCGAACATCTGTGCCAGCGGAACAAAGCCGTTAACCTGCTTGCCGCCGCCGATATCCTCCATGCCCGTGACGCGTCCGCGTCTGGAGTTCATGTCACCGATGACATCTCCCATGTATTCCTCCGGCATGGTGACCTCGACCTTCATAACAGGCTCGAGCAGTACCGGCTCCGACTTCTTCATCGCTTCCTTGAAGCACATGGATCCGGCAATGTGGAATGCCATCTCCGAAGAGTCGACCTCGTGGTAGGATCCGTCGTAAACCGTTGCATGAACGCCAACCACCGGGAAGCCGCCGAGGTTTCCGGCCTTCATGGCCTCCTCGATACCATCGCCGACAGCCGGGATGTATTCCTTCGGAATGTTACCGCCGACAACCGCATTGTCGAACTTGTAAACTTCCTCGCCGTTCGGGTCCATGGGCTCGAACTTGACCTTACAATGTCCGTACTGACCGCGTCCGCCGGACTGCTTGGCATACTTGTATTCCTGATCCAC
>CAVAUJ010000030.1:0-29453 GCA_963591995.1 Succinivibrio sp.
GCGCCTATACAGTAACGCATTTGCCCCGTCACGGCTGCGGACCGACCGGAACAGAGGACAGATAGGAAAGGCTTTGCTATAATCAAAGTGATGCGCTGTCACAGGACACCACAGATCGAACATTGGAGAAGGACATGGGCTCTAGATACGACGATTTCCTGGATAATGAGGACGAATATGGATATGACAACCGCGGGGACGGATACGAGGACATCCGCGGGTATGCGGCATATGCGGAGGAATATGACGAGAGCCCGGATTATGCGGACGATTGGTACGACCGGGAGAGCGATGCGGAACAGGGAAGAAGGCACAGCGAAAAGAAAAGGCAGAGGAAGTCGGGCCGGGGAAAGAATGCAGGCGCCTCCCGCAGGAAAACCGCAGGAAAAGGCAAGACGGCGGCCCGAGGGGGCGGCAGGAAGCGCAGGAAGAAGAAAAAAGGGACGCCGGTGCTGGCCGTTGTTCTTATGGTGCTCGTGCTGGCGGCGGCCTTTGGGGCCAAGCTGTTCCTGGACCGGTATTCCTACTCTACGGAGCAGGCGGATCTGTCGGCGGCCTTCGGCGTGCAGGGAGAGGATGATGTTCCGATTGTCTGGGGGAATGAGCTCTCGGACATCCACGCAAAGCGGGTCAACGGCGTGGATTATATGAAGCTTTCCGACGTGAAGGCGAATCTGAACGACCGCTTTTACTACGGCGTGCAGAACGCCTCCGATGATACGGGGATGATCCTGTATTGCTTTCCGACATACCGGCTGACGGCCGTTGTCGGAAGCCAGACCGTGTCCATCGGAGAGGAAACGCAGACGCTGGACTACGCGCCGGCGCTGCGCATCGACGGAGAAATTTATCTGGCACTGAATTTTGTAAAGCAATATACCAACTTCGGAATGGCGGCCTATGAGAATCCGAACCGCCTTCAGATTGACACCGCCTGGGAGACGCAGACGGTGGCGACCATCCGCCGCAGGACCCAGGTCCGCACATCGGGCGGCATTAAGAGCGCGGTGGAGGAGCAGGTGGAAAAGGGCGCCACGGTGACGGTTCTGGAGCAGATGGAAACCTGGTCGAAGGTGAAAACAGCGGATTCCGTCATCGGCTATGTGGAGAACAAGAAGCTGACGGATCTGCGGGAGGAGACACCGGCCGGGGTGACGGATTATACGGAGCCGGAGTACACGCACCTGACCTTTGACGGCAAGATCAACATGGCATTTCATAATGTGTGGGGATCCCAGGGGAACGGGACCCTGACCTCCTATATGAGCCAGACAAAGAGCGTCAACATTGTGGCACCTACCTGGTATTGGGTCAGCGACAACGAGGGCAATGTTGAAAAGGCGGCGACCCAGGAATACATCACACAGGCACATGCGCTGGGCTGTCAGGTGTGGGCCGTGGTGGACAACATCAATTCCTCGCAGCTGCAGCAGCTGGACAATCACACCTTCCTCACAACACTGGATGCGCGGACCAACCTGATTGACCAGCTGATCCGTGAGCAGGCGACCTACGGCTTCGAGGGAATCAACGTGGACTTTGAGCAGATTCCGTCGGAGAACGGCGATGACTATATCGAATTCATCCGCGAGCTGTCCATCGCCTGCCGGAATGCGGGCATCATTCTGTCGGTGGACAATTATCCTTATTATGAATTCAATTACCACTATGATCTGGAGGAACAGAGCAGATTCGTGGATTATCTGGTTGTCATGGGCTACGATGAACATTATGCGGGCAGCCAGGAGGCAGGAAGCGTTGCGTCCATCAGCTACGTGACGGAGGGAATCCAGAGAGCCTTGAACGCAGGCGTAGAGAAGGACCGCCTGATCAATGCGGTTCCCTTTTATTCCAGAGTGTGGAAAACAGAGAACGGTCAGGTCAGCTCCTCGGCCCTTGGCATGGAGCAGGTACAGTCCTATATGGCGGAGCACGGCATGACGGCCGCGTGGGATGCGAGCACCGGACAGAATTATGCGGAAACCACGGAGAACGGAACCCTGATTCAGATATGGGTGGAGGATGCACAGTCCATCCAGCAGAAGCTGGATGTGATGCAGAGCTTCGGCATCAAGGGCGTTGCGGAGTGGAAGCTGCAGTTCGAAACGGCGGATGTGTGGGACAACATTGCCAATTATGTAAATGAGTAACCGTTTAGCACCCGCATCTCGATTTTCCTTCGGAAAACCTCGATGCGGCCGGGCAGGAAGGGAAGGAAGAGCTTGATCACCCGATGCATTTCAATGACGGAAGAGAGAATCGACGAGGACGGCATCGCAGAGGCCGGCAGGATTCTGCAGGGCGGCGGCCTGGTGGCTTTTCCGACAGAGACCGTATACGGCCTTGGCGGAGATGCCCTGAACCCGGAATCCTCCCGCAAAATTTATGCGGCGAAAGGAAGGCCCTCCGATAACCCGCTGATCGTGCATGTAGCCCGCTGGGAGGATGTGGCTGCGATTGTACGCAGGATCCCGGAGGAGGCAGAGCTCCTGGCAAAGGCCTTCTGGCCGGGACCGCTGACCATGATCTTTGAAAAGGGGGAAAGCGTCCCGTATGAGACCACCGGCGGTCTGGATACCGTGGCGGTGCGCTTTCCCAGCAATCGAATCGCGCAGGCGCTGATCCGGGCAGCGGGGGGGTACGTTGCGGCCCCCTCCGCCAATCGCTCCGGGAGACCCTCGCCTACGGTTGCGCAATATTGCAGGGAGGATCTGGACGGCAGAATTGAGATGATCATCGACGGGGGCGAGGTGGGAATCGGGCTGGAATCCACCATCATCGACCTGACGGAGGGGAAGCCGACGATTCTGCGCCCCGGGTACATTACGCAGACCATGCTGGAGGAGACGCTGGGAGAGGTGGAGGTGGACCGCGCCATTCTTTCCGCCGATTCCTCCTGCAGACCGAAGGCCCCGGGGATGAAATACCGGCACTATGCACCGAAGGGAGAGCTCACGATTGTAGAGGGCCCGACCGATCGGGTGACA
Organism: Succinivibrio sp.; assembly: GCA_963591995.1. Taxonomy (GTDB): domain Bacteria; phylum Bacillota; class Clostridia; order Lachnospirales; family Lachnospiraceae; genus CAG-791. The sequence continues at coordinate 2,988 of CAVAUJ010000030.1, forward strand.
GCATACATCAACGATGCACTGGAGAAGGCAAAGGCGGCCGGAGAACGGACCGGCGTCATTTGCACGGATGAAACCCGGGAGAGGTACCGCGCCGATGTGATCCGCAGCGCGGGGAGCCGGCGGGATGAGGAGGAAATCGCCCGGGAGCTCTTCCGGATTCTGCGGGAATTCGATGATGAGGCATGCACCGTGATGTACTCGGAATCCTTCTCGGATGCGGAGATCGGAGAAGAGAAGGAGAGGAGAAAAACAGCAGGGGGAATTGGGATGGCCATCATGAACCGGCTGATGAAGGCGGCCGGACAGCGGGTGGTGCATCTGCAGCAGGAGCAAAAAGGAGGGAAGGGAAATGATTGCAATTGCCAGTGATCACGGCGGATTTGATCTGAAGCAGAGGATCCTTGAGCATCTGCAGGAAAAGGGCTTTACCGTAAAGGATTTCGGGACATACGATAAGGCATCCTGCGATTATCCGGATTACGCGGGGCCGGCGGCGGCGTCGGTGGCTGCGGGAGAAGCCGAGAAGGGAATCGTGATCTGCACCACCGGGATCGGCGTCTCCATCACAGCCAACAAGATTCCGGGAATCCGGTGTGCCCTCTGCCATGATGTGACGACGGCCCGGCTTACGAGAGAGCACAACGATGCCAACGTTCTTGCCGTCGGCGCAGGCGTTGTCGGGGAAAATGTGGCGATGGACATCGTGGACACCTTCCTTGCAACGGCATTTTCGGGCGGCGAGAGGCATGCGAGACGCGTGGCCAAGATTGCAGAGTACGAGAAAAAAGCGCAGTGATTGGGGCAGACAAATGAAGAGATCGGGATATATTTCATGGGATGAATATTTCATGGGAGTCGCGCAGCTGGCGGGCATGCGCTCCAAGGACCCGAATACGCAGGTTGGCTCCTGCATTGTCAGCAGCGAGCATAAGATCCTCTCCATCGGGTACAACGGGATGCCGCGGGGGTGCAGCGACGATGAATTCCCCTGGGAGCGCGAGGGAGAAACGCTCCTGACCAAGTATCCCTTCGTGACGCACAGCGAACTGAATGCCATCCTGAATTACCGGGGAGGATCGCTGGAGGGAGCGACCCTGTATGTCTCGCTGTTTCCGTGCAACGAATGCGCGAAGGCCATCATTCAGGCGGGAATTCACAAGGTAATCTACAAGAGCGACAAATACGACGGCACGGACGGCAACACGGCCAGCAAGCGGATGTTCCGTGCGGCCGGTGTGCTCTACGAGCAGTATCGGGAGACAGGACGCAGCATTACCCTTCGGGTGTAGCTGCGAGGACAGACAACGGCGGGGCTTATGACAGAACAGAGACAGACGGAAAAGAGAAGATACAGGATGCGCTTCGGAAAGCTGCTCCGGGGAGGAGAGATCCTTGCCGGAGCACTGGTGCTGTCTCTTTTCACAGGCTCGCTCTGCGTCCATGCCACGCAGGAGACCCAGGAGGCACTGGACAAGGCGAGAAAGAAGGCACAGGAGACCCAGCAGGCGGTGAACGAGGAGCAGGAGAAGGCTGACGCACTCGGAGAAACACAGGATGCGCTCTCGGATCAGCTGGAGGATTACAACAGCAAGCTCAGCGTTCTCTCCTCCAGCCTTGCCAGACTGAATACGCAGATCAGCGAACAGAACGAGAAAATCGCCGCGAAGCAGGACGAGATCGATGCGGCCGAGGAGAAGCTGAAGGCGGCGGTGCAGCAGCAGGAAGAGCAATACGAATCCATGAAACGGCGCATCCAGTTCCTGTATGAAAAGGGGAACACCTATTATCTGGAGATTCTGCTGACCGCAAGCTCCTACGGAGATCTTCTGAACCGCAGGAATTACATTCAGAAGCTGAACGAGTACGACCGGAAAACCCTCGAGAGCTATAAGAGGACGGCCGAGGAAATTGCGCAGAATAAGGCGGATCTGGAGGAGGAACAGCAGGAGCTGCAGGAGCAGCAGGAGGAGCTGCAGGACCTGCATGCGGATGTGGATGCACAGGCGGACCAGGTTACGACACTGGTCAGTCAGACGGCAGGCGCGCTCAGCAGCACCAACGCACAGATCGATTCCGTACAGGATGCGGTGGAGCTGCTGCAGGATCAGCTGGAGGAGCAGAAGGCCACCGTATCGGCATTGGAGAAGCAGCTCGCAGAAGAGAAACGCCTGCAGGCGCTTTCCGATGCATCGGCATGGCGCAGTCTTGGCAGCATCGCCTTTGAGGACGGAGACCGCGCGTTGCTGGCCAACCTGATCTATTGCGAGGCAGGGGGAGAACCCTATGCGGGACAGCTGGCGGTCGGAGCCGTTGTCATCAACCGCCTCATGTCCGGCGCGTTTCCCAATACCCTTTCCGGAGTGATCTATCAGAGCAGTCAGTTTTCTCCTGCAGGCTCCGGACGTCTGGCGGTCGCCCTGGCAGGCGACGAGGCCACGGCTTCCTGCTACCAGGCGGCCGATGCGGCAATGTCGGGCCAGACCAACGTGGGAAGCTGTCTGTTCTTCCGCACACCGATTCCGCAGGTGGAGCCCAAATACACCATCGGCGGCCATATCTTCTATTGAGCGCTAACTTATTGTAAAGAAAATCGGAATCGGTTACAATGAACAAGATTTATCGCTTACGCGAGTGAAAATAATGCACTGTGTTGAGGACACAAAACGGCGAGGAGGGAAAATGCGGAATTTTTCACAACTTATCCGCCATGTATCCCTGATCGGACAGCTGGGGCTGTCTCTGGTGACGCCGGTGCTGATGTGTCTGGCGGCGGCCTACCTTCTGGTGACGAGGCTCGGGTTCGGGCTGTGGATTTATCTGCCCGCACTGATTCTGGGACTGGGCGCCTCCTTCATGACGGCCTATAAGGTATATCTGTCGGTTACGCGCAAAAGGGAACCGGAACGACGCAGGGCGGCCTTTAACCGTCATTACTAAGAGACAAGCGGGGAGATGACAGACGCATGAAGCTATCGGGTGCGATCAGGGAATCGACAACATTTGTGGCGAAGGGAACGGCGGTCGGAACCGCCGTGTTGCTCGCAGGCTTTCTGGTGCTTCATCTGATCACGCCGGCGGTGTCCTTTGGCGGGAGCGTGATCCTGGGTGCACTTCTGGGTTTTCTCGTGGCTTCCGGGAATTTCCTTCTCATGGCCGTGGTGGCCGAGAAGGCGGCGTCGGATGAGAACTACGACAATGCGAAGAGGAAGATGACGCTCTCTTATCGCTATCGCACGCTGGGACAGATCGTGTTCATGATTCTGGCCATTGTCCTTCCGTGGATTCACCCGGTGACAGCGATTGTCCCGCTGATCATTCCGGGATTTCTCATTCGGGGAAAGGGCGTTCTGGATTATAAGAGAAAGTGAGATGCGACGATGGATTTCTCAATTGAAGGAGCCAAAATATACGCGAGGATTCCGACCGGGATTCCGTTCCTTGGGGACATTCTCATTTCGGAGACGCTGGTGAACTCCTGGATCGTGATGGGAATCATTCTGGCACTGTGTATTTTCCTGACCCGCGGGCTGAAAGTGGAGAACATTTCAAAGCGGCAGGCCGTGGCGGAATGGCTGGTGGAGCTGGCGACGAATTTTGTCCGCGGCAATACGGGCGGAACGCGCTTCGACGGCCTGATCCCTTTCATTGCCGCCCTGTTTTCGACCAGCCTGATTTCCAACCTGATCTGCCTCGTCGGTGCGTGGAGTCCCACGGCGGATCTGTCCACCGAGGCGGCCTGGGCGGTACTGGTTTTCATCATGATCACCGCGACAAAGATCAGGACCAGCGGACTTGGCGGATATCTGAAGGGATACACGGAGCCCATTGCGATCATGACGCCGTTCAACGTGCTCTCGGAGCTTGCAACGCCGGTTTCCATGGCCTGCCGTCACTTCGGGAACATCCTTTCGGGAGTGGTCATCGACGGGCTGATCTACTGGGCGCTGGCTCTGGCCTCTGCGGCAATTCTGGGATTGATTCCGGGAGCGGTCGGAGATTTTCTCTCGCAGATCCCGATTCTGGACGTTGGTATCCCGGCGGTGGCGTCGCTTTATTTTGACTGGTTTACGGGCTTTATGCAGGCATTTATTTTCTGCATGCTGACGACGATGTACATCGCCAATGCTGCAGAGGAATAGAGGATTCATCCCCATAACAATACAACAGGAGGTTCATCATGGGAGATTTTCAGTTACTGGCAAGGGGTATTGCATTGGCCGGCTGCGGCATCGGTGCGGGCTGCGCATTGATTGCAGGTATCGGACCCGGTATCGGCGAAGGTAATGCCGTGGCGAAGGCACTGGAGGCCATCGGCAGACAGCCGGAGTGCAAGAGTGATGTCACCAGTACCATGCTGCTGGGCTGCGCCATCGCAGAGACGACGGGTATCTACGGCTTTGTAACCGGTCTGCTGCTGATCTTCGTGGCGCCCGGCATGTTCATGAACTATCTGCAGTAATTCCGGCAAAGGAGTGGAAATGGAAACACAAAGTCTCGTTACGATTGTTCCGTGGACCTTTATCGCAACGCTTCTGAATCTGTTTCTGACCATGCTGCTGGTGAAGAAATTCCTGTTCAAGCCCATCAATGAAATCCTGGAGAAACGCCGGCAGCTGTCCGAGAAGGAGCTGACCGAGGCCAGGGCGGCCAGGGCAGAGGCAGACGGGCTCAAAACGGAATATGAGACGAGCCTCACCGCTGCCAGGGATGAGGCGGCCAGAATCCTTCAGAATGCACAGAAGGAGGCACAGTCCAAGGCGGATCAGACCATCCGTGAGGCACTTGCCGATGCGGCGGGAATTCGCTCCCGTGCGGAGGCGGACATCGCGCAGGAGAAGAAAAAGGCCATCAACGAAGCCAAGAATGAAATCGGCGGCCTTGCCATGGACATTGCAGGGAAGGTTGTGGAGAAGGAAATTCACGAGGAGGACCACAGAAAGCTCATCGATGAATTTCTTGATCACGTAGGAGAGGCGTCATGACAAGCGCTGGAAGCTTATACGGAAAGAGTCTGTATGATCTGGCGGCAGAGGAGAAGCTTGCGGAGAGGATTATGGAGGAGCTGACCTGCGTGCAGGAGCTGTTCCGTGAATTTCCGGAATACATTGATCTCCTTCAGGAGCCCTCCGTGCCCAAAAAGGAAAGGCTCGGACTTCTGGATGAGGCCTTTGGCGATGCGCTGCAGCCGTATCTTCTGAATTTTCTGAAGCTGCTTACGGAGAAGGGGCTTCTGCGCGAGTTTCACTCCTGCTGCAGAGCCTACCGCAGCAGGTACAATGAGGCGCACGGAATCGTGGATGCGGTTGTTGTCAGTGCGGCAGAGCTGGATGCGGCACAGGAGAAGCGGCTTCTGGAGCGTCTTGAGGCAATCAGCGGCAAGAACGTGGTTCTCCACAGGAAGACAGATCCGGCCGTGCTCGGCGGTGTCCGGGTGGAAATGGAGGGCCGGCTGTATGACGGCACCGTTCGCGGGAGAATCTCGGATCTTCGCAGGAAGCTGGAAGAGACGGTTCTGTGACGGATGAAGACAAGAAGGATGTGGTTTGAATGGAATTAAAACCTGAGAAAATATCCGAAGTGATCCGCAGTCAGATCAAGCATTATCAGAATGCGATCATTCAGAATGAAACCGGCACCGTTCTGACCGTCGGAGATGGAATCTCCCGCGTCAGCGGACTGGTGAATTGTGTGTCCGGCGAGCTGCTGGAGTTCGAGAACGGCACTTATGGAATGGCCCAGAATCTGGAGGAGACGACGGTGTCCACCGTACTGTTCGGTGAAGACGTCGGAATCCGCGAGGGCCAGACGGTGAAGAGAACCGGGCGGGTGGTATCCGTTCCGGTCGGAGACGCGCTGATCGGCCGCGTTGTAAATGCCATCGGTCAGCCGATTGACGGAAAGGGACCCATTGCCGGTACGCAATACCGGCCGGTGGAGTCGCCGGCCCCCGGAATTCTGGACCGCCAGCCGGTAAAGGAGCCGCTGCAGACAGGCATCAAGGCCATCGACTCGATGATTCCCATCGGAAGAGGACAGCGTGAGCTGATCATCGGTGACCGGCAGACCGGTAAGACCACCATTGCCGTGGATACCATCCTCAACCAGAAGGGGCAGGATGTCATCTGCATCTACGTTGCCATCGGGCAGAAGCGTTCCACGGTGACCAATCTGGTGGAGCAGCTGACGGAGAACGGCGCAATGGCCTATACCATCGTGGTGGCCGCGACCGCATCGGAGCCCTCGCCGCTGCAGTACATTGCACCCTATGCAGGCTGCGCGATGGGCGAATATTTCATGAATCTCGGGAAGCATGTGCTGATCGTATATGACGATCTGTCCAAGCACGCAGTGGCTTACCGTGCACTGTCGCTTCTGATCCGGCGCCCGCCGGGACGTGAGGCATATCCGGGTGATGTATTCTACCTGCATTCCAGACTGCTGGAACGTGCGGCGAAACTGTCGGCGGAAAAGGGCGGCGGCTCTCTGACGGCGCTTCCCATCATCGAGACGCAGGCAGGCGATGTGTCGGCCTATATCCCGACGAACGTCATTTCCATCACGGACGGACAGATTTTCCTTGAGACGGAGCTGTTCCATTCCGGCATTATGCCGGCGGTGAACCCCGGCATTTCCGTATCCCGCGTCGGCGGCAATGCACAGATCAAGGCCATGAAGAAGGTGGCGGGAACGCTGAAGCTGGTCTACTCCCAGTACCGCGAGCTGCAAAGCTTTGCACAGTTCGGCTCGGATCTGGACAAGGACACCAAAGCAAGACTCGAGCAGGGAGCCAGAATCGTGGAGGTGCTCAAGCAGAAAAATGCGGCCCCCGTTCCGGTGGAGAAGCAGGTCGCCATTTTGTACGCTGTCACGCAGAATCTTCTGACCGAGCTTCCGGCCGATCGGATGAGCGCCTACGAACAGGGCCTGTATGATCGATTGGATCAGGATCCGGACGGCAGGACAGTCATGGATGCCATCCGGAAGACCGGAAAGCTTGAGAGCGACACAGAGGAGATGCTTCGGAAGGTTCTGGAGACGTATACGGGCGAATTTCTGGCAGAAAGGTGAATGATCCATGGCTGCTGCAAATATGAAGGCGGTGAAGCTCCGGATTAAGAGTGTGCAGAACACCATGCAGATCACCAAGGCAATGCAGCTGGTGGCAGCATCCAAGCTTCGAAGAGCCAAGGAAAAAGCGGAACAGAGCAAGCCCTATTATGAGACCCTGCATCGAACCCTGTCGAACATAGCGGCGCAGAATACGGAATTCCGTTCCCGCTATGCCGGGAGCAGCACCAATGCGAAATGGCTTTACATCGTCATTGCCGGCGACCGGGGACTGGCAGGCGGCTACAATGCGAACCTTTTCAAGCGCATGGAGGAGGAATCCGGGGGGAAGGATTATGCGGTTCTCCCCATCGGCCGGAAGGCACTGGACTATTATGTTCACAAGGGAACGGCCATTCTGACAGAGAGCTATGCGGAGGCGGCGGCCATCGGAGCCTCCGACTGCTTTGAAATCGCCCGCCTGGTCTGTGAGGAATATTCGAAGGGGAGCTTCGGGCATGTCTGCCTGTGCTTTACGCAGTTCGTTTCCATGATGACGCAGACGCCGGAGATCACGGCCATGCTGCCGCTGTCGGATTTTACCGAGGGCAAACCGCAGAGCAGGGAGGGGGAAAAGGCGAGGAACCTGATCCTCTATGAGCCGGATTCGGAGACGGTATTTGACACCATCGTGCCGGACTATCTCGCGGGCATTCTCTACACCAGCGTCAATGTCTCTGTGGCCAGTGAGCTGGCTGCCAGACGAACGGCCATGGAAGCGGCGACGGACAATGCGGAAGAGATGATTGAGACCCTCAGCCTGAACTACAACCGGGCCAGACAGGCCAGCATCACGCAGGAAATCACGGAGATCGTGGCCGGCGCCGAGGAGGCGTAAGGAAATGCGGGTGCGGCAGGAAAGGTAGATTTGAAAATGAGTGAACAACACAAGGGAAAGGTAATACAGGTCACAGGCCCTGTTCTGGACATTCGCTTTGCGGAGGGTGAGCTGCCGGAGCTGAACAATGCCATTGAAATTCCGGTCGGAGACCGGAAGCTGATCGCAGAGGTCGCACAGCAGATCGGCGATGAAGTCGTCCGCTGTGTTGCCATGAGCTCCACCGACGGACTGGCCAGAGGTGTGGAGGCAGTGGATACCGGCGCACCGATTTCGGTGCCGGTGGGCGATGCGTGCCTGGGAAGGGTATTCAATCTTCTGGGAGAGCCGGTTGACAACAAGCCGGCGCCGCAGACCGAAGAGCGCTGGTCCATCCATCGCCCGGCGCCGAGCTTTGAGGAGCAGGTACCGGCCCAGGAGATCTTCGAGACAGGAATCAAGGTTGTGGATCTGATCTGCCCCTATGCGAAGGGCGGAAAGATCGGTCTGTTCGGCGGCGCCGGCGTAGGCAAGACCGTGCTGATCATGGAATTGATCCACAATGTGGCGACGGCACACGGCGGAATCTCCGTATTCACCGGCGTGGGAGAGCGGACCCGTGAGGGAAACGACCTCTACGGCGAAATGAAGGAATCCGGCGTTCTGGATAAGACGGCACTGGTCTACGGTCAGATGAATGAGCCGCCGGGAGCCAGAATGCGGGTAGGACTTTCGGGACTGACCATGGCGGAATACTTCCGCGATGTCAAGAATCAGGATGTGCTGCTGTTCATTGACAACATCTTCCGGTTCACACAGGCCGGCTCCGAGGTGTCGGCGCTGCTGGGCCGGATGCCTTCGGCCGTCGGCTATCAGCCCACGCTGGCAACGGAAATGGGCGCCCTGCAGGAGCGCATCACGTCCACCAAGAAGGGCTCCATCACCTCCGTCCAGGCGGTTTATGTGCCGGCCGATGATCTGACGGACCCTGCGCCGGCGACGACGTTCACGCATCTGGATGCGACCACCGTCCTTTCCCGTGATATCGCGAGCCGCGGCATCTATCCGGCCGTCGATCCGCTTGATTCCACCAGCCGGATTCTCTCCCCCGACATCGTGGGAGAGGAGCATTACAGTGTGGCAAGAGGCGTGCAGCAGGTGCTGCAGCGCTACCGAGAGCTGCAGGATATTATTGCCATCATGGGCATGGATGAGCTCTCGGAGGATGACAAGAAGGCCGTGTACCGCGCGCGCAAGATCCAGAATTTCCTCTCCCAGAGCTTCTCGGTTGCGGAGCAGTTCACCGGCATTCCGGGGACCTACGTGCCGCTGAAGGAGACGATCCGCGGCTTCAAGATGATTCTGGACGGTGAATGCGATGACCTTCCGGAGAGCGCCTTCCTGCTGGTCGGCACCATCGATGATGTATTCCGGAAAGCAGAGCAGATGGCATAAAAGAAGTGTGATAAGATAAAGGGGATAATTTATGGCAACCTTTCCCATTGAGGTCGTATCCTTGGACGGCCCGGAATACCGGGGCGACATACAGAAGATCCGTCTGCGCACCATCGACGGTGATGTGGCGATTCTGGCAGGACACACGAACTATTGCACTGCCATCGGAATGGGAACGGCAGTGGTGACGTTTGCAGACGATTCCAGACGTACGGCTGCGTGCATCGGCGGTCTGCTCAGCGTCATGGACGGCACCTGCAGGGTGCTGCCGACCACATGGGAATGGAACGATGATATTGATGTGGATCGCGCCAGAAGAGCCAAGGAACGGGCGGAGGAGAAGCTGAAGGATCTGCAGCTGTCCCGCCGGGAGCGTGTGCGTGTGGAGGCAAAGCTGTACCGGGCTCTGGTTCGTCTGGAGGCGGCCGGTAAGTAGGATATGCGCAAAACCCTTTATCGAATTCTGTATTCTGTTATTCTGTTCTTTGCGGTGTTCGTTCTGCTGGAAGTATTGTCGACGGGGACGAGCACGCAGACAACAACGACAATGTCTGAGGCAGTACTGCCGGTAGTGACGATGACTACCGGCAGCACTGCTTTTAATACGTTATACGGCAGCACACAGAAGCGCGATCCCGGAAGAATGCGCCCGCTCCTTACGCCCATTTCCTCCGACCGGCAGGCGGAGGCTCTGGTGCAGCTGTACGGACAGACACTCACTGGCATTTCGATGGAGGTGAGAGACATCACCGGAAAGCGCCTGATGGAAGAGGGAACGCCGACGTATCAACTCTCGGGGGATACCGCGAAGGTGTCGCTTTCCTTCAAGAATCTGATCGAGCCGGACACGGAATATCTTCTGGTTCTGATCCTGTCGACGCAGGAGAATCCGGAGGTGTGGTACTACACGCGTTTTTCCTATTCGGAAGAGGACACCTACCGGACGATGGCGGAGGAGGCGCTTGCTTTCGCACAGAGCTTTCACACGATGACCTTCGACAAGTCCTCTGCGGAGGAGCTGCTCACCTATCTGGAGCCATCCGACAGGGTCTCCAACAGCTCCCTGTCCAGCGTCGGGCTTTACAACAGTGCAGATGCGGTGACCTGGGGAGACCTGGAGCCGACGCAGGTCACCGAGCCGGTTTACGCCATAACGGACATAGAGAATGATTACATCGCCATCAAGGGGAGCTTCTATGTCCAAACGGTGCCTGCCGGGGATGACAGCGTGCAGCAAACGCTCCTTTACCGGTGCGAGGAGTATTACGAGCTCCGGAAGGGGACCGATCGATTCTATCTGATGGACTACGAGAGGACGATATCGCAGGATTTCGATCCCGCACATCCCTACGGTACGAACGGGAACCTGGTCATCGGCATCGCGCAGAGCGACATGCAGACCGTGCAGTCATCGGATAAGAGTGTGACGGCGTTCGTGCATGACGGACGGCTCTACGAGGCCGTGTCTTCGGAGAACCTGCTGGTATATATCTACGGCTTTGATTCGGCCGGGGATACCGGCGTGCGGGAGACCAATGCCGATCATGACATCCGGATTCTCCACATGGAAACAGACGGAAGCCTTGATTTTCTGGTGTACGGCTACATGAACTGCGGGCGTCACGAGGGAGACACCGGGATCTCGTTTTACCACTACAGCGGGGAATATCACACACTGGAGGAAAAGGCATACGTTCCCTATGCAGGGTCCTTCGCGGTTCTGGATCAGAGGATCGGGCAGATTGCGCACTTCGATGTGGAGGGAGGACAGCTGTATCTGACGCTGGAGGATGCACTGTATGAGATTGATGTCAACAGCTGCAGCCTGCGGCTGGTGACCGACAACCTGTTCCGGCGCAGCACCGTGATTTCCTCCAGCGGCGTTCTGATTGCCTACGAAGAGCAGCAGGACGCAGCGGCAACCGGCAGGATCACGCTGCTGAATTTAAACGGGATGGGAGAGACAACGGTGGATCCCGGAGACGGGCTTACGGCGGTGCCTCTGGGCTTTCTGGGGCAGGATCTGATCTACGGCACATTGCGCGCGGAGGACGTGGTTTCGGATACCACCGGAACCGTGCTGGAGCCGATGGAGCACATCTACATCGTGGATCAGAACCTGAATGTGCTGGAGGACTATCACCAGGACGGATATTACGTGGTCGCCTGTGAGGTTCGGGACGATCAGATTCTGCTGAAGCGGGTGCAGCGCACCGTGTCGGCGGGGGGAAATGCGGGCCTTGCAGAATATACGGCAGCGGAGGATGACACGATCAGCAGCGGCACGGGCGACTCAAAATCGACGCAGCTGACCCAGACGGCCTCGGATGCGCGGTACGGAACCATCGTGCAGCTGGATGTCGGGATCACCGACTGGTCGAAATGCCAGTACCTTCGTCCGCAGGAAATCCTCTATGAGGGATCCCGCGAGCTGGCGCTGCAGGAGGCGGACAACGAGAGCAGAGAAAGCGAGTACTATGTCTACAACGGGAAGGGACTGGTGACGCGAACCCGGAACATTTCCGATGCGATTGCAGAGGCGGAGGACTCGAATACGGGCGTTGTACTGAACGGTCTGGGTTGTTACGTCTGGGAAAAATCCAGGGCGGCGAGGAGTGAAATCGATGCGCTGACGACGATGGAGGAGGGGGCGGCTCTTCGCAGCAGCCGGGAGGTTTGTCTGGAGGCAATGCTGCGGCAGGAGGACGTCTCGCTGGATGTGGCAGGGAGGATTGCCGAAGGTCTTTCGAGCACCGCCATTCTGGAGGAGGGGCTTCTGGGCAAGGCCACCGTTCTGAATCTGGCGGGCTGTACGTTGGATGAGGTGCTGTACTACGTAGGGGAGGGCCTGCCGGTCTATGCCGTCTGTCCCGACGGGAACGTTGTTCTGGCGGTCGGCTACGGGCCGGAGAACGTAGAGCTGTACGATCCGGCATCCGGCAGTGTCCATCTGCAGCCCATTTCCGAAGCGAGCGCGGCATTTGAGGAGGCGGGAAATCAGTTTCTCACCTTCCTGCCGGAGACGGGACAGTAAAAAACGGCCGGCATACGGGAAATCTCCCGTATGCCGGCCGGCTTTTTTACGGTATCACTCACTCTATGGTGTGCAGCCCGTTCTCGCGGTAGCGCTTCACGATGCTCTGAATCCGGTTGTAGGGATCCAGAAGATCGGAGATGGAGCTGTCGTGGTTCAGCGTATCGATGATGTAGGCAATGTACTTGCTCATGTTGCAGCTGATGTACCAAGGGCGCGAGAGAAGCTCCTCCGGCTGATAGATCAGGTTGGTGGTCAGCACGCGGTCAATGACGCCCTCTTCAAACGCACGGTCAAAGACGTCAAGCCCGGAGGTGAACAGACCGAAGGTGGCGAAGATGAAGACCCTGCCGGCACCGCGCTTTTTGAGTCCGCGGGCGACCTCGAGTGCGCTCTCGCCGGAGGAAATCATGTCATCGATGATGATCATATCCTTGCCTTCCACGGAGGAGCCGAGGAATTCGTGTGCCAGAATGGGATTGCGTCCGTCCACCACACGCGTGTAATCTCTGCGCTTGTAGAACATACCCATGTCCAGTCCGAGAACATTGGCCGTATAGACAGCGCGCTTCATGCCGCCCTCATCCGGGCTGATGATCATCATGTGATCCGAATCAAACTGCAGCCCCTCCACATGGCGCAGAAGGCCCTTGATGAACTGGTAGGCCGGCTGCACGGTGTCAAAGCCCGAGAGGGGAATGGCATTCTGCACACGGGGATCGTGGGCATCGAAGGTTATGATATTGTCCACGCCCATATGGATCAGCTCCTGGAGAGCAAGTGCACAGTCCAGAGATTCGCGCGCGGAACGCTTGTGCTGGCGGCCCTCATACAGATAAGGCATGATGACCGTAATACGGCGGGCCTTTCCGCCGATGGCGGCAATGGCACGCTTGAGGTTGGCATAATGGTCATCCGGAGACATGTGATTGACCTCACCGAACATGCGGTAGGTCTTGCTGTAATTCACGACGTCCACCAGAAGGTAGAGGTCCATGCCGCGGACGGTCTGGTTGATGACACCCTTTCCCTCACCGGTGCCGAAGCGGGGAAGATTCACATCGACGATGTAGGTCGGGCGCTGATAGCCGGCGAAGGCCAGACTGTTCTTATGCTCGCTCTCGCGTTCCGCCCGCCATCTGGTGAGAAAAGAATCAATCTCCTTGCTGATATCTTCACAGCCCGTGAGGGGAACCAGCCCGAGAGAACCCACCGGAATGGATTCCAGATTACGTTTGTCATGCTTTTTGATCTGCTCCATGTTGCCCTTTCTGCCGCAGTCCCGAGGCTGCCGGCGAAAACCCGTTGCTGCCAGTGAATCAGGCCAGCTGCTTTCAGCGCTTTAATTTCCGGCTCACGCGAATGTCGGGGCCGGTCAGCTTCATAATGGTATAGCTGCTGGTAATCCGGGAAAAAATCCGGTCGGAATACCGATCGCGCAGCTCGGTCAGGGAGAGGTTGGTGGAAATGATGGTGGACCTTTTCCGGAGATCTCTCTCATTCAGAAGAGAAAACAGCTGCGCCGCTACAAAATTATTGGTCATTTCCGTGCCCAGGTCATCGATCACAAGGACCTCACAGTCATAGAGGGCATCCAGAAAATGGTGGTAGGCTGATTTATCATTCTGTCCGAATACGTAGGAAGAGAGCGTCTCAAACAAAGAAGAGGAACTGAAATACAAGACAGAATGCCCCTTCTTGAGAAGCTCACCGGCCGTGCAGATGGACAGAAAGGATTTTCCGGTACCGACTGTACCATAGAAGAACAAATTTTCATAGTTGTCGAAATGCTCAATAAAATTCCGACAGGTTGCCACGGCACCGTTAAAATGTTCCAGATCCTCGCCCTGATAGTACTCGGAAGAGAGGAGCTCAAAGCGATTGGTCTGCAGCAGCGCATCCAGATGCGACTGCCGGTAGAGAATGCGGATCTCCTTCCGGCGCAGACAGTGGCATTTGCGGTTGTCGATGTACCCGGTGTCCTTGCAATCCGGACAGTCATAGGTGGGAGCAAGGTAGTCGGCAGGATAGCCGGCCTCCTTCAGAAGCGCGGCCTTTCTTGCGGCAATCTTCTGCAGCTCCTCCCGCAGGGAAAAGCTGGGCGCATGTCCGAGGAGCCGTTCCTGCAAAGCGGCATAGGAAAGGTCCGGAATCCTGCGGTCCAGCTCCTGGTATTCCGGAATTTTGGCATAAACCCGGGCCTTGCGCATGGCCAGCCGGCGGCGGTTGCGGGTTTGCGCCTGGCTGTATTCCAGCATCAGCTTGTCATATTCTTCCTTCGGCAGAGACAAGTGTACTCCTTCTTGCTGGCGCAGCGAAGGTGCGCTGCGCAAAAACAATGGGGCAGCAAAGGTACGCTGCGCAAAAACATCGGGGCTGCGTACCTTCGCGGCCCGCGGGTCAGTTGCTCAGGAGCTGCCGCTCGAGCTCTTCCATGTTGTAGGAACTCTTCTCAAAATTCTGGAAGGAGCGGGCGGGAGCCTTGGAACGCTTTGCGGCGGTGGTGCGGGAGGAAGCGGCAGCCTGCACGCTCGCTCTGGCCTGCGCGGCGGTGGAAATTCCCTCCTCGGCCCAGTTCAGGGCCACCTTTTCAATGTAGCGGAAATCCTTTTTGCCAAGGCCTACGCAATACTCCACCAGATAATCGATCATATCGTTGGAAAAGTGGAGCCGGTCGGCGATGAAGCAGATGATCTTTGCCTCGCGCACGGACAACGGCTTTCCGATGTATTGCTCCACCACCAGCATCAGCTGGCGGTTGCTCTCGCTCTCCCGGAACTGTTCCATCTGCTGCGCAGAGATGCCGGAGCTCTTTGCGGTATCGGGGGCAGGGGACTCCTTTTCGACAGAGGCGCCGGATCCGGCCGGCGCGGAAGCGCTTTCACCGAGCAGGGGAGCAATGGAAATCACCTGATGATCGGCGGCAGGCACCGTGGCGCGCGGCTCCTTCAAAAAGATGCCGGTGAGATTGCCGGCGGTATCCGTCTGCAAAGACACCAGGCCCTTGCGCTCCCAGTAACGCAAAGAGCGCACGATCTCCTTTTCCGTGTGATTGAAAAGATCTGCCATGTCAGCGATGCTCGAAGGCAGACCGGCCGACATCATGCGGACAAGATAGAGATAGACCTTGAGCTGCGCATCGTTGGCATCCTTCATGTATTCATCGATGAATAAGTTCGAAATGACCGTGGTATCTCCCCGATCATTGTAGATGGCGAATGCTCCCATAGGATTCACACTTCCTCTCCTGATTGCGCGCACAAAGAGCACTCAGCGAAATTCGCTGCGTCTGCATCTTGCGTACATCGGAGTCTGAATAAAATAAACAGCGATGTACGGGGCGGAGAATGTCCGGAAAACCGGGCGCCCTGCGCGGTTATGTCCATTGCACGATGTTATTTGGATAAGGAAGAGTATAGCATCCGATCCCATCCGTCAAAATGGTAAAACTGAACAGAAAAAACGGGGCCGGTCTGCCGGAGCAAAAGAGGCAGTGATGTGCGGATAATGGGAGAAATGTGGATAACTTTGTTTTTATAAACAAAAACAGGAACAGTTATCCACATTTCGATTTTCACCCTAAATTGTGGATAAAGTGGATATCATGTGGAAATTTATCGGGAAAGCAAGGCAGGACCGATGTCCGTGACGTTTCCGGCGCCCATAGTTATCAACAAGTCACCTTTTCGGCAATTTTTCAGGACGTATTGTTCGATCTCCTCAAAGCTTCCAAGATAATGGACGTCCTTGTGGCCGAGCGCCGCTATTTTTTCGGCCAGAAGCGCCGAGCTCATGCCGAGGGTGTCCGTTTCCCGGGCGGCATAGATGTCGGCGAGGATGACAACGTCGCTCAGGGAAAGTGCAGCGGCGAACTCATCGAGAAAGGCCTTGGTCCTGGAGTAGGTATGCGGCTGGAAGATGCAGACGACGCGATCCTTGCGCATTCCCTTGGCGGCGCGCAGTGTGGCGCGGATCTCCGTGGGATGGTGTGCGTAATCGTCCACAACGGTAATGCCGTTCACCTCGCCCTTGAATTCAAATCGCCGGTTGGTTCCGCCGTAGGCGGAAAGCGCGGCAGCCGTCTTCGTGCGATCAACGCCCAGAAGGTCGGCGGCGGCCACAGCGGCAAGGGCATTGTAAACATTGTGCTCGCCCGGAACCTGCAGCCGCAGGAGCTGCGTGTGTCCGCCGGATGCAATGCGGTGGCAGCAGGTAAAGGTCGGATGCGAGAGCGCATCGTAGCGGATGTTGACGGGGTAATAGTCACTGCGGCTCCGGTCGCTGCCGTAGGTGATGACATGGCAGGAAAGCCCCTCAGTCAGCTCCTGATAATCGTCAATGTCGCTGTTGATGATCAGCGTGCCGTCCTCGGGGAGGAGCTCTGCGAACCGGCGGAAGGAGTGCCGGATATCCGCAAGGTCCTTGAAGAAATCCATGTGGTCGGCATCTACGTTCAGGATGATGCCGATCTTCGGATACAGGGAGAGGAAGCTGTTGGTGTATTCACAGGCCTCCGCCACGAAATAATCGGAGTGACCGACACGCACATTCCCTCCGATGGATTTGAGAATTCCGCCCACGGAAATCGTAGGATCATCCTCGGCGTTCAGGAGAATTTCGGAAATCATGGAAGTTGTGGTGGTTTTACCGTGCGTTCCGGCGACGGCAACCGGGCAGGCATAATTGCGCATGATTTCGCCCAGCAGCTCCGCCCTGGTGAGGGTGGGAAGCCCGAGCTCCTTTGCCCTTTGGTATTCCGGGTTGTCCGGATGAATGGCGGCCGTGAAGACGACAAGGTCGAGCTCCGGCGTAATGTTCTCTGCCTTCTGTCCGATGAAGACACGGATGCCTTCGGAAGAAAGCGCATCGGTCAGGGCGGAAGACTGCCGGTCCGAGCCGGAGACAGCAAAACCGCGGCTGGCGAGAATTTCTGCCAGTCCGCTCATGGATATGCCGCCGATCCCGCAGAAAAATACGGAGATGGGTCGGTCAAAATCAATCTGATACATGATCTTTGTTCCTTTCCGTTTGAGTTTGGATATCACGTACGTACATTATAGGTTTCCCCGGCATCGATGGCAAATGGGCGAACCGGGATCATAAAAAGGAACAGGATTAGATGTGAAAGCAGATGATAAATTTGGAAAATATTTACAAAAAAGAAAGGTCAAAAAAGAGGGGGTTTGGAGATAAAACACAAATAATTACAGACAGAAAGCTTTTTCTCGAATGTGTACTGTGCTATACTAGTTTCTGCCAATTAAGTTGGCAAATTCTGATAGAGCCGAGGTAACCGCAATGATTAAGAAAGAAATGATTGCCATGCTCCTGGCAGGAGGCCGGGGAAGCCGCCTTGGGATCCTGACATCCAAGATGGCCAAGCCGGCAGTTCCCTTTGGGGGGAAGTACCGGATCATAGATTTCCCGTTGAGCAACTGTATCAATTCCGGTGTGGATACGGTCGGCGTGCTGACGCAGTATATGCCGCTGAAGCTGAACACGCATATCGGAATCGGAATTCCGTGGGACCTGGACAAGCTGGCCGGGGGCGTGTCGGTGCTGCCTCCTTATGAGAAGATTGTGGGAACCGAGTGGTATACCGGAACGGCCAATGCCATTTATCAGAATATGAGCTATATGGAGAACTACCATCCGGACTATGTTCTGATCCTCTCGGGCGATCATATCTACAAGATGGATTATGAGGCAATGCTGGACTTCCACAAGTCGAATCAGGCAGACGTGACGATCGCGGTCATGCCGGTTCCGATGGAAGAGGCAAAGCGGTTCGGCATCATGATCACCGATGAGAAGCGGCAGATCACGGACTTCGAGGAGAAGCCGGCCAATCCGCGCAGCAACCTGGCCTCCATGGGCATTTATATTTTCTCATGGGATGCGTTCAAGGAGGCGCTGGAGACCAACCGGACAACGCCGGACCTTGATTTCGGCAAGCACATCATCCCCTATTGCAGGAACAAGGGCGAGAGGCTGTTTGCCTATGAATTCAACGGCTACTGGAAGGATGTCGGAACGCTGACCTCGTACTGGGAAGCCAATATGCAGCTCATCGACATTATTCCGGAGTTCAACCTCTATGAGGAATACTGGAAGATCTATACGAACGTAGAGTCTCTGCCGCCGCAGTATTACGGGGAGCACAGCAGTGTTGCGCGTTCGATTGTGGGTGACGGCAGTGAGATCTACGGCTCTCTGGAGCAGTCCGTCATCGGAAGC
This sequence comes from Succinivibrio sp., assembly GCA_963591995.1. Classification (GTDB taxonomy): domain Bacteria; phylum Bacillota; class Clostridia; order Lachnospirales; family Lachnospiraceae; genus CAG-791. The sequence goes on from CAVAUJ010000030.1 coordinate 21,638, forward strand.
GATGTCGTCATCGGCGAGGGCGCACAGGTGCGGAATTCCATCATCATGAACGGCGCCAGGATCGATGCAGGCTGCGTTCTCGACAAGGTGATCGTGGCGGAGCGGGCCCACATCGGCGCGAATGTCGTCATCGGGGAAGGGGAAGAGGTTCCCAATGAGACGGATCCGGGCATTTACTGTCAGGGCCTGACGGTTGTTGCAGAGGACGCAGAGGTCCCGGACGGCGTCACCGTCGGCAGGAATGTCATGATAAACGGGAAGACGACGGCAGAGGATTATCCGGAGGGAAGGCTCTGCAGCGGCCGAACTCTGAACAAAGAGGGAGGTGCGATATGAGAGCAATCGGAATCATTCTGGCGGGCGGACGCTCCAATCGCATGCGGGAGCTGTCGAGGAAACGCGCGGCCTGTGCCATGCCGGTGGCGGGGAGCTTCCGCAGCATAGATTTTGCCCTCTCCAACATGGAGAATTCGCGGGTGCAGAAGGTGGCGATTCTCACCCAGTACAATTCCAGGAGCCTGAATGAGCATTTGAGCTCGTCCAAGTGGTGGGATTTCGGCCGCAAGCAGGGCGGGATGTTCCTGTTCACGCCGTCCTTTACGAGCGAGAACGGCAACTGGTACCGCGGAACGGCCGATGCCATTGCACAGAACATCAGCTTCCTGAAGAATTCGCATGAGCCTTACGTGATCATCACCTCCGGGGACTGCGTTTACAAAATGGACTACAGCGAGGTGCTGGAGTATCACGTGGAGAAGCGGGCGGACATCACCGTGGTGTGCAAGGAGATGCCGCCGGAGACCAGCGTGGAGCGCTACGGCACGGTACGGATGGACGAGGACGGGAGGATCACGGAATTCGTGGAGAAGCCGATCGTCGCCACCTCCAGTACCATTTCCTGCGGGATTTATGTCATTCGCCGGCGGGCGCTGATCGAGCTTCTGGAGCGGAGCACGGAGGAGGGAAGGTTTGATCTCGTACAGGATATCCTGATCCGGTACAAGGATGTGAAGCGGATCTACGGCTATCGGTTTGATCACTACTGGAGCAATCTGGCGTCCGTGGAGGACTATTACCGGACGAACATGGATTTCCTCCAACCCGAGGTGAGAAACCATTTCTTCCGGGAATACCCGGAAATCCGCACGAAGGTGGCGGATCTTCCTCCTGCGAAATTCAACGTGGGAGTGAGCGTGAAGGGCAGTCTTCTGTCCAGCGGCTGCATCGTCAACGGAACGGTGGAGAATTCCGTGTTGTTCCAGAAGGTGTATGTGGGCAACAATTGTGTGATCCGCAACAGTCTGATTCTGAACGATGTCTACATCGGCGACAATGCCTATGTTGAGAACTGCATCGTGGAGTCGGGGAGCACCATTCAGAGCGGCACGAGCTACAAAGGAGAGGAAGGGATTCGTATCGTTATTGAGGAGAAAGGTGAGAGGTACCGTATTTAGAAGGGATCGTTATGAAAATTACAGATGTTAGAGTACGCAGGATTGCTCAGTCAGGCAAAATGAAAGCAATCGTTTCAATTACATTCGACAACGAATTTGTGGTACATGACATTAAAGTAATTGAAGGCGAGAAAGGGCTGTTCATCGCAATGCCCAACCGGAAGATGCCGGGGGGTGAATATCGCGACATTGCCCATCCCATTCATGCACAGGCACGCAAGGAGGTGGAGGAGGCCATCCTTACCAAATATCGGGAATGTCTGTCAAACGGTGAGTTCGAAGGGGAAAGGTCATAGAGTCAGACAACTTCATATTAACTTCATATTGCGCGTTAACGCACAGGGGAGTACCCGTCATGCCGACGGGGAAACGAAACGTGAGGATCGCGCAGACGGCAGGAGAGGACATCTCCTGCCGTCTTTTGGCTGTGGGGGAATTTATGCTATCATGGCCATTGCATCGGGAGACATCGGCGGAAATCCCGGATGGGGTGACGCGCCGGAGAAAAAACGGAGAAGCACTGGAGAGGCACTGGAGAAGGGGACGGAGAAAAGGAATGGAACAGGAATGGTATTTGATCGCCGGGCTCGGGAATCCGGGGAAGGAATATGACGGCAGCAGGCATAACGTCGGCTTTGAGGTGGCGGACCGGCTCATCGACGCCTACCGCATCGACGGCCCGACGAAATTCCGGAAATCCCTGGTCGGAAAGGGGCGCATCGGCGATGCAAAAGTCATCGTCATGAAACCGCTGACCTATATGAATTTGTCTGGCGAGGCGGTGCGCGAGGCACTGGATTACTATAAAATCGATGCACCGACGCATTTGATTGTCATTTCGGATGACATCGATCTTGCCCCGGGACAGCTGCGCCTTCGGGCAAAGGGCAGTGCCGGCGGACACAACGGCCTTAAGAACATCATGCAGCACGTGGGAGACGGGAATTTCATGCGGGTGCGCGTAGGGGTCGGTGCCAAGCCGAATCCGGAATACAATCTTGCGGATCATGTCCTGGGACATCCGACGGGGGAAGACCGGAGGAAGATCGACGAGGCCATGGACCGGGCCGCAGAGGCCGTCTCCTGCATTCTGGAGGAGGGAATCCAGAAGGCAATGAATCGCTACAACGGATGAGGAATACATAGAACGGTATGAAGGCATTGACATCGCCTCTTTGTGAGGCAAAGGAGTACCAGACACTGGTCGATACACTCTCGGCACCGGAAGCACAGGCCATGGCGGACGGCTGTGTTGCGTCCCAGAAGCTCCATCTGGCGTTTGCGCTCTCCAGGGAGCCGGCACTGTGTGCGAAGGGACGCTTTCGCCTGTTCATCACCTATTCCGACAAGGGCGTGCGGGAGCTTCGGGACGAGTATCTGTTCTATGACCGGAGCACGGTCGGCTTTCCGGCCCGTGACCTGATCTTCTATCAGGCAGACCTTCGCGGAAAGGAAATCGAGAGGGAGAGAATGCAATGCCTGCGGCGGCTGGTGGAGGGACGGCCCACCACGGTGGTGACGACCTTTGCGGCGCTGATGACGCCGCAGGTGCCGATGCGCATCCTGAAGGAGAGCGTCCTCACCCTGCAGAAGGGCGGCCGCGCTTCGATGCAGGAGCTGGCGGCACGGCTGGTCCGCATCGGCTACGAGAAAAACTACCAGGCAGAGGCGCCCGGCCAGTTCGCCATGCGCGGAGATATTCTGGATATCTTTGATCTGACGGAGGAGAATCCGTACCGCGTGGAATTCTTTGATGATGAGGTGGAGTCCATCCGGAGCTTTGATCCGGAGAGCCAGCGCTCCATTGAACCGCTGGAGACGATACGGATCTATCCGGCAACGGAAATGATCCTATCGGACCGGCGGCTGGAGGACGGGCTTGAGAGGATCTGTGAGGAGGAGCGGACGGTGGAGGCCGCACTGCGCGGGCAGGGACGGCAGGAGGCGGCATCGCGCCTTTCAAAGGATATTGCGGCGCTTTGTGAGGAGGCAAGGGAAGACCGGCGACTGGACGGACTGGAGGGATACATCCATTATTTTTATCCGCAGACGGACAGCTTTCTGGAGCTTTTCCCAAAGGAGAGCACGCTGGTTTTTCTGGATGAGCCGGAGCACATCCGGGAAGAGGCGGATGCGGTGGAGCTGGAATTCCGGGAGAGCATGATCAGCCGCAGCCAGAAAGGGTATGTTCTGCCAGGGCAGATGGAGCTGGTGTCCGGAGCGCAGACCATTCTGGGAAAGCTTGCCCACTATCGCTGTCTGGGGCTTGCGAGCCTTGCCGCGAACAATCGGTTTTTCCGGCCTGCCTGCGTGGTCTCCCTGCATGCAAGGAGCGTGGCGGGATACAACAAGAGCTTTGAAACGCTGGTGACCGAGCTGAAAAAATACCGGCTGCAGAAATACAAAACCATCGTAATTTCTGCCTCGAGGACGAGGGCAAAGCGCCTGGCGGCGGATCTTACGGAGCGCGGCGTGTCCGCATTTTACAGCGAGAATCCGGATCGGATGCTTGAGGACGGGGAAATCATGACCTATTACGGCAGCATTTCCCATGGCTTCGAATATCCGCTCCTTCGTTTTCTGGTCATCGCGGAAACGGATATCTTCGGTGCCGGGCCGAAGAAACGAAAGCGTGCGCATCGCAGCGAGGGAGAGCGCATCCGCGATTTTGCCGAGCTGAAGGTCGGCGACTATGTGGTGCACGAGGACCACGGCATCGGGATTTACCGCGGCGTAGAGAAAATAGAGGTGGACGGCATCGCCAAGGACTACATCAAGATCGAGTACGGCGGAGGCGGAACGCTCTATATCCTGCCGGGAGAGCTCAAGGTGTTGCAGAAATACGCCTCACAGGAGGCGGCAAAGCCAAAGCTCAGCAAGCTCGGCTCATCGGAATGGAGCACGACCAAGAACCGGGTCAAGGGGGCTGTGGCCGAGGTGGCCGAGGATCTGGTGCAGCTCTATGCCAGGCGGCAGGCCATGAAGGGCCATGCCTTTGAGAAGGATACGGTATGGCAGCAGGAATTTGAGGAGCTGTTTCCCTATGAGGAGACACAGGACCAGCTGAATGCCATCGAGGATACCAAAAGGGACATGGAATCCGACCGGATTATGGACCGGCTGATCTGCGGGGACGTGGGCTTTGGCAAGACGGAAATCGCCATCCGCGCAGCCTTTAAGGCGGTCCAGGACGGCATGCAGGTGGCGGTGCTGGTGCCTACGACCATTCTGGCACAGCAGCACGGCAATACCTTCGCGGAGAGAATGAGGGAATATCCCGTCTGCGTGGAGACGCTTTCGCGCTTTCGCACGGCGGCAGAGCAGAAAAAGACGCTGGAGGGGCTGGCCGGCGGCCGGGTGGATATCGTAATCGGAACGCACCGGCTCCTATCGAAGGATGTGAAGTTCAAAAGACTGGGGCTTCTGGTTGTGGACGAGGAGCAGCGCTTTGGCGTGACACACAAGGAGAAGATCAAGAAGCTCCGGGAGAATGTGGATGTTCTGACGCTCTCGGCAACGCCCATTCCGCGGACCCTGCACATGAGTCTGATCGGCATCCGCGACATGAGTGTTCTGGAGGAGGCGCCGCAGGACCGGGTCAGCATTCAGACCTACGTGCTGGAGTACAACGAGGAAATGGTGCGGGAGGCCGTCCTGCGGGAGCTCTCACGGGGAGGACAGGTATACTATGTCTACAACCGTGTGAACGATATCGCAGAGGTGACGGCACGGCTGCAGCAGCAGATTCCGGAGGCGAGGATTGCCTTTGCCCACGGCCAGATGAGCGAGACGGAGCTGGAGAAGATCATGTACGACTTCATCCGCGGAGAGCTCGATGTGCTGGTGTCGACGACCATCATTGAGACGGGTCTGGACATCTCCAATGTGAACACCATCATCATTCACGATTCGGATCGGATGGGACTGTCGCAGCTCTACCAGCTGCGCGGACGTGTGGGGCGCTCGAATCGAACGGCCTATGCGTTCCTGATGTACAAAAAGGACAAGATGCTCAAAGAGGTGGCGGAGAAGAGACTTTCTGCCATCCGTGAGTTCACGGATCTTGGGAGCGGCTTCCGGATTGCCATGCGGGATCTGGAAATCCGCGGCGCCGGCGCGGTTCTGGGAAAGGCACAGCACGGTCACATGGCAGCCGTCGGGTATGATCTGTATTGCAAGCTTCTGGATACGGCGGTGAAGCAGGCCAAGGGCCTTCCGGTGGAGGAGGAGAGCAGCACGAGCGTCAATCTGTCGGCAGATGCCTTTATCCCGGCAAGCTACATCCGGAGCGAGTCGCAGAAGCTGGACATCTATAAGAAGATTGCCTCGGTGAGCTCGCTGGAAGACTGCGACGACATCCGGGATGAGATGCGGGACCGCTTCGGTGAGAAGATACCGGCTCCTGCGGAAAACCTCCTGCGGGTGGCACTCATCCGCTCCGTTGCGGGGAAGCTGGACATCGCCGAGATCATCGGCGGAGACGGCAGCATCCGCATCACGATGCAGAAGGATGCCGCCGTGCATGTGGAGAACATCCCGGCCTTTCTGGCATCGCAGAAGGGGCGCTTGAAGTTCATGCCCAAGGGACTGCCGAAGGGAGAGCGGAAGGGACAGCCCTATTTTCAGCTGAGCTATCCGCTCTCCGGTGTCACCATTCGGGACGAAGAGAGCCTCCTTGCGGCGGCGGAGGCATTCCTTGTCGCATTCAGCCAATTCCTTCGGTAAATGTTCCTTCGGTGAATATTTCTTCGGCGAATGCAGCTGCGGTCAGCGGCTCCGGCTGAGGAGCTGCAGCTTGGTGTCATAGAGCTTCCGGGAGAGGTCGACGTGAATCTGGTGAGGGTTTTCGAGCCGGCGCGACTCCTCCCAGAGCGTGTTCTGCTCCGCAAGGCAATAATCCCGGATCTGCATGGTGGGGAGAGATTCATAGACACACTGTCCGCTCCGGAACAGCGGCACCAGCATCTCGCGCAGCGTGAAATCGCCGGGCTGCAGCAGTGTCTTCTTCCAGGTTTCCTTCGGATCGAAGAGCAGGAGGGGCTCCTCCTCGGAATACACCTCATCGGCAAAGCAGATCAGATCTGCCTTCACCTTATGGCTGTTTTTGTCATAGACGCGGTAGATCTTCTTGTCTCCGGGGTTGGTAATCTTCTCCGTGTTCTCGGACAGCTTGATCTTCGGCTCAAAGGTGCCGTCCTCCTGCTGCACGGCGGCCAGCTTATAGACACCGCCGAAGCTCGGATTGTCCTTGGCGGTGATCAGGTTCGTTCCGACGCCGAAGGAATCGATGCTGGCGCCCTGCTGGTAAAGGGAGGCAATCAGATGCTCGTCCAGATCGTTGGAGCAGGTGATCTTTGCCTGCGGATAGCCGGCCTTATCCAGCATCTTCCGGGCCTCCTTCGTCAGATAGGCAAGGTCGCCGGAGTCGAGACGGATGCCGATGTGATCGACGGAAAAGCCGTGCTCCTTCATATAATCAAAGGTCCGGATGGCATTGGGAATGCCGCTCCCGAGGGTGTCGTAGGTGTCAACGAGGAGCGTGCAGGCGGAAGGATAGAGCTCGGCGTAGGTCTTGAAGGCCTCGAATTCGCTGTCAAAGCTCATGATCCAGCTGTGTGCATGCGTCCCGAGGACCGGCACATCGAAGAGCTCGCCGCAGAGCACGTTGGAGGTGCCGCAGCAGCCGGCGATGACGGCGGCGCGGGCACCGTAGGTGCCGGCATCGGGGCCCTGCGCCCTGCGCAGACCGAACTCCATGACCGGGGCGCCCTTGGCGGCATAGCAGATGCGGGCCGCCTTGGTGGCGATCAGACTCTGGTGGTTGATGATGCACAGGATGGCGGTCTCCACCAGCTGGGCCTCCATGATCGGCGCCGCCACCTTGACGATGGGCTCCCGCGGGAAAATCAGCGAGCCCTCCGGAACGCACCAGATATCGCCGTGGAAGCGGAAATCCGCCAGATAATCCAGAAAGTCAGCATCAAAAATACCGGTGCTGCGCAGATAGGCGATGTCCTGTGAAGAGAAGTGAAGATCCTTGATGTAGCGGATCAGCTGCTCCACGCCGCACATGACAGAATACCCGCCGTCAAAGGGATTGTTGCGGAAAAAAGCGTCGAAAATGACGGTCTTGTTCTCATCCTTGTGTTTAAAATAGCCTTGCATCATTGTCAGTTCATACAGATCGGTGAGCAGGGTCAGATTCTGTCGGTCCATTTCCTCTCTCCTCCGGCGCCGTGCGCCGCGTGCGGTGCAGCCCATCGGATGGCTGCAATACAATGATCGTTGCCGTTCACTCGCCGGCCGGGCGACGGGTCCTGGCGGAGTTGTCCGATCAGCGCTGACTTCGTCAGCTTCGAGAT
>CAVAUJ010000031.1:0-16988 GCA_963591995.1 Succinivibrio sp.
GGTTAAGACATCGCCCTTTCACGGCGGTAACACGGGTTCAATTCCCGTCGGAGTCATTTTGCAATTTCATATGGTGCCATAGCCAAGTGGTAAGGCGTGGGTCTGCAAAACCCTGATCACCAGTTCAAATCTGGTTGGCACCTCTCGATTGGTTTCCCGGGAATCGCTGTAATTCAGTGGTTTCCGGGTTTTTGTTTATCAATTAAATTCGTTCATGGCAGCGGATGACAAATCAAAACAGGGCACTTAATTAAAATGGATTTGCTATATAATAAGAATATCCAACGATTTGACCAATCTATCTGGAGGAAGATGTTCCGCACTGCGAAGCAGATCGACTTCGTAAAGAAAATCATCAATTACATTGAGCAGAATAGAGGCATGCTATGAGTGATGCAGGAAATGGGCAGGCGTTGATTGATCTGTATATTGGCAGGAGTACGGTCTTTAACTACGCCCTGTATGAGAACGGTGTTTCTCCGATCAGGGATATTAAGATCCTAAACCGAACGGGAAATGTACTGGAAGGCTGCAATCTACACATCACGTCGAATGTGGCTTTTTTCAAGGAGTTTCGCCGAGGCATTGATGGAATTCCCTCCGGTAAGCCGGTTACACTTTCGGATCCGCAATTGGTAATTGACGGAAGAGAACTGGCCGAAATGACGGAATCGTCGACGGCGGAGATCCTGGTGGAGCTTTGCCTGGAGGAGAAAGTGCTATGCAGTGTCAGAAGTCAGATGGAGGTGTTGGCTTACGATCAATGGCCGGGCTATGGGACCTATCGCAACCTGTTGCCTGCATTTGTAATGCCGAACCACCCGGTGATTCCTGCGTTGATGCATGATGCTGCGGAGCGCCTGGCCAAATGGAATAAAACCAATTCGATCGAGGGTTATCAATTTCATGATCCCAATCGCATTAGAGATTTGGCGGCAGCGGCCTACGCTGCAATTCAGAAAAAGAACATCGTCTATGCAGAGCCGCCGGTTAGCTTTTCAAGTGGGCAGCGTATCCGTACGCCGGAAACGATTATGGAACAGCGGTTCGGAACCTGTATGGATATGACCCTGCTGTATGCTGCGTTGTTGGAGCAGATGGGACTGCATCCGTTATTGGTGATGATGGAGGGACATATTTTTGCAGGTGTTTGGCTGAAAGAGAGATCTGTCAAAGAGCTGAATTCCTGTGATGAGATTGTCGATAATCCGGAAGCGCTGAAAAAACGAATCGGAAATGGATCGGATGAGCTGACCTTTGTTGAGTGCACGGCAATGTGTGCGGATAAACAGATGAGTTTTGAGCAGGCGGAGCAGGTCGGGAAGAGTCAGTTGGAGTCGGGCGCATTCCGGTTTGCAATTGATGTCTATCTTTGCCGGTTGCACGGAATTAAGCCGCTTGCATCACGTGTGCGGGAAAATGGCGTATATCAGATTGAGGTTGCCGAGAAGGCGGAGGAAGCGGTTACAAATGCCCCGATCAATGTGGGAATCAAGCTCACTGACGATACTGCGGCAAAGCCCCGTAAGATTGTCAGCAAGAAGGAATTATGGGAGAGCAAGCTCCTGGATCTTAGTTCCCGTAACATACTTTTAAACCTGCCGGTGAATACCTCGGTTGAGCAAATCATGTCAAGCCATATCGACGAGCTGGAGGATGCCATTTCGGATGGACATGAATTTAATTTGCTGCCGGCGCCGGAGTGGATCCTTGGGCTTTCCTATGTGGCGGTTGATGAAAAGGGGAAGAAATGCAAGCCGGTTCCGTGGCTGCAGAAGGCCCTGAAAGAGCGTGGGGTTTACGAGATAACAAAATGGCCGGTGTCGGAATCGTTTGACTTTAATGAAAGCATCCGTCAGGAATACCACAATCATCGCCTGTATACTTTCTGCACAGCAGCGCAGCTGGAACGGGAGCTGACTGCGATTTACCGTGCAGCCAGGGCTTCTCAGCAGGAGAATGGCGTGAGCAGCCTGTATCTTGCAGTTGGATTGCTTCGATGGTTTCCGGATTTGGAAAGTAAGATTCCATTCTACGCGCCGCTGATGCTGATCCCGATCGAGATCATCCGCAAATCCGCGAATCAAGGCTATGCACTGCATGCGAGAGATGAAGAACCGCATTTCAATACAACGCTGTTGGAAATGCTGAAGCAGAACTACGGCATTGAGATTCCGGGAGTGGACCCCCTTCCGACGGATGATCATGGAACGGATATCCGGAAGGTGTTTGCACTGGTTCGCGGTGCGATCTATACGTTGCAGAACTGGGATGTCGTTGAGAGCTGTGTTGTCGGTAATTTTAGCTTTGCCCAGTTTGCGATGTGGAATGACATCCACACAGCAGGGGAGATGTTGGATCACAACAAGATGGTTCGCAGCCTCATGAAGGGACACGTGGACTGGAAAATAGAGAACGAGGGGGATCAGAAGTCCGGTCTGGAATCGGAGAAAGTATATCTTCCAATTACGGTAGATGCCACCCAGCTGAAGGCCATTCAAATGGCGGCGCATGGAACAACCTTTGTCTTGCATGGACCGCCCGGAACCGGCAAATCGCAGACAATTACCGGAATGATTGCCAATCTAATGGCACAGGGAAAGAGAGTGCTTTTTGTTGCAGAGAAGATGGCGGCACTGTCTGTGGTACAGAAGAGATTGACGGCCCTTGGAATCGGCGATTTCTGCTTGGAGCTGCATTCGGATAAGGCGAACAAAAAGCAGGTGTTGACGCAGCTGAGCAAGGCATTGTCTGTTCAGCGTCCGCGGAGCAGCACAGAATATGAAGAATACCGGGAGAAAACGCACAAAAGCCGGGAGAGAATTGACGGATATGCAGAGCATCTTCATCGCACACAGAACTGCGGATACAGTTTGCGGGAGCTGATTGCCCTATATGAAATTGTTCGTGATGAAGAGAAAAGCATTCCTTTTGATTGGAGCAAGGCTGGAGAACTGACGACAAGTGAGTTGAAGGCGCACCTGCCGCTGATCGACAGACTGACGGCAGCAGGAGAGGCTGTCACGGGAGGAATTGCAGGGAATCCGCTGATAGGTGTTGGGCTGACATCCTACAGCGCAGAGGTGCGTGGACAGCTTCGAGAGTTGGCAGAGCACTATGCAGAGCAATTGGCTGCGGTAAAGGAAGCAGGGGGTCAGGTGGCGGCAATATTCGAAAGGAAGATGCCGGAAAACCTGCAGGATATCCACACGTTGGGAGCTCTGATCGACTTGTATGCTGCTTGCAGAAAGGAGGATCCGCTTACACAGAAGCTTCTCGCCAACCCGACCGATACAGCGTATCAGTACTTGGACCGCATGGAGGAGGTGAATGCGGATAAGGAACGTTTGCTGGATGACTGGGAAGAAGAATTCCTGCAGCTTGATATGGAGGAACTTCTGGCAAAACACACAGCAGCCGGAAAGAAATTCCTTGGCAAGTCCGGTGCGATGGCACAGGTGACTGCTGAAATACAGGTCTATGCCAAAAAGAGTATCCATTATGAGAGCCTTCCGTTAATGTTGCGGCGCGTTGCCAATTATCAGCAGAAGGCAAAGGATCTGGAGCGGTATTATGCAGCGATACCGGAGGATATCCGGTTGCTGCTTCGCACCTATCGAACGAAGGGCGAGTATGAAAAGGCATACGTCGGCGCAAAGGCGGCAAAGGCCCGGGCGGAGGAATTCCCCGGAGGAATGGAAGCAATTCGCAGATTAGCCGCGGATCCTGTAAACGACAAGCTGTTCACGGAGCTTACCAGGTGTGTTGATCAAATGGAGAAGGGAGAAGAGAAGTTCAACTCGCTGCTGCAGCGCATACCAAATGCGGAACAGGAAAACTGGTTCGAGCAGGAGATGAAATTCTGTGATTATGTGATGATGTATCCCGCTGCCCTGAAGGATTGGGGATTGTACAACCAGGTGCGGCAGGATTGCGTCAAGGTCGGACTGGAACCGGTTGTCAAAGCATACGAACAGGGAATGAAGGCAGGAGAGCTGATCGGAGCTTATCGCAAGGGCTTATATTACGCGTTGATCAGCAATGTTATTTTGCAGGATGATGTGCTGAGCAGTTTCTCCGGAGCAACCTTTAATGAGGCCATTGCACAGTTTAAAAAGATGGATGATCTCTTACTGGAGCAGACCAAGAGGGAAATCTTTTATCTGCTGTCATCCAGAGTTCCGTCAGCCTGGTCAGATGCGGAAACAGGGCAGGAGATGACGATTCTGCGCAAGGCGATCGGAAGTAACGCAAGAGGAATGTCGATTCGGACGTTGTTTGAACGGATTCCGCATATTCTTCCGCGACTGACACCGTGCATGTTAATGAGCCCCAATTCCGTTGCGCAATATCTGGCGCAGAAAAATGATCTGTTCGATGTGGTGATCTTTGATGAGGCATCGCAGCTGCCAACGTGTAAAGCGGTTGGCGCGTTGGCACGTGCCAGAGATGCCGTCATTGTCGGTGATCCGAAGCAGATGCCGCCGACCTCCTTCTTCAGTGGCGGGGGGCCGGAGGTAGATGATATCGCATTGGATGATCTGGACAGCATCCTGGATGATGCCCTGGCACTGGGCATTCCTTCCCAGCATTTGCAGTGGCACTACCGCAGCATGCATGAGAGCCTGATTGCTTTCAGCAACAACGAGTTCTATGAGAACAAGATGTATACGTTCCCGTCTGCAAATGACAGAGAACGGCATGTAACCGCCGTTCACGTGGACGGACGGTATACGAAGAGCACCAATATCAGGGAAGCAGAGGCAGTCGTGGAGGAGATTGTACGAAGGTTCTACGATCCTGCGCTTCGTAACGAGTCAATCGGTGTCGTCACATTTAACGTAAAGCAACAGGCGTTGATTGAGAATCTGCTGAGCAAACAGTACCAGAGCAATGCAGAATTGGATGTCTGGGCAAACGGCGGGGAGGATCCGATTTTTGTTAAGAATCTGGAGAATGTGCAGGGGGACGAGAGAGATGTCATCCTGTTCTCCATTGGATACGGGCCGGATGAGAAGGGGCGTATCTCCAACAACTTTGGACCGATCAACAAGCAAGGCGGCGGCAAACGGCTGAATGTTGCGTTCTCACGTTCCCGGGTGACCATGACGATCTTCTCCAGTCTTTATTCGTCGGACATCAAGATCACAGAGAATTCGCCGGAAGGAGTAGTGGCATTCCGGGATTTCCTGAAATTTGCGGAAGGACATGATTTTCAGACGGCGGAAAATGCAGAAACGAAGGAGAAACTGTCAAGAGCCGGAATCCTGCAGAGCATCTGCAGGACGATTGAAAATCATGGTTTCGAATGCGTCACGTTTGTGGGACATTCGGACTTTCACGTGGACATTGCAGTGGTGGATCCGACCAATCCGGACGAGTATCTGATGGGAATTTTGTTGGACGGCGACGGATACCGTCAGACCAAAAACACCAGAGACCGCGAGGTGGCACAGATTGGCGTATTACAGCATCTGGGGTGGAAGCTATGCAGAGTTTGGACGATGGACTGGTGGGACAACCGGGATCGTGAGATCAAAAAGCTCCTGTCCGGACTCGATCAGTTAAAGGAAGAGGCAGAGCACAGACGGGCGGAAATGACGGCAGAAGAGGAAAAGCGCCAGGAAGAGCTCGCGCAGCACCAGGAAGAGAAGAAAAGACTGAGGGAGAAATTAGAAGCGCAGACTGCAGAAGTGCTTGCGGAAGATGCAGAGGCCGCGAATGAGCAGAAAGAACGAGCAGAGCTTGTAAGGCCACAGGAAATGAAAAGCGATGCTTCGGGAGCAAGGGAAAGTGAGGAAAACTCGGCCGGACAGCAGACATTGGAGGAAGAAGCAAAGCAGGAAGAACCGAAGCAGGAAGAACGGAAGGAAGAGACTTCTTCCGATGAGAAAGAAAATGTGACCGTCCCGCCCGCAGAAACAAAGCCAGTTCCGTATGTGAGGGCGAACATTGAGGTGACACCGATCAGCTCTGCGGAATTTGCAAAGCCGGAGAACAAGTCGGCTATAGCGGAGAGAATTCGGTCTATTGTGGACATTGAGGCACCGATCCTGAAGGAGGAGGTGTTTCGCTTGGTATTTGCTTCCTTCAACATAGCCCGGGGAAAGGCAGCAGAGGAGGCATATGAAAAAGCCTTTAAGGCTGCCAAGGTTAAGGTGACAAAGACCAAGGGAATTCTGTTTTGCTGGAGTGATGCGCAGGATCCCAAGACCTGGCGCGGCATCCGCACCAGCAATGAAAGATCCGGGGACCAAATCAGTGTACAGGAAATCAGCAACGCGATCTATTATGTATTGATGCAAAAAGGGAGCCTTGAAAGGGACGAGCTGATCAAGGAAACCTCGCTTCTGTTCGGCTACAAACGCTTGGGGAAAAACCTGGAGGCTGCGCTGACAGCGGGCCTGCAGTACGCAAGAAGCTCAAAGGCAATCACGGCAGTCAGCGGCAATCGATTTGAACTGGCGGAGAAAGACGGCAATGTCTGAAGATCAGGACAATATCATGCTGTGTGCGGTGTCTGGTTACAGGGTCGGAGTGTACGTCGGAGCGGGGAGGCATCATGGATACAGCAGAGGAACACGATCAATATATCACCGGAATTCGAGAGGTCGTTGAGCAGTATTGCAGCTTCCCGCGGGCAACAACGGCGCCGGTTCGAAATCAGCTGGCAGAGGAAATTCACACCGCATTGGAGAAGCTTGCCGCCTGGGGCGAGCGGGAAGAGGTAGCAGACATCCTGCGGCAGCTGAGCGAGGTCTGGGAGGATCTGCGGGGAAACGGCGTGCTGTATTGCACGTGGTTTCACATGGCACTGAGCGAATTACAGCCGGAAGGTGCCTGCTGGCTATTCAGAGAGCATCGTGAGCTGTTTCTGTGTGAGCTTTACGACACAGGAGCAAACGAGAATAGTGTCCACAGTGTCATCGAGCTCATGGATGTGACCTGGTGGGACGATAACGCCGAAAAGGCGCAGGAGATCAAGGATTATAAGCGATTTGTCAGCCGGAACAGGAAGAAAGCAATCGCGGTGCGGGAAGCGGCGGACAAAAGATACGAGGAGCAATTGCAGGAAGAGGCCAGAGCCCGGGAGGAGGCGAGAGCCGTCAGACAGGCGGCGCGGGAACGCAGAGAAGCCAGAGCCAGAGAACGGGAACGTCAAAAACAAGAGACGGCGGCCGGGGAGATGACCGACGAAACCGCTGTTGCAGCAGCGGATGAAGCGCAGCGTGCGCTGTCTTTTCTGAAGGAAAACGGAATTGATCTGCCAAAGCCGTTCTCACAGGAGCTGCATCTGTTGAACACGCGAATCAATGGATCCCGTTATGTGGAAAACATCGCGCAGCTGGCAGAGGCCTTGCAGGAGGGCGACACGGTCAGGCTCCTTCTGGAACCGGAGAACCAATATGACAGCCGCGCGATCCGCATCGATACGATGGAAGGTGCCAAGCTCGGCTACATTCCTCGCAGGTGCAATGAGATTCTGTTCAATCTGATGAATGCAGGCAAGCAGGTATATGGCGTGGTAGCGGACGGCGACATTGGAAATGCGTTCAGAAAGGACCTTCCGCCGGAGCAGATCGAGATATTCATTGATGTGTATATGAAGGATTGAAAAGACGGCAATGGATGATGTTACAGTTGTGGATTTTAACGGAGGGATAAAGGAGGAGATTCGCATTCTGCGTGCGCAGCTGGCCTTGCTGCTGCAGGAGAAGGAGGACCTCCTCTATCACATTTGCCCGGAATTGCTGGCCCGATATGCGAGGGAGGTCGGCTCCTATGAGAACAGGGCACACCATCAGGAATATGTCATTCTGGAGCTGAAGCGCCGGATTGAGCTTGCACGCGCGGCGCTGAACCGTGAACAGACGATATCAAAGGAAGCCGTCGAAGAACAGATTGCGTCGGAATACAAGGCCTTCCATGAGAAGCTGGAGGAGGAGTGCCGTCGCACAGAAGAAGCGCAGAGAGCGCAGGCAGAAAAGGAACGCAGGCAAAGAGAATCCGAACAGCGCTGGCAGGAAAAATACGGTGCGGCCGATCCGGACGGCGGAACGGGCGGAAAAAATTCGGAAAATTCCGGCGATGGTGATCCGGGAACGGCAGAGAGCAAATGCATCGGAGAGGGTTCGGAGAAGCCTTCCGGCAAAGAAGAAAAGAACGGAGATGTTTCCGGAGAGAAGGAACGTCCAAGCGCCAAGGACCTCTATCGAAAGATTATCAAGAAGCTCCACCCGGATGTAAATCCCAATGCAACGGAACGGGAGCAGGAGCTCTTCCGCCGTGCAACCAGAGCCTATGAGGACGGCGACATCGAGATGCTGCAGGAAATCTATGATGAAATTTTCAACGCGGCAGGCCCGGAAGCCGAGCAGGAGGATGATTTCCCGCCGGAGAAATTGCTGGAAATCAAGAGAAAGCTGGAAAGTCAGATCCGCGCCCTGCAGGCAGAAGTGAACGAGATCAAGAGCAGGAATCCGTACCGCTACAAGGAGCTCCTGGACGATCCGGAGAAACTGTCGCTGGTACAGGCGGCCTTGCAGGAAGCAATTCGCCTGTATGAGGAGGAAATCAAACGCCTGAGCACGGAGCTGGAGAAGATCAACCGGGAAATGGATGAGCTGAGGCAGAAAAGAGGATAGCTGCCGGCAGCCGTCACTCCTCCGACTTCTTGGCAATGAACTCCCGGGGGCTGATGCCTTCGATTTTCTTGAACACCTTGGAGAAGTAGAAGGCGGATTCGAAGCCGAGGGCGTCGGCCACCTCATAGATCTTCATGTCATCGGAGAGCAGGAGCTTTTTGGCCTTTTCGATTTTGCGGGAGTTGACGTATTCCGAGAAGCCGACGTCGGAATTCTTCTTGAAGATGAAGGAGAGGTAGGCGGGGGAGAGGCCGAATTCTCTGGCGACGTCGTTGAGCTGCAGCTTGCCGCCGAGGTTCTCATCGATGTACCGGTGGATGGCGGCGATCATCTTGTCCTTGCCGGAACGGCGGTTGGCTCCGACGATGTGGCTGAAGAGCCGGACCGGGTTCTTTTCATCGGCACAGGCGGCGGCACTCTTGGCTTCCTCAAAGGAGTCCGGGAGATTCATCGCCGAGGATACGGCGGTGCCGATGCCGAAACAGAGCGGGACGCGGAAATAGGACCGGATCATTTCCGAGGCATGGGTCAGCGCCTCCTGGATCTGCTCCATGGCGGCAGCAACGGGCTGGACCTCTCGGAAATAGAAGATCATCGTGAAGTGCTGCGGATCGTTGGAGATGAAATAGCAGCCGGCATAGCGCTCGACAATCTGCCGCGTCATGGAGAGGCAGGAGGCGTAGAGTGTGAGCCGACGGTCACGTTGCGCATCGCCGCCTGCGGCGGCATCGGAGGAGAGTACGGCATAGGCGGCAATGTAGCGGTTGAAATCCAGGGAGAGCTTCACCTTGGCGGCTTCAGCCTGCAGGACCTCCTCGGAGGGTACGGAATTGGCGAGAAGGCGGGTGAGGAGCTTCTGCTGAAAGGCCTCGAGAGAGGCCTCGGCGGTGCCGGCGGAGGAACCGGTTTGCGGCTGCTGATAGGGAGCGATCCGCCGGACGGCCTTTTGAAGCGCAGCACGGAGAGAATCGGAATCGAGCTCGATTTTCACCAGGTAATCCACCGCCTGAAGGGTGATGGCCTGCCGAACCAGATCGAATTCCTCATAGGCAGTCAGCATGATGAAGGCCGGGACCGGCCCGTACTTCTGTTTGGACTCCTTGAGCACATCCAGCCCGGATTTAATGGGCATCTTAATGTCGGCAATGACGATATCGGGCCGCAGCTCGCCGATGAGCTGCAGGGCCTCTTCCCCGTTCCCCGCGGCTCCGACAATTTCCATATCCTCAAAGCCCTTGGAGAGCATGGACCGAAGTCCGATCTGGACAAGGGGTTCATCGTCTGCAATCAATATCCGGGTCATACGCTTGCTCCTTCTGTTTTCCGCAGCTGGTTGAGGTCTGTGCAGCAGGGGATGGTGATGGTCACGGTGGTATATTGTCCGACCTCGCTGCGGATGGTGATGCCGTAGGGCTCTCCGAAATAATGCTTGATCCGCTGATGGACATTGGAGATGCCGATGTGGCGGAAGAAGTCCGTGGATGCGCCGTCGCTCTGCTGCAGCACCTTCTCCTGCATGGCGGCGTCCATGCCGACGCCGTTGTCGGTGATGTCAATCTGCAGCAGCTTCCGGGTCTCTGCGGAGGAAGCCGGCTGCAGGCCGACATGAAGGAGGATGGTGCCCGCGGTTCCCTTTGGCTCGATGCCGTGGAAAATGGCATTTTCCACGATCGGCTGCAGGGAGAAGCGATTCACAAGGCAGCGATTCAGCTGCGGATCGTCCATCTGGATTTCGAGTTCGATGGTGCCGCCGTAGCGGTATTTCATAATGGTCAGGTAATCATTGACGAGGCAGAGCTCATCGGAGAGGGGGATGAGGTTCTGTGTGCCCTTTGCGGCATTCTTGAGGAGCCGGGAGAGGGCCGTGGACATCTCCGCAATGCCGTCCGATCCCTGGATGGTTGCCATCCACTTGATGGTGTTGAGCGTATTGTAGAGGAAATGCGGGTTGATCTGGGACTGGAGAATCTGGTACTCCAGCTCCTGGCGCTGCCTCTCGTCCTGAATTCTGCGCGCCATGAGGGAGGCGACGTTGGAGGCAAGGTCATTGATGCTGCGGCCGATATCGCCCAGCTCATTGTCCCACACGATGGAAGGATCCGGCGTGAAGTCGCCGGAGCCGATCCGGCCGGCGGCGCTTACCAGACGGCCAACCGGACGGGAGATGAGCCGCCGGAGTGCCAGGGAGAGGAGAAAGCCGGCAAAGAGAATCAGAAGAAAGATCAGGATCGTAAGGCGCACATAATACAGCTGCTGCGTGTGAAAAAGAGCGGAGGACGGAACCATGGAGAGCCGGATGCCCGCCCGGCTTAAGGAATAGGTGATTGCCTGCGCCGGAAGCTGTGCGGGAAGGAGCTCTCCGTCCCGGTATTCGTAGGTCTCTTGGCTCAATGTGATGTAGAGGGCGGCATCCTCCTCCAGCCGGATGCCGGAGAGTGCATCCGTGAGAATGTCCGGTGAAACCTCGAGAAAGATGTATCCGGCAGTATTGGCATTGGTCGGCTGCTGGATGGTGCGGACGACGGGGAGAAAGGCATCGCTCCCGCAGAGGGAAGATGTCTCCAGATGCCATTGATAGGAGGAGGCGGACGCGAGGGTGTCAAACCAGGATGCCTGGAGAATCTGTGTCCGTACGTCAATGATGGACGAGGGGGCGATGCTCCGCAGGCATTGCAGGTAGTGCGTGCCGTCCGCGGTCATGAGAACGGCACGGTTGACATAATAGCCCCTTGCCGTGGAGATGAATTCGTTGTTGAAGATTTCATACGCGTTGAAGGCAATCAGCCGGTCGTTGCGGGAAAGGGCGCCGTCCACCTTCTGCATGTGCGTCAGATAGTTGGACATGGAGGAGTCGATGGTGGCCCAGTTGGCAAAGCTCATGACGCGATCGAGCGAGAGCTCCAGCTCGGTGCCTACCACCTGCAGGTTGCTCTCCGTGGAGGACTGCTCGGAATCGCGGAGCGTGCGCATGAAGCTGGCATAGCTGAAAAAGGCGATGGCCATGGCGAGGACTGCGGTAAAGAGAACGGAAATCAGCACAATTTCCCCTCGGATGGTCCGATACCAGCGCCTGGGAGCCGGATCGGACCCGCAGGGGCGACCTGTATGTAAGAATTTACAAAGAGAAGGTTTCATGATGCACCAGTATACACTTCCTTTTGCACTTCCCACAACCTGACACAGAAAGGCGCCGGAAACCATGGAAAATTGTGCATTCCGCGGCATTGAAGGGGCCGGAATCGTAAGAAAGTACAGGTTTCTCGAAAAAATAAACATATTTTCGCACAAAGAGCAAGAGAAATGACAGGATCGTGGAAAAATCCTTCATTCCGGAGAAAGACCGGGGCCGATATACTGAGTCCAGCATTTGAGCCATCGCTGCAGCCGCTTTGTCACACCTGGATTTTCCGACGGGAAAGCAAGGTACGTGCGGAGCTGCTGTCGACGGCGGAGCTTTCATCAACAGGAGGGTAAGGATGAAAAAAAGAGTATTGGCAGCAGTATTGACGGCCGGCATGTTGGCGACCTCTCTGGCAGGGTGCGGGGGAACATCGGATACCGCGGCATCGTCCGATGCGGACGCAGCGGCGCAGACAACGGAAGCCACCGATGCTTCCGACGCGTCGGCTTCCGCATCGTCGGAGACGACCGGTGACGTCACAACCCTGAACTGGGCACTGTGGGACATCGCTTCGACGGTATATTATCAGCCCCTGATCGACGCTTTTGAGGCGGAGCATCCGGACATCAAGATCAACATGGTGGATCTTGGCTCCACCGATTATTCCACGGTTCTGGGGACACAGCTCTCCGGAGGCGGATCGGATTTTGACGTCGTCACCATCAAGGACGTGCCGGGCTATGTGACGCTGGTGAGCAAGGGCGTTCTGGAACCGCTGGATGATCTCATCAGCCAGGACGGCGTGGATCTTTCCAAATACAACGGCATCACCGATCAGGTGACGATGGACGGCAAGCTCTATGAGCTGCCCTTCCGTTCGGACATCTGGGTTCTCTATTACAACAAGGATGTCTTTGACAACGCCGGGGTTGCCTATCCGACGAACGATATGACCTGGGAGGAGTACGATGCCCTGGCAAGATCCGTCACAGACACCACGCCGGGATCGGAGGTATACGGTGCTCACTACCACACCTGGAGATCGGCTGTTCAGCTGATGGGAATCCTCGACGGCAAGCACACGGCAGTGGACGGAGAGTACGAGTGGACCAAGCCCTATTACGAGATGGTGCTCGCGCAGCAGAGCGACGGCGTCTGCCAGGACTACGCAACACTGAAGACCCAGGGACTGCATTACTCGGACGCTTTCGCACAGGGGAACGTCGGCATGCTGAACATGGGCTCCTGGTTCATCTCCACGCTGATCCAGAAGATTCAGAGCGGTGAGTACACCGAGTGCTCGAACTGGGGCATGGTGAAGTATCCGCACGCAGAGGGTGTGGAGCCCGGCTCGACCCTTGCCACGATTACCGCATTGTCCATTCCGACCTCCGCACCGCATAAGGACGAGGCATGGGAGTTCGTGAAGTTCGTAACCGGTGAGGAGGGCGCACAGGTTCTCGCAGATACCGGCAACATCCCGGCTATGACCAACGATGCCATCGTAGAGGCGATCGCATCCATGGACGGCTTCCCGCAGGATGACACCTCGAAGGAGGCATTGATCACCTCCCACACCTATCTGGAGATGGGTGCGAGCAGCAAGTCCTCGGAGATCGAGACGGTTCTGAACGAGCAGCATGACCTGATCATGACAGAGTCCGAATCCGTTGACGATGGCATCGCCGCCATGAACGAGGGCGTGCAGGCCGTTCTGGCGGAATAGACAGAGCCTGATACAGACATAGCACAGAACGTAAGGGAGGACATCGTCGGCACCGACGCGGTGTCCTCCCTTTTCCTTGGTTACTTGCACGGTCTACCTGCACGGGCAAGGAGAGAGGAACGAACAGGAGGAGCCTATGAGCAACGTACAGCAAGCGGATACCGCGGCACTGACCGCGAGCATGAAACGGAGAGTGAGAAGGAGAAATCTGGTTGCTTATTCATTTATCGCACCGAATTTTGTGGGTTTTGCGGTCTTTACCCTGGGCCCCATCATCATGGCCTTCGTCATGGCGTTCACCGATTGGGACGGCAGCAATGCCATGACCTTCGTCGGGCTGAACAATTTTCGCGAGATTTTCAGCGACGGACGTTTCCTGTCGGCATTGCAGAACACCGTGGTCTACAGTATTTTCACCGTGCCGATCACCCTGGCTGTGGCTCTTGGACTCGCCATCCTCTTAAACCAGCCGATCAAGGGGCGGGAATTCTTCCGTACGGTGGCATTCTTTCCCTATGTCGCATCGCTGGTTGCCGTTGCAGCGGTCTGGAACATGATTTTCACACCGGCCAAGGGCGGCATTGCCAATCAGTTCCTGATGAATGTTCTGCACATGGATGCCCTGAAATGGGCAGCGGCGCCGGGGACGGTCATGATGACCATCATCATGTTCTCCATCTGGAAAAATATGGGCTATTACATGGTCATCTATCTGGCGGGGCTTCAGGGCGTGAATACGGAGCTTTACGAGGCGGCCTCCCTGGACGGCGCCAATGCGCTGCAGCGCTTCCGCTACGTAACCGTTCCGCAGCTGCGGCCCACGACGTTCTTTGTCGTGATCATGCTGACCATCAACTGCTTCAAGATCTATGACATCGTGTACATGCTGGCAGGCGGCTCCAACGGAATCGTCAACCAGAGTGCCATCGTGCTGGTTTACTACATTTACGAGAAGGCCTTCCGTGACTGGAAGCTGGGCACGGCTTCGGCTGCTTCTCTGGTATTGTTCGTGATCGTTCTGATCATCACGCTGATCCAGTTCCGCGGTGAGAAGAACTACGCCAATGACTGAGGCAGGGAGGTATCGGAGAAGATGAAAAGCAAATCGAAGAACAGATTGATCGGTAAAATCATAATCTATGCGCTGCTGGCCCTCCTTGCGGCCATCATGCTGATCCCCTTTGTCTGGATGCTGACGGCTTCCCTGAAGCTGAACAAGGATGTTTTCGTCATCCCTTACCAATGGATCGGGTTCACGCCGCGGTGGCAGAATTTCGTGGACATATGGACCAAGATCCCGCTGCTGACCTTTACCCTGAACACGGTCAAGCTGACGGTGATTGTGACGATTCTGCAGCTGCTGACATCGAGCTTTGCGGCTTATGCCTTTGCCAAGCTGGAGTTCAAGGGAAGGAACCTTCTGTTCCTTGCCTACATTGCGACCATTGCCGTTCCGTGGCAGGTGTACATGGTGCCGCAGTTCATCTTCATGCGAAGGCTCGGGCTGGCCGACACGCACCTGGCGATTATCATTCTGCAGGCCTTCTCGGCCTTCGGCGTGTTCCTCATGCGGCAGTTCTACGAGGGCATTCCGGATTCCCTGTGTGAGGCTGCACGGATTGACGGCATGAGCGAATACGGCATCTACCGGCGCATCATGCTGCCGCTCTCAAAGCCTGCGCTCTCGACCTTGACGATCTTCACCTTCGTCAACACCTGGAACGATTTCCTCGGCCCCTTGATTTACTTAACAAGTGAGAAGAAAAAGACCCTGCAGATCGGACTCAAGATGTTCATCTCCCAGTATTCGGCGGAATACGGGCTGATCATGGCGGCATCCGTGCTCTCACTGATCCCGGTTCTGATCGTTTTCCTCTCGCTCCAGAAATATTTCGTTGCGGGGATTACGTCGGGAGCGGTAAAGGGATAACCGGAAGAAATAACCGGAAAAAATAATCGGAAGAGATAACCGAAAGAGATGAGCAGGAATCGAACACAAAGACATATGGTGGCGGAGGCTGTGGCGGGCGGTGTCCTGCACGGCCTTTGCCTGCCGGATTGCAGCAGCAGGGCTTTCTGGGAAGGACTTCCTTCGGATTATCGGGGGCAGCTGCTGCGGGACGCAGAGGCGGCACTGGCGAAGGAGTGGCCGGAAATTCTGCTGTCGGATTACCGGGAATTCTCGCAGACGGGGAACCGGGTGCATTATGAGGAGAAGTTCTTTGAAAGGCTCCGCATGGTGGATGCGCTGGTTCTGGCGGAGGCCTGCGAGAACGGGGGGCGGTTCCTTTCCAAGGCCCTGGACGGCCTTTGGCTGTTGCTGGAGCAGACCTCCTGGTGCCTGCCGGCGCACAACAGCGATGTCCGGGACGCGGTGCAATACCCGCTGCCGAGGGACCTCCGGCCCGTGCTGGATTTGTTCGCGGCAGAGACGGGGGCATCCGTCGCCCTTGCGGAGCAGCTGCTGAGGCCGAGGCTGGCAGAGATTTCTCCCTTTCTCTCGGAATACGTGAATACCGAGCTGCAAAGGAGAATTTTTACCCCGTACCTGACCCGACATTTCTGGTGGATGGGAGACGGCATCTCGAAGATGCTCAACTGGACACCGTGGATCACCGGGAACGTTCTTCTGGCGGCACTGACCCGAAAGGAGGATGCTCTGACAGAGAAGGAGCGGGAGGAGCTCCTGCAGAAGGCGGCGCGGTCGCTGGATTTCTTTCTGGACGAATACGGAGAGGACGGCTGCTGCGATGAGGGGGCACAATACTACTCCCATGCGGGACTTTGTCTGTACACGGCGCTCTCTTTGATGGAGCGGGGACTGGAGGAGCCTGCACGCATACAGCGTCTGTACCGGACACCGCTGTTGCAAAACCTTGCGGCCTACATCGTGCATGTGCACGTGCAGGGTCCGTATTATATTAATTTCGCGGACTGCTCGCCGCTGGCGGGGAGGAGAACGGCCGGGGAATATTGTTTCGGCAGAGCCTGCGGGCTGCCGGAGCTGCAGAGGCTGGCAGCGGAGGATTTCCGGGAGGAGACGCGGGAAGAGCGGACGCTGCCCGGGGAAATCAGTCTCTTTCAGAGGCTTCGCCAGGCAGCCCTGGCGGAGGAAATGGGAAGAGAGCCGCAGGAATGCGGAAAAGCCGGGAAGGTGCCGGATGTCTATTATGAGAGCTGCGGCCTTCTGATCGCGAGGGACGAAGAGTTCGTCCTGGCGGTAAAGGCAGGAGACAACGGCGACAGCCACAACCATAATGATGTCGGATCCTTCACGCTTTATCGGAACGGCCGGCCTTTTTTCATCGACCTTGGCGTGGAGACCTATACGGCGAAGACCTTTTCGGCAGACCGTTACAGCATATGGACCATGCAGTCGCAGTACCACAATCTGCCGACCTTTCGGACGGCGGATGCGGAAGCGGTGCAGCAGCTGGCCGGCGAGGCATACGGCGCAGGCGCGGTGAGCTGCTGCCTGCAGGATGGCAAAGGCGCA
>CAVAUJ010000031.1:17117-24747 GCA_963591995.1 Succinivibrio sp.
TGTGTGCATTCCTATGAGAGAGCGGTATGCTTTGAAAAGGGAAGGCAGATTGTTCTCGAGGATCGGGCGGAAGGCTTGCCCGCGGGAGCGTCTTTTGAATTGTCGCTGATGACGTATGAAAAGCCGTATCCGGTGCGGCTTTCGGAAAAGGAGGCGCCCGCCGGTGTCTGGGAAATCCGGCTGGGAGACGTCGGGAGCTTCCGGCTGGAGGGCGCTGCGGACGTCGGCTGCGAGGAAATCCCGATCCGGGACGCGCGGCTGGGGGAGATGTGGCAGCACAGCGTATACCGTCTGCGGATCTGCCCGAAGGAAAACCGGCTCCGGCTGATCGTTGCGGCAGCCGTGTGAGAAAGGCGACGGAGAGTGCAACGTCTGGCAGCAGGCGTGCGGTAGATGGAAAGATGGGAGGAGAACGAAATGTATCCGATACAGAATGAAGTGAGGAATATCCTCAGCCTGGACGGCATGTGGAAATTTCAGATCGATAAAGGAAACGGGGAAAAGGAGGCCTGGCAGGAGCATTTTCCCTCGGATTACGAAGAGCTGTATGTACCGGCCTCCTACAACGATCAGCGGGAGGATCCGAGCTATCGGAACCATTGCGGGAAGGTCTATTATGAGAAGGCAGTGACGGTGCCGTCGGTGTTTCGCGGGCAGCGCCTGGTGCTGCGCTTTGATGCGGTAGCCCATGACGCCGTCGTCTGGATTGACGGAGAAGAGCTTGTGCGTCACAGGGGAGGCTTCCTTCCCTTTGAGGCGGACATCACGGAGAGGGTTACACCGGGGAAGGAATTCCGCATCACGGTATCGGCGGACAACACCCTGAGCCATGCCTCCCTTCCGATCGGCAATGAGGATACGGCCTTTTTCGGCTCCGACAATGCCCAGGTGCCGGCGGTGCAGGCGGCCAAAAAGCACCGGCCGAAGACCAACCTTCCCAATTTTGACTTCTTCAACTATGCGGGAATCAACCGGCCGGTGCGGATCTATACGACACCGCGGGAGTACATCGAGGATCTCACCATTGTTCCGCAGATCGAAGGGTGCGACGGCGTGGTGAGCATTCAGACGGTCTGCGGCGGCGAGAGGACGGGAGCCGTTCCGCAGATCCGGATTCTGGACCGGGAAGGAAACGAGGTCGCAGCGGCAAACGGAGAGGCCGTATCGATCCGCATTCCCTCGGCTCACCTCTGGGAGCCCTACCCGGGCGATCCTTATCTGTATCGGGCGGAGATCCGCCTCGGCGAGGACCGTTATTGTCAGGAATTCGGCATCCGGACGGTGGAGGTCGCGGGCCGGGAATTCCGGATCAACGGAAAGCCGTTTTATTTCAAGGGCTTTGGCAAGCATGAGGACTTCTATCTGTCCGGGCGCGGAACCAATCCGGTGGTCAATGTGAAGGACGTGAGCCTTCTGCACTGGCTGCATGCCAATTCCTTCCGGACCAGCCATTATCCGTACGCGGAGGAGATGTATCAGCTCTGCGACCGGGAGGGCATTGTCGTGATCGACGAGACGCCGGCGGTGGGAATCGGTGCCGGAGGAACGGAGGATCCCTATCTCTTCCCGATTCGCGAGTACCACCGGCAGGTATTGCAGGATCTCGTGCAAAGGGATAAGAATCATCCCTGCGTGGTCATGTGGTCCATGGGCAACGAGCCGGACACGGAGAATTTCCCGGAGTCTGCACTGGACTATTGGACCGATCTGTATCATTACACCCATGGGCAGGATCCGCAGAACCGACCGGTCACGTTCGTCTGCTGCCAGAATGACTATACAAGGGATCTTGTCACCAGAACGATGGATGTGGTGTGTATCAACCGTTATTACGGTTGGTATAATCTGTCCGGAGACATGGACAGCGCCTGCTACGCCTGGGATCTTGAGCTGGATTTCTGGGAGGCGCAGAACAAGCCGGTGATGGTGACCGAGTATGGGTGCGATACGCTGCCGGGACTTCACGGGACACCGGCGGAAATGTGGACAGAGGAATTCCAGGTGGAGTATTACCGGAGAATCGATGCGCTGTTTGACAAACGCACCTTCTTTGTGGGCGAGCAGCTCTGGTGTTTTGCGGACTTTAACAGCGTGCAGGGCGTCTTCCGGGCCGACGGCAACCGGAAGGGCGTATTCAACCGGGAGCGGCGTCCGAAGATGGCAGCGCATTGGCTGCGGGAAAGATGGGCGGCCATACCGAATTTCGGTTATAAGGAGACAGGCAAGGCTTAGGAAAACGGACAGGAGGAGCGTATGAGCAAGTGGATTCGGGAAGAGGATCTGCGGGAGGATCCCGTGATTTCCGAAGAGGAGGTGCAGGCGGCGCTGGACATCGGCGTTGCCAGAATGGCGGAGAATGCGGCGCGCTGGGGGGATGGGTTCTTCGGGGCGAACAGCGTCGGGAATTTTTACCGGGGCGGTGAGAACCGCGGGTGGACCACCGGCTTTTATACCGGCTTGCTCTGGCTGGCCTATGAGAACGAGAAGGATCCGCAGAAAAAGGAATTGCTGCTGGAGACGGGAAATGCGCAGGTGGAATCCTTCCTGCGCAGAATCGAGAATCTGGAGGACGTGGATCATCATGACATGGGCTTCCTCTACAGCCCCAGCTGCGTTGCCGCCTGGAAGCTGAACGGCAACGAAAAGGCGAGAAAAGCGGCTCTTCTGGCAGCGGATCAGCTGCTGCGGCGCTTCCAGGAGCGCGGACAGTTCCTGCAGGCGTGGGGAAGCATGCAGGATCCGGGGAATTACCGCTTCATCATTGACTGCCTGCTGAACCTGCCGCTCCTTTACTGGGCATCGGAGGAGAGCGGGAAGGAGGAGTACCGGGAGATCGCGGAAAGACACATCCATACGGCGATGGCCAACCTCATCCGGGAGGACGATTCCTGCTGGCACACGGTTTTCATGAATCCGGTGACCGGCGGATTTGACCACGGCGCCACCTGCCAGGGCTATCAGGACGGATCGGCCTGGGCGCGCGGTCAGGCCTGGGGCATTTACGGCACGGCGGTGGCCTACCGGTATACCGGGCGGGAGGAGTACATCACGTATTTCAAGCGCGTGACCTCGTATTTTCTCAATCATCTGCCGGCGGACCGGATCCCCTGCTGGGATCTGACCTTCGGGGACGGAGACGTACTCTCCTTCCGGGATCCGAGGGTGCAGAATCCGACGGAGGACAAATCGATCTATGACGCCGCGACCGGGATTCAGCCGCGGGATTCCTCCTCTGCCATCATTGCGGCCTGCGGAATGCTGGAGATGGCCGACCTGCTGAAAACGAAGGAGAGCGGCTATTACCGCGATCTTGCCCGGAAGCTGCTGAAGGCGGTGCTGGACCGCTGCTTTGAACCGGATGATGCAAAGACCAACGGGCTGGTGCTGCACGGGACCTATTCCCATCACAGTCCGTACAATACCTGCAGACCGGAGGGAACCGATGAGTGTGTGATCTGGGGCGATTATTATTTCCTGGAGGCCCTGAACCGCCTGCACAATCCGGCGTGGAGAACCTATTGGTAGAGGAAAAGATGAAATTCAAATGCGAGCACACGGATTACCGGCGCAGCCCGTACACCGGCATGGACCGGCAGTCGTGGCTGGAGGCGGCACAATATCTGATGGACGGCTTCTTCCGGCACATCGCCTCGGAGGAGGAGCCGCCCCTTTGCGGGAGAACAGAGTTTGAAATCACCTATCCGCACCGGAAGGCTTCTGCACTGCAGAAGGAGAGGGAGCGGAAGGCAGAGGTGTTCGAGGGCCTCACAAGATCCTTTTTCATCGCAGGGAGCCTTCTGGTCAACGATCCTGCGGCGGCCTGCGGTGGGATCCGGCTGCGGGATTATTACGGACAATGGATTCTGCGCGTGACGGATCCGGAGAGCCCCTGGTATGTGGGCAGCTACGAGGACATGCAAAGGCTGGCCGAAGCGGAGCACCCCGGGGAGGAGCCGGATCCCTTCCGTACGTACCAGCAGACGGTGGAGACCTGTGCGCTGGTGATCGGTCTGGAGATGACGCGCAAAGAGGTCTGGGAGCAATATACGAAGGCACAGCAGGATCAGATCGCGGCCTTTCTTGCGAGCTGGGCACATGGCAGCACCGTGCCGCAGAACTGGCGGCTCTTCAATATGCTGGACCTGGCCTTTCTCGCGCGGCACGGGTATCCGATGGACGGGAGGATCATGGAGGAGCATGCGGCAGCCATCCTGAATTACTATGTCGGTGACGGATGGTACCGGGACGGCCAGAGTTTTGATTTTTACTCGTGCTGGGCATTTCAGATGTACGCGCCGCTCTGGTGCAGCTGGTACGGCTACGAGCATGCACCGGAGGTGGCGCGCGCCTTTGAAGAGCATTCCAACGCCCTGATGCGGAGTTATCCGGACTTTTTCGATCGGGACGGCTGGGTCCTCCTGTGGGGACGCAGCAGCATTTACCGGAACGCTGCGGTGTCGGCCTTTGACGGCAATTTCGCATTGCGGGAGTCCTCTGTGAATCCGGGACGGGCACGGCGAATCGCCTCGGGAAGTCTTCTTCAATTTCTGGAGCGGGAGGATTTTCTGACCGAAGAGGGCGTGCCGTCGATCGGATTTTACGGTCCCTTCCCTCCTCTGGTGCAGGGATATTCCTGTGCGGAGTCGGTTTACTGGCTGGGAAAGGCCTTTCTGTTCCTGACTCTTCCGGCGGACCATCCCTTCTGGACGGCCACGGAGGAAAACGGCGATTGGGAGAGCGCGCAGAAAAATTCCGTGAAGACCACGGTGCTCGACGGCCCGGGGCTTTGCTGCACCAACCATTACGCAAGCGGGGAGACCGTTCTGCGGACCGGAAAGGTCGTGAAGAACAAGGAAGACCGCAACGGGCAGTGGGAGTACGGGAAGCTGTGCTACAACACCAAATATCCCTGGGAGTCCGATCCTGCGGCAGGCAGGGAGGGAGCCGGAGACAGAGTGGCAGCGCAGGAATATGTTCTGAACGGCCCGGGAGAGACGGTGAGTTATGCCAACGTATGCCTTTGGTCGGGCGAGCGAAACGAGGTTCTGTACCGGCGCAAGCTCTTCTCCTGGGATCTTTCGGCGGAGGCACATTGGGTGGAGGCGGTGAACCTGGCCGACATTGCCGTGCCTTATGGAATTCTGCGCTGCGATCGTCTGCGGCTTCTGAAGAAACCGGTTACGGTGACGCTGGGGAGCTACGGCTTTCCGGACAACGGGGCCGTGACGGAAATCCTCCGGAAAACAGAAAAGAACGGATGGGCCAGCGCCGTTGCGGTAAGAGGAACGGACCGCATGGGAAGGCCGCGGCAGATGGCAATGACCGTTTGGTACGGCTGGGATGGACTCGAGGCTGTCCGCAGGAGCGGGTGCAGCCCGGAGAGCGAGACATCCATTGTCATCAAGGCATCCTGCCGTCTGGAGCACCACTACGATGCCTCGGAGCCGCATGTGCTCGTTTCACAGGTCATCACGAAGGAGGAGACGGAATGGTTCTCGGAGGAAGAGCTGTTCCCGATCGAGGAGATCCGCTTTGCAGATTCCTTCGGGTCCGGGGCGTGCGGACCGATTGCGCTGCGCATGAAGAACGGAAGGGAATATGCGGTTGATTTCGGGCAGATCGAGGCCGGATTGACCGTGTGATTCGCACGAATCCGGATCTGCGGGAACGAAAAAGACAGGGAGAGACCGATATGGAAATCAAGGTGATACGGGACAACGGCGAGGTGAAGGCAAAGGCATCGGGCGACCGGCAGGCGATCCTTGCCTGGACGGGTGAGTATGCAAAGGGCGATGCCATTGTGCTGGAGGGGCTGGAGGAGAATTGCTTTTATCGGTGGAAGGCAGACGACACCATTGAGGAGGCACTGGTATATGTGACGGACTCCCGGGTCATCTGGCCGATTCCGTTCTATGAGAAGAAGGCCAACCGCAGTCCCCTGTCTTTCCTGGGAACGCGGCACTATCTTTGCATCCGAAGAGCGGAGAAAGAGGCGGGTGAATATCGGAATGTGGTCTTGAATCCGGCGGATGAGCATGACCTGAAGGGAGTGTATCCGCACGCATCTGCCAATGTGGAGACGAGAGGCGAATCGGTTTTTGCTGCACAGAATGCCATCGACGGCTACCGGGCTTCCTGCAGCCACGGAGAATGGCCGTACCAGAGCTGGGGGATCAATCGGCGGGCGGATGCTGCCCTGACGATTGAATTGGGCGCACCGGCAAGGATTGACCGGATTGACGTCTATCTGCGCGCCGATTTCCCGCATGACAGCTGGTGGGAGGAGATCCCGGTGACGTTTTCGGACGGGAGCGAGGAAATCCTCCGGACGCAGAAGCCGACCGGCGAGGGGCAGTCCTTCCCCATCGCCGGCCGGACAATTTCCTGGCTGCGGTTGCATGATCTGAAGAAACACGAGGACGGGAGTCCCTTCCCGGCGCTGACGCAAATCGAGGTTTACGGGATCACGCAGAGGAACCTCTGAGGTGATCGGCGGCCTCCCGTTGATGAGGGAAGGCCTTCATCGACGATTTCTCCGGGAAACGGTTTACAGCATGGCGGTGCCGTCTACATACAGCTGATGGCCGTTGGCCTGCACCCGGGAGAGGTCGCCGTCAAAGGAGGAAAGGTAGCTGTCGCCGGTCAGAATCCAGGTGGAGGTGTCGTCGAGGCTCACCGAGACATCTCCTGCGGCACCGGAGCTGTTGATGGTGCCGGTAAAGGTGCTGCCTGCGGAGAGCGTCAGATCAAGCGAGGAGATCTCATCCACCGTGATGTTTCCGTCCATCGTCTGAGCGGTAGCGGTGAAGGAGACATGGCCGCCGTTGGAGCCGACGGTCCCCCAGCCGCGGGAGCTGTCATTGCCGGCAACGGTCAGGAGCTGGTCGTTGGCGGTGACGAGAGTCGTGCCGGTCAAAGCAATGCTGCAGCTGGTATTGGTGACATAGAACAGATCTCCGGAGAGCGACGTAATGGTGCCGCCGCTTGCAGAGAAGCCGGACGTTCCGACCTCTGCATCACCGGACATGCTCTGGTAGATCATCACCGCATGCAGGTTGTCGTTCTCACCTGCGTTTGCGGAGGTGGTCATGTTGCCGGAAACGGTGCAATTCTCCAATGTGATGGAGTTCTGCCCTTCAATCACAAGGCCCTCGGAATGATTGGCGGTGAGCTCGGCATTTCGAACCGTGATGTCTGCCGTGCTGTAGACCGCAGGGCTGCCGAGGCCCTCGGTGGTGTAGGTACCGCCGTCCACGGTGACGGTGCCGCCGCCGCGGTCGCTGCGGATGGCGGCCGCGGAATCGCCCTCCGTCAGGATGGTGAGATTGCTGGCAACGGTTGTACCGCCGCCGGTGGTCTGAATGCCGCCGGAATTCCGCTCGGTGGTATGAATGGTGGAATCCGAGACAGTGACCGTGGTCCCTTCGCCATAGCTGAAGATTGCGTTGCCGTTGACGGCGGAGGTGTTGACGACGGCGTTCGTAATGGTCACATCGGCACCGTTTAAGGCAAGGAAGGCGGCATTTTGTCCATAGAAATCGCCGTCCTCGGTGTTGGAGGAGGCCCCGCCCGTTTTCTCGATGGTGACGCCGGAAAGAGAGGCCGTAACACCGTCTGCGCGCAGAGCGTT
>CAVAUJ010000031.1:25384-29432 GCA_963591995.1 Succinivibrio sp.
GCAGCGGTTAAGGTGCCGACAGAGGCCGTAATCGAAGAGCCGTCGATGGAAGTGATCCGGGCGGTAACCGCAGCGGCGGACTGCGTCGAATCCGAGGTATCCTGCGCTGCATCGTCTCCGCCGGCTGCGGCGGTATCGGAACAGCCCGTCAGGAGAAGAGAAGCGGTTAATGCGAGGCATAAAATAGAAGAAAGTTTCTTTCGGTTCATAAACAATACTCCTTTGTGCGGCGGGAGAAGATCCGGCCGGGGTTTCCCTCGAAATTTCCTGCAGAAAAGCGGTGAGCAGAGAAGCTTTGAGGATGCTGCTGATACCGAATATAGGATACAGCTGTGAAAATCCTGTGAGAGAAGTCTGAGTTTTTTGTGGAAGCTTCCTTGCATTTTCGTTCGGGAAAAGAGTACAATACGGACCAACGAGTAGCAGAGACTGCGTAAATCCAGTTCTTTGCTGCTCGTTTTTTGTATTTGTTCAGCACCTGATGATTTCAACGTGAATCGGCCGCTCGCGGACGGATTCTCGATTGAAATCGTGATGCGGATGGTGAACCGATATGTTTTTTACGGACCGGAATGAAAACGGAAAGAAAGCAAGCACACGGAAGGAGTATTGCGATGGAGAGAGAACGGGAACAACGGCAGGCGGCAAACGACAGAATGCGGACCATGCCGGTAAACCGGCTGATGCTGCAGATGGGATTGCCGATGATCCTGTCCATGGCCCTGCAGGCCGTATATAATATTGTGGACAGTGCCTTTGTCGGCAACATGCGGACAGGGAGTGAGGAGGCGCTGAATGCATTGACGCTGGCGTTTCCGGTGCAGATGCTGATGGTGGCGCTGGCAGTGGGCACCGGGGTGGGAACCAATGCGCTTCTGGCGCGGACACTGGGGCAGGGAGACCGGGAGAAGGCAGCGAAGGTGGCCGGAAACGGCCTCTTCCTCGGCATCGTGATTTATGTGATCTGTCTGCTGTTCGGTCTGTTCGGAACAGAGCCGTATATCGCATCGCAGACGTCCGATCCTGTGGTGCGGGAAATGGCAGGCACCTATCTTCGGATCTGCTGCCTGATTTCCGTCGGCGTCATCTTTCAGGCGATTCTGGAGAAGCTGCTGCAGGCAACCGGCAGGTCGGTATATTCTACGACGGCGCAGATTGCGGGGGCACTCACCAACATTGTACTGGATCCGGTGCTGATCTACGGCCTCGGACCGGTTCCGGAAATGGGCGTTGCCGGAGCGGCCTATGCAACCGTAATCGGACAGCTGGTATCGGCAGTGCTGGGCTACGTGTTCCATCGGAGCAGGAATGGGGAAATCCGGAACGGATTCCGTTATCTGCGGCCGGATGCAGACATCCTTCGCGGGATCTATGGCATCGGACTGCCGGCAATCCTGGCGCAGGCCCTGATGTCCGTCATGGTATATGCCATGAACCTGATCCTGAAATTCGATCCCGCCGCCCAGACCGCATATGGCCTGTTCTATAAGGTGCAGCAGTTCGCCTTGTTTCTGGCCTTTGGACTGCGGGATGCCATCACACCGATCGTCGCCTTTGCCTGCGGCATGGGCAGCAGGAAACGGATCCGGGAGGGAATGAAATACGGACTGATGTACACCGCGGTCCTCATGGTGCTCAGCATCCTGATCACAGAGAGCTTTCCGGGTGCATTTGCCAGACTGTTCAATGCAGGGAGCTCCAGAGCGGCCTTCATGAGCGCCATGCGCGTCATCTCGGTCAGCTTCCTTTTTGCCGGAATCAACGTGGCATACCAGGGGATTTTCCAGGCGCTGGGAAGAGGGCTGGAATCTCTGGCGATCTCGCTGCTGCGGCAGACGGTGATCATTCTGCCGCTGGCCTATGCACTGTCCGTTCCCGTGCGCAGCGGGCACGGCAGCGTTGTATTGGTGTGGCTGGCCTTCCCGGTCTCGGAGGCAGCCGCATGCCTGATCGGCTGTCTGCTGCTGCGCAGGGCGGTGAGGATAAGCCTTGGAAAAGAGAGACCGGATACGGAGTAAGAGAAGATGGAACGATACGACATTGCGATCATCGGCACCGGGCCGGCGGGACTGGAAGCGGCCATCACGGCGAAGATCCGGAACAAGAGCCTTCTGCTGTTCGGCAGCAAAGAGCTCAGCCCCAAGCTGGAAAAGGCCCATACCGTGCAGAATTATCTCGGACTTCCGGGCATCGGGGGAAAGGCCTTGAAGGAAGCCTTTGCCTCTCATCTGGCTGCTCTGGACATCGAGGTCACAGAGGACCGGATCAATACGGTCTATGCGCTGGGGGATTACTATGCGCTGCAGGGAAACGGGACAGTCTATGAGGCCCGGGCTGTCATTCTGGCGACGGGGGTGAACAGCGTGAGGATGTATCCGGGCGAGGAGGCGTTCCTGGGACGGGGCGTGAGCTATTGCGCAACGTGCGATGCGCCGCTCTACAAAGGAAAAACGGTTGCGGTGATCGGTGCCTCGCCCGAAGAGGAGGCGGAGGCCGACTTTTTGGCCGAGCTTGCGGGAAAGGTATCCTATTTTCCGCTGTACGAGGGCCGTGTCGGCACAGCGCCTGCGGTCGAGGTGGTGCATGAAAAACCGCTCCGGGTGGAAGGCGAAAGGAAGGTGCAGCGCCTTGTCACACAGAGCGGGAGCCATGCGGTGGATGGAATTTTCATTCTGCGGGAGAACGTAGCGCCGGCACAGCTGGTGCCGGGACTGCAGCTGGAGGAGGGACACATCGCCGTGGACCGGCAGATGCGCACGAACCTTCCGAGATGCTACGCCTGCGGCGATGCCACCGGAGCGCCGTATCAATACATCAAGGCGGCAGGAGAGGGGAACATCGCCGCCCTCTCCGCCGTGGCGGATCTGGCAAAACGGTGACGTAGCCGTCCGATTCATGTTGAAATCGTCAGTTGCGGAACCGATACAAAATCGGCAGGTAGCGGCGGTTACAGCAGCTCCTTGTAGAAGGGAAGGAGAACGGAGGCGGATTTTTTCAGCGCAGCCTCCTCCTCTTCCTTGAGCTTGATCTCCACGATTTCCCGTGCGCCCGTCTTGTCGA
This sequence comes from Succinivibrio sp., assembly GCA_963591995.1. Classification (GTDB taxonomy): domain Bacteria; phylum Bacillota; class Clostridia; order Lachnospirales; family Lachnospiraceae; genus CAG-791. The sequence continues at coordinate 28,445 of CAVAUJ010000031.1, forward strand.
TGACGGTGGGGAGGCTGAGGAACACGCCCTCGAGACCATACTGTCCGTTCAGGCAGACGGAGACGGGGTAAATCCGGCTCTCGTTGAACAGAATGGATTTGGCAATGGCGGTTGTGGAAGCGGCAATGCCGTAGCAGGTGTTCCCCTTGCGGTTGAAAATATCCCAGCCGGCCTGTGCGGTCTGTGCGAGCAGGTCCTCCTTGGTGGTGTTTCTGGTGCGGTCGGCGTTGTCGGACATGACATCATCCAGCCGCTTTCCGCCGATGGTGGCCGAATTCCAGGAAACGAATTCGCTGTCGCCGTGCTCGCCGCAGACGAAGGCCTCCACACTCTTGGCATTGAGGGAGTACATCGAAGACAGCTCACAGCACAGACGAGCGGTATCCAGCGTGGTGCCGCTGCCGATGACGCGCTCCTTGGGAAGGCCGGAGAGACGCCACACATAATAGGTCATAATATCCACCGGGTTGGAAACGACGAGGAAAATGCCGTTAAACCCGCTCTTCATCACGGAGCCGACAATGCTCTTCATAATGTTCATGCTCGGCTGCAGCATTTCGAGACGGTTGTGCGAGTCCTTCGGCATGGGGGCCGAGGCCGTGATAATGACGATGTCGGCATCGGTGCAATCGGAATAATCCCCGGACTTCACCTGGATGTTGCGGTTCATGAAATAAATCGAATGCTTCATGTCCAAGGCTTCTGCGTAGGACTTCTCCTTATTGACATCGATGAGAACAATCTCCTCACACAGCCCCTGGTTTACGATGGTGTATGCGGTCGTTGCACCTACATTTCCCACACCGACAATGGCTACCTTGGAATTGCGAAAGCTCATAGTTCCTCCTTGTACAGCAGTGAATCACCGCTTATTCGCCTCTATTATAAGCAATGCCCCGTCAAAAACAACGGGACGGCCGGGGGCGTATCATTCCAAAAAAGAAGGCAATATCATACGGCAACGGCACTTGCGTAACCGGTCATTCGA
>CAVAUJ010000032.1:0-24187 GCA_963591995.1 Succinivibrio sp.
GGGTCCGCTACACCCGATAAATTCTCCGCGCATTTTCCGACAGGATGCGTGCCTCGTCCTCCTCCCGCAGGTCACAGCTGCGCACATATTCCGGCCCTCCGATCATCCAGGCCTTCTTCACCGGATAGGAGGATCCGTACAGGATGTGATCGGCTCCCAGCGTTTCCACCGCTGCCCGCAGAATCGGTCTGCTCCACGGCTGCGCATGCGATAGCTCATAATAGATATTGTTCTGCAGCCACTGCCGGACATTGTCTGTATTGACATCGAACCGTCCGTTCCCCGAATCCCGTGGCATCAGCATATCCTTAAAGGCAAAATAGCCTCCGCCGAGCATGGAATGAACCATGACAAGATCCGGAAGCTCCGCAAACATTCCGCTGAAGAGTTCCCTTCCGATGGCCGTGACCTGGTCCTGGCACCTTCCGAAGGAGCGTCTCAGATTGTTGTAGGCAAGAAGCGAGCCGCAGTCCACCGGCACGGGCGTGTGGTGTACGTAAACCGGCACCCTGCGTGCATTCACGGCACGGAAGAAATCGCGGAACATCGGATCATCCAGATAGTGATTCCCATAGTGAGCTGAGACCTGCACTCCCTTCATCCCCAGCTCCTCCAGACACCTATCCAGCTCGCGGATGCATCCGTCATCCCCGTACGGCGGAACCACGGCAAGCGCCGCCAGTCTTCCGCCGCTCTTTTTTACCTGCTCCGCCATTGCGTCGTTAATCCTGCGGCAGAGCTCCAGCGTCAGCCACTCCTGACAGCCCGGGAGCTTTAACAGTGCCCGGTCCACACCCGCGGCATCCATGTCCTCCAGCTGTCTTTCCAGCTCATAATCCCTCTCATAATAATCGAGATTCGGGCAATGCAGCGGTTTCTCAATCACAAATGACCAGGTTCCGTCCTCCTGTTCGGCCGCCCTTGCGTGGACGTCATATTCCCTCGGAACCGCTCTTATGAATTCCTCCCGGAAGCACGCATCGGTAAAAAGCTCCCGGGGCAGCCAATATACATTTGCATCAATTGTCATAGTCCGTCACCCCATATACAGACCGCCGGAGAGGTTGAATACGTGTCCTGTCACATAATCTGCCTCTTCGCTGGCGATGTATTGAACCATTGCGCCGAATTCATCGGCCGTTCCGATGCGGCCGAGCGGAATCCGGCAGGCAATGGCTGCCACATCGTAATCCTCTGTTCTCTTCGGCGCGTGATCGTTGATCATTCCGCTCCGTGCAATGCAATTCACGGTGATCCTCCGAACTGCCAGAGACTGTGCCAGCGAATAGGTCATGGAGATCACGCCGCCCCTGGCGATGCTGTCTGCAATGTTCTCTCCCATCCATCCGTCCAGGGCGCCGATGCTGGAGGCCAGAATGATGCGGCCATGCCTGCTCTTTTCCAGATAGGGCAGCGCGTCCCGCACCATTCGGTAGACCTCTGTCACCTGATGATGAAGCTTCGCATCCAGCAGTTCGTCCGAAATATCCTCCGGCCTTTCCACCTTCCTCATATCTCCCGTCGTGCTGATGACCACGTCCACCGAGCCGAAGGCCCCCTCCATTTTCCGGAAGATCTCCTCATTGCCGGTGTCGTTGCTGATCGCCACAACCTGCCCCGGCAGATCCTTGTACTCCGCCACAATATTGCCCGCCTGCTCCGGATTGTGCGTGACCATCACTACATTCATTCCCTGCTCGGCCAGCGCGCGCACCGCGCCCTTCCCGATTTCGCCGGTTGCCCCCGCGAACACGCATGTTCTGCCCTTTAACGTCACCATATCATTGTTCCTTCACGATCGTTCCTTTTTGTCCGCCTTGTTCTGTCCGCAGCTGCACAGGGGGCTGCATCAGACGAATCTTTGCACAATCCACTGATCCGTATAGTCAAAGGTGTTCCGCACCGTATCGCCGAACTCCCCCGGATACCGCTCCGCGTCCGCCGCCGGTGTAAAGTTATGCCCTGCGCCCTCCACGAAGGCGAGCGTTTTATCGACGCACTTCACAGCTCTTTGATAGATGTGCTCTGCGGCAATGTATTCGTAGCTCCCCGTCATGCCAAGGAGCAGCATCGGTGCCTCGATATGAATCGCATTCCCCGGTCCCGTGCAATAGCTCGAATCCCAATCGATGCCGTGAATTCTCGTCTCGTCGTAATGCAGCTCCCCGTTCGTTCGAACGGCATTGGAGTTCAGAAAATTGCGTACCGTTGTGCACAGGGTTCCGTTGTGATAATTCCGGGTTCCCTCCAGAGGCTTCCTTTCGGCCCTGCGGCAGTGCACGATTCCTCTTCGGATGCTCCCATCCCTGCAGATCAGATCCCAGGCGCCTTCCGTGTGGCTGAAAAAGCGCTGCGGGAACATCGGGAAAATTTTGTTATAGGGTGCGATCTGTGCGCCGCCCGGAATGATCATCGGCTCATCATCCTCGAATTTGCCGGTGCCGCTCTCAATCGCCCGCACGCGCTCCATTGCATAATCGATGAGATGGTTCATGCGCTCTCCCTGAGCCCGGACATAGGCTCGGATAAAGTCATCGGAATAATGGCTCTCCTCCGGATCGTATCCGTTCTCCGGATTGAACAGATCCAGCGCAGCCTTCCTCTCCCGGCCGCTTTCCTCGTCCGCCACCGCAGGATCCAGAGACAGCAGCGTCATCGCTCCGTTCCCCAGGTTCGCATCGAGAAAAATCATTCCGTCAGCTCTCGGCAGGGGCGGAATATCCGTGAGCGGAATAATCTTGCCGGCATCCTGGAATACGGCATTCCCGTTCTCGGCAACCGCCTGGTACGCGCTCATCAGCGTGGCTCCGCCGCTGTGTCCCAACAGCAGCACACGATCGACGCCCGGATAGTTTCGCAGGTAAGCAGTGACCTTTCCCACATGCTCGAGCTTACGGTCCAGGGCAATCCTGCGGTCCGGAAAACAGGAAACCGCCACCACATAGCCCCTTTTCGCCAGCTCCAGCGCAGGCGTAAATTCAAAATAACAGTCATCCGAATGCTGCAGCACGATCCCCACATGATTCTTCTCCCCGGGATGAAGCGGTTCGTACATCATCACAGGAACGGCGTTCGCAGGCACATCATCGATCGATGCATAGGTCCTCTTGATTTCGTTCATGGTATCTGCTCCCTAATTTTCTGCCCTGCAGCACGCAACAAAATGATTCGGTGCAATCTCCCGCAGTTCCTGCGGCTCCCGGCACTGTTTCGCTGCATAGGGACACCTTGGCGCAAAGCGGCAGCCGGGCTCCGGGTTAATCGGCGACGTAATCTCTCCTTTAAGCTTTACCCGCTGCATCGGATGGAAAATATCCGTGGAAGGGATGGCCGAGAGCAGCGCCTTGGTATAGGGATGCACCGTTTCCCGGAACAGCTCCTCCGTCGGCGCCTTTTCCACCATCTGGCCAAGGTACATGACACAGATATGATCTGAGATGTGCCGCACCACCGACAGGTCATGGGTGACGAACATATAGGCCACCCCCGTCTGCTCCTGCAGATCCATCAGAAGGTTCAGCACCTGCGCCTGAATGGAAACGTCGAGGGCAGAGACCGGCTCATCGCAGACAATGAATTCCGGATTCAGTGCCAGCGCCCTTGCAATTCCGACCCGCTGCCTGCGTCCCCCGTCCAGCTCATGCGGATAGGATCTTCGCAGCCGCTCATCGACTCCGACCAGCTCCATCAGCCGATTCGCCTCCTCCTGCAGCTCCTGCTTCTTCCGGTACCTTCCGGAATTCTTCAGCGGCTCCAGGATCGTATCTTCCACGCGGAACCTCGGATTCAGACTGGAATACGGGTCCTGGAAAACGATCTGCATCTTCTCCCGCACATTCCGAAGCTCCCCGCCCTTCACGTGCGTGATGTCTTTCCCGTTCAGGAGGACCCTCCCGTCCGTGGCATCCTGCAAACGGATCATCGTCCTTCCGAGGGTACTCTTCCCGCATCCGGACTCTCCCACAACGCCCAACGTCTCTCCCTTCTCGATCGTAAAGGAGACGTCATCCACCGCATGGTTGATGCCCGCAGGAACCTTGAAATATTTTTTCAAATGTTGTACTTCCATCAATGACATGGCTTCCCTCATTTCTCCGGATTGCAGCACCTGCACAGATGACCGGCCGTAACCTCAACCATCGGTATGCTCCCCTCGCGGCAGGCCGCCGTTGCTTTCGAACATCTGGGTGCGAATTTACAGCCCTTCGGAAGATTTGTGGGGTCCGGAATGGAGCCCGCAATCGGCCGCAGCCGCTTTTCCTTGCCGTTCATGCTCGGAAGGGAGGCGAACAATCCCCTTGTATACGGGTGAGAAGGGGAGAGGAACAGCTGCTCCTTCGATGCATACTCAATGATCTCTCCGGCATAAACCACCGCAACCTGATCCGCTGTTTCGGCCACCACGCCCAGATCGTGCGTGATCAGTATCATCGACGTTCCGTACCGGCTCTTTAAATCCTTGATCAGATCCAGCACCTGCGCCTGAATGGTGACATCCAGGGCGGTGGTGGGCTCGTCCGCCAGAAGCAATGCCGGGTTACAGGCCAGTGCCATGGCGATCACCACCCGCTGCTTCATTCCGCCGGAGAATTCAAAGGGATACTCCTCTGCCCGTTCCGCCGGAATCCCGACGAGCTCCAGCATTTCCCTTGCCTTCTGCCCGGCTGTCTCTTTGGAATCCTTGCTGTGCAGCAGAATGCCCTCTGCGATCTGCTCTCCCACGGTCATAATCGGATTCAGGGCCGTCATCGGATCCTGGAAAATCATGGCAATTCTTCCGCCCCGAATTCCCCGCATTTGCTCCTTTGGCATCCCGATCAACTCTTCTCCTTCCAGCCAGACCTTGCCGCCGAGAATTTTGGAGGGCGGATCCGGCAGGATTCCAAGGATTGCCTTTGCAATCGTTGTTTTGCCTGCCCCCGTTTCGCCGACAAGGGCCAGGGTCTCTCCCTTTTGAAGTTCAAAAGAAACATTGTTGACCGCCTCAACGATTTTCTTTCCGGACGTGTAGATAATGTTCAGTCCTTCAACCTTCAGAAATGTATTTGCTGTGCTCATCCTCTTGTCCTCTGTATCCGATTGCCGGCCGCTTATTTTCTCAGCCGCGGGTCCATTGCATCACGAAGTCCGTCTCCGATCAGGTTAATGGCGAGAACCGTTACGGCGATGACAATCCCCGGAAACATGATCAGATAGGGATAGTTCAGAATGTGCGCTCTGGCATCCGCCAGAAGTGCTCCCCACTCCGGTGTCGGCGGCTGAACTCCCAGTCCGATATAGGACAGGGCCGCTGCCATGGTAATGTTCATCCCGATTCCCATCGTGGCATCCACAATGACCGGTGAGATCACATTCGGGAGCAGATGTCGGAACATGATGCTGACCTTCGGGCAATTGATTGACTCTGCCGCCTCCAGATATTCCTTGGAGCGCTCCGAGAGAATCTGTCCGCGGATCAGACGCACCCCCGTAGGCACATTGCCGACAGCCAATGCGATAACGGTATTGACAAAGCCGGCGCCCAACGTGGCCGATATGAGAATGCACAGCAGAATGCTCGGAAGAGAGGACCAGATATCCATGAACCGCATGATGATCGTTTCTGTTTTTCCGCCGAAATATCCGGCAAGGCTCCCGATGATGGTTCCTGCGATGGAGCCGACCGCCGCTGCGCAGACACCCAGCGCCAGCGAATACCTCCCGCCGTACAGGATGCGCGTGAGCTGATCCCTCCCCATTCCGTCCGTTCCGAACGGATGGGCCAGGCTCGGGCTCTGATAGATATGCTGCAGATCCATGTCATTGACGCCGTAAGGTGCAAAGACCGGTGCCATAACACAGACGATTACGATGAAGGCCAGCAGGATCACGCCTGCTCTGGAACCCGGATTCTCCCAGATTCTTCCCCAGGTTTCCCTGGTTATTGAGGTCTCCCGGAGCGCCGCTTCTCTCTCTTTTTTTCTCTGGATCCATGTGTTCTTCATTTCTTCGCCGCCTTTTTCTTTCTGCCGGAGTACTGCCCGCGGATTCTGGGATCGACAAACGCATAGGCCAGATCAACGAGGAGCATGGCCAGTGCCGTAAAGAGAGCAAAAAAGATGACACAGGCCCTCACAACGGGATAATCGCGTGTATTGATCGCCGTCAGGAGATACAGACCCAATCCGGGCACCGAGAACACACTTTCGATGACGGGTGTTCCCGCTACGATTCTGGCGAAGCCGTTTCCGATGGATGTAATGATCGGCATCAGCGCATTCGGGAGCATGTGCTTCCAGACAACCTTTCGCTCCGTCTGTCCCTTTGCTCTGGCCGTTGTGATGTAGTCCTCGCGGAATACACCGAGGATGCTCGCCCTTGTCTGCCTGGCATTCACCGCAATGCCCCCCAGCGCGCTGCAGACGATGGGAAGGATGTAATATTGCGGCCCACCGATTCCGTACGCCGGAAGGAGGTGGAGCTTTGCAGAAAACAGAAGAATCAGCATCAGCGCAACCCAGAAGTCGGGACATGAGATGAAGATCATTGCCACCGTCATGGATACGGAATCCTGCCATTTCCCCTCGTGGGTTGCCGCAAAAACACCCAGGAGCAGACCTGCTGCCAGGTTCAGCACCATCGCGCAGATTCCGATCAGAAGCGTTCTCGGCAGACGCACCAGCATCTCATCCAGAACCGGCTTGTTGTAAATCCATGAATCGCCCAAATCAAAGCGGATAAAGGTGTCGTAGAAAAAGCTCCCCAGCTGTGCAAAATAAGAACGGTCCAACCCCAACATATGCCGGACGTTCTCGACCTCAGCCGCCGTTGCACTGCCGCCTGCAACAATTCTCGCAGGATCGCCTGGGGTAAAGTACAAAATGGTGAAAATGATAAAGGATGTCCCCAGTACAATGAATATCATCCATAAAAGTCTGTTTACGATGTATTTAGCCATGATCGCTCCTTGCCGCATTCTGCGTTCGGTTCCCGAAAACGGAACCCGGGTATGTGACGAAAAAGCCTCACATACCCGGTCAGCGTACCGCTGCTGCCCATCAGTCAAGGTAGTACTCGCATGCTCCGGGGCGAAGGAACTCGTTCTCATGCAATGCTATGGTTGCAAAGACATCACTGTATACCGCATTGATCTTCGGGGAGCAGACCGCATAGAAATATCCGTTCTCCTGGACATAATCGACAAAATCCGTCATGCCTTCCTCATTATGACCTTCCAGTGATGCCGCCGTCTCATAGAGCTCCTGCAGCTTATCATCATGAATGAATGACATATTCATGCCCGTTCCGAATTCGTTGTTGTTCGTGAAGCGGTTCCATTCGCCGACCTGTGATCCGCCGCCGCAATCCTTATAGAGGATGTCCCAATTGGCAGGATCCAGCATGTCGTTCTCGAACATGTTCCCTTCTTCCGTCTTGATTTCCGTATTGATGCCGACATTCAACAGCAGAGACTGCACCATGGTAAGCGCTGTTTTGGTAGCTTCATCGCTCGTACCGAACAGAACGAGCTTTTCTCCGTTGTAATCGGTCTTCTCCAGATATTCCTTGGCCTTTTCCACATCCATGACAGCATGATAGTTCCCCTCCGCCGTCTCCCACGACTCGTAATAGTCCGAGAAAAACGGTGTGCCGAAGGCCTCGGACGGCAGATAGGTGCCGACCGCCGTTGCAATCGCATTGTTGTCCAGTGCGTACCACATGGCCAGGCGGAAATTCGGATCTGCCGTGATTTTCCCCTCTGTCGCATTCCCCATCATGACTTCCAGGGAGCTTCCCTGTGTGACATAGACATCGTGTCCCGCAGCATACTGTCCGCCCTCCTCAAAGTCCTTGACATTCTCGCTCGGAACATACTGGGAATACTGAATCTCATCCGAGCTGAGTGCGATGACATGCTGTGAGGTTTCTGTAATGACATCGTATTGGATGGTATCCACATTGGCTCTGTGGTCCGGATCCCGCAGCTCCTCCGTCTGCCAGTAATTCTCGTTTCTGGTCAGAACCACCTTCGAGCCGGCAACGTATTCCTCTACCTTATAGGCGCCGGTGCCGACCGGATTCGAGGTGAAATTGCCTTCCTCATAGGACTTCTGCGAAATGATGAAGGTGCGGCACCACGGCCATTCCAGCGCGCCGACCGAATCGATCGGCTTCGTCCAGGTAAAGCGAACCGTGTAGTCATCGATGGCCTCGGCGCTTTCAAAATAGTCGTATTTCACCGCATGTCCGCTCTCCTGCAGCACCTGAATCGAGAAGACAACATCGCTCGCGGTAATCGGATTGCCGTTGGAATCCTTGATATAATCGTACAGATGCACATCCCAGTGCAGGTCATCCACTTCCTCGTAATCCTTGGCCAGAATCGGCTTGTAATTGTTGTCCTCGAGGTCAAACAATGTCTCGTAGTAGTTCGGCACAACGATCATGAAGCTGGTTGCTCCGTAGCCGCCGGGTCCAAGGTCCTTGGGATCATCGGAAAGGCCGACGGTGATCTTGCCGTAGGTTTCCTCCGTATTCGCCGTAGACTTACGTTCGGTGTCCATCTCGGGCGCTTCGGATTGCTCCGTTGTCTCCGCTGCGGCGCCTGTCTCTGCGGCGCTTTCCGGCGACGTATCCGATCCTCCGCAGCCTGCCAGTGCAGACGCCATGATCCCCGCTGCCGCCAGCAATGCAAAACCTCTTCTCATTTTCTTCTGATTCATGTGTACCCTCCGTCCGTATCGGAACCCGATACGTTCTCCTTGCCTTATCGCATCAATGCATTGATTCCCTTTGCTGATATGGATTATATTGTGCATTCTGCCCATGAAACAAATCGCATTGTGACGACATTGTTTCCAAATAGGAAAATGTTGTGCACAATTCAAAAGAAACCGCATCGGTTTTTCAGCATCCTGCCGATAACCAATGCGGTTTCTTTCTCTTTTATCTGTTGTTGTGTGTCTACGGCACTCCCGCAGCGAAGGATATGTCCTCCGCTTTGCCGCGCATGAAATCCTGAAATTTTCTGGCGTTCTCCGACAGCGGGCGATCCTTCAGCCAGCAGATCTCAACGCCGGCCTCCTCTGCCGGGATCAGCGGGATGACGCGCAGCTCCTCCATCATGATGGGCTGCAATGCCTTCTCCCACAGGATTCCGACACCGGCATCCTCCGCGATCAATTTGGCAATGGTGCTGCCAACCGTAGCCGTAATCGCAATCCGCGGCTGATAACCGGCCCTGGAAAATCCCTCGTAAATCAGTCTGGCCAAGGGATTCTGGTCTGATTTTGGAAAAGCAACAAAATATTCGTTCCGAATGTCCGCAAAGCTCACCTGCGTGCGATTGGCCAACGGGTGCTGACGGTTGCACACGAAAACCATCCGTTCCCTTCGGTACGGAAAGCCCTCCAGTCTCCTGTCGCTTTTATCCGGATTCACCAGCACCGCGATCTCACAGCTTCCGTCCTCCAGGAGCCCAAGGGCATCGTGAAATTCACTGATGATGACATTGATGTTCTCCTTTTTCCGGAATTCCAGTGCCTCCTCGAACAGGCGGTAATGTGCCACCACGTTCAGTGACTGCCGCTGTTCCTTTTTGCGGTGCTCTATGAGAGCCAGCAATTCGTCGTATTTTGCGACAATATCTCTGGCATACGGCACCAGCAGCTCTCCGTTCTCATTCATCACGGAATTCCGATGCACTTTCTTGAAAAGAGGCATCCCCAGCTCCTCTTCCAATGCCCGCATGTGCTTTGATAAGGAAGAGGAGGTTGTATACAATTCCTCCGCCGCCTCGCTGAAGGTTTCCGCACCGATGATGGTCAGAAACTCTCTTAAATATCCGATGTCCATGTTCCTTCCCCGATGTTCTCCGGCAGGCAGCACGGATTACGATGCGAATTCCGATGTGAATTCATGCTGCGCATCACGATGTCTGCGCGGTCCTATTCTCCCTTTGCCTGCTCATAAAGCCGGATGGCACAGGCCATATCCTCCACTGCCATCCCAACCGCATCGAATACGGTCACATCCTGCGGTCCCTTTCGGCCCGCAAGCTGTCCGAGCAATACATCGCCCACCGGTCCCAGAAGGTGGGCTTCGTCATAGCGTCCTTCCTGCAGCGGAATCAGGAAATCCCCGCTCTCCTTTTCGATGGACTCCCGGTTGTCGCAATAGACAAGGCTCCGTGCCATCAAATCCGAATCCAGCTCCCGCGCGGCCGGTGCGCAGGCTCCGACGGCATTGATGTGTGCGCCGTCCTTGACCCAGTCGCTGTGCAGGATCGGCTCTTTGGATGGCGTCAGCGTACAGATGATATCCGCATCCTTCACCGCCTCTGCCACATCGCAGCAGGCCCCGGCCTCCAGTCCTCTCTCCCGTGCAGCCGCCGCCAGACGTTCGGCCGCCGCAGGAACGATATCCCAGCAGCAGACCCTTTGCAGCGGGAAGACCTCTGCCATGGCGGCAAGATGGGAATGCCCCTGCTCGCCGCAGCCGAGAATCGCCAGCGTTTGCGCACCCGGATTCGCCAATGCGAGGCTTGCCGCCGCGCTCACAGCTCCCGTGCGGATCCGCGTGATGCTCATGGCATCCAGCACCGCCAGCACCTCTCCGTGCGCTGCGCCAAAGAGAACGATCTGCCCCTGATGGGACGGATAGCCTTCCCTCGCATTGCCCGGGTACACGCTGATGACCTTGGCGCCAAAATAGCCCTTACCGTAATAGCCCGGCATCAGCCCGAGGACATTCCCGTTCGGAAGCGTTATCGCCGTGCGCAGATATTGCACGCACTCGCCCCTTCGCTCGTCCATGAGCACCTCCCGCATCAACTCGATGCAGGTTCTCGTTGTAAGCTCTCTCCCGATATCATCGGCATTCCATATCTGCATATCGTTTCCCTAAGATTCTAAGCCAATCTGCTTTACGCTGTCAAAAGAAGGAACAGGTCCGGCAGCACCGAGACCAGCAAAATGCCGATGCCTGTCAGCAGCGCCGTATAGGGGCGCGGCACCGCATGGTACAGCTGCAGCGGCGCCGGCGGATGCTCCTCCGGAATCTCTTCTCTCTTTGCCCGGAAATGAAAGGCATCCTCCGGGAGATTCCCGCCCTTGATCAGCAGAATCGCCGCAAAGAGCAGCGTTACTCCTCCCACCAGCAGGATCGCGGAGCGCGCGGCACTCGCGCCGGATTGCAGGCTCCCGCCGGTGACCGCGCCGGCAATCCATGCCAAAAGGCACAGACCCGCGCCGATTCCAAGGCCGATGACCAGCGCCAGCAGAAGATCTCTTACATATTGCCGCAATTTTCTCATATGAACGAATCCCCATTCCGCAGCCGCCCTGCGAAAAACAGTCCTCCCGGCAGCTTCTTCACACTACTCCACCAGATGGCAGGCGACATAATGTCCGGCCTCAACCTCGCGCAGAACGGGAGCCTCCTCCCGGCAGCGCGGACAGGCCCTGCGGCAGCGTCCGGCAAAACGGCACCCGGCCGGCGGATCGATGGGGCTCGGAATATCCCCCTCGAGCTTGATGCGCTCCCGGCCGAGCTCAATGTCCGGATCCGGAATCGGGATGGAGGACAGCAACGCCTGCGTATACGGATGGAGCGGCCGCTCATAAAGCGTCTCCGATGCCGTCAGCTCCACCATCGTGCCGAGGTACATGACCGCAATCCGGTCGGAGATATGCTTGATCATCGCAAGGTCATGGGCAATGAACAGATAGGTCACGCCCCTTTCCCTTTGCAGACGCACCAGCAGATTGACAACCTGCGCCTGTATGGATACATCCAGGGCGGAAATCGGCTCGTCGCACATGACGAATTCCGGATTGACCGCAAAGGCACGCGCAATCCCGATGCGCTGGCGCTGTCCTCCGGAGAATTCATGTGCAAAGCGGCTCGCGTGCTCGCGGTTAAGCCCCACCATTTCCAGAAGCTCGTAGATCCGCTCGGTTCTCTCCTCCCTGCTGCGGCAGAGCCCGTGGATGTCCAGTCCCTCGGCAATGATGTCCGCCACCGTCATGCGCGGGTCCAGCGATGCATACGGATCCTGAAAAATAATCTGCGCCCGGCGGCTGAATTCCCGCTTCTTTGCCCCGTGCAGGCGGTGTACGTCCATCCCGTCAAAAAGAACCTCTCCGCTTGTCTTATCGTACAGGCCCATGGCGGTTCGCCCGCAGGTGGTCTTGCCGCAGCCGGATTCGCCGACCATGCCAAGCGTCTCTCCCCGGTATATGGTGAAGGACACATCGTCCACCGCCTTCACCGTACCGCCGGAGGCCGGAAAATATTTACACAGATGATTGACCTGCAGAAGGGGTGTTCTGGTATCTGTCATTCGGCAGCCTCCTTTTGCCCGTATAAGGGCGCATCCACGTGCGGCGCCCGTGCATCATGCAGCCAGCAGGAAGCCCTGTGGCCCTCGCCGAAATCCGTTTCCGGCGGCATTTCCTCGCGGCAGACGGGCATGCAATATCTGCACCGCGTACAGAAGGGACATCCCGCGGGCGGCTGCAGAAGATCGGGCGGCGTTCCTTCAATGGTAACGAGCTCCTGCTTGTTCTCCAGATCAAGACGGGGAACCGAGGACAAAAGCGCCAGGGTGTAGGGATGGTGCGGCCGATAGAAAATATCTCGCGCACTGCCGGACTCCACGATCTTGCCGGAATACATCACGCAGATGCGCTTTGCAATGTCCGCCACCACCCCCAGATCATGCGTGATCAGAATGATGGCGGTTCCGGTTTGCTGCTGCAGCTCCTTCATCAGATCGATGATCTGTGCCTGAATGGTCACGTCCAACGCCGTTGTCGGCTCGTCCGCAATCAGGAGCCTCGGCGAACAGGCAAGCGCCGTCGCGATCATCGCGCGCTGCCGCATTCCGCCGGAGAATTGATGCGGGTACTCCTTCGCCCGCTGCTCCGGATTCGGAATGCCAACCTCCCGCAGGAGCTCCACGGCCCGCTGCGCGGCCTCGCTTCCCCGGGCCTTTCCGTGAATTTTCAGGACCTCCGCGATCTGTTTGCCGACCCGCATCGTAGGATCGAGACTGGTCAGCGCATCCTGGAAAATCATGGCACAGTCGTTCCCGCGAAAGCTGCGCAGCTCCCGGCCGCTCATTCCCAGCACATCCCTGCCGTCGAATACTATCGACGAGCCCCCCTTGATTCGACCGGGATTGGCGATCAGACGCATGATGGATTTGGCCGTCACGCTCTTTCCGCAGCCGGACTCTCCGACAATGGCCAGCGTTTCTCCCTTCTCAACGCAGAAGGAAACGCCGCGGACGGATTGAACCTCTCCGGCATAGGTATAATAGGAAACCCGCAGATCCTTGACCTCTAAAATCGTATTCATTCTATGCTCTCTCACTTTCTCAGTCTCGGATCCAGCGCATCCCGCAGGCCGTCGCCGAGCAGGTTGAAGGACAGAACGATCAGCACCAGAACCGCCGCGGGGAAGACCAGCTGCAGCGGATAGAATTCCATCGCCGACTGGCCGAGGGAAATGATGACGCCCAGCGACGTATCCGGCGGCTGCAGGCCGATTCCGAGGAAGCTCAGGGTCGATTCCTGAAAGATGTAATTCGGAATGGAGGTCGCGGTATTAAGGATCAGAATTCCCATGGTATTGGGCAGCAGGTGCCGCACGATGATGCGCCCCGCCGGCGCGCCGAGCGTTCTGGCTGCCATCACATATTCGGATTCCTTCAGCTGCAGGATCATGCCGCGCACCGCACGTGCCGTATTGCACCACGACGTGACGCACAGAGCCGCGAGAAGGCTCGGCACGCTGTTGCCGAGCACCAGCATCACCAGAATGACCACCAAAAGATACGGCAAGGACATGAAGATCTCGATGATCCGCATCATCAGGCTGTCAACCCAGCCGCCGAAATACGCCATCACACCGCCGTAGATGCATCCGATCACCACCTGCACACAGGTACAGACCAACGCGATCAGAAGACTCACGCGGGCTCCGACACAGACCCGGGCGAACAGATCCCGTCCCAGCATGTCCGTTCCGAACCAATGCTCCGCGCTCGGATTCTGGTTCTTGAGCGTCGGTTCCATATAGGTATAATCCTGCCCGCACAGCGCAGGTCCCAATAATGCCATGACGATCAGAAGGATCAGCACCGCCAGGGAAATCATGGCGACCGGATTCCTTCGGAGGCGCCGCCAGGCATCCTGTGCGTAGGTGATCGGCGGTCTTGCGATCACTTCCTTGTCTGCATTCTTACAGCCCTCAATGACAAAGCGCGGGGCCGCTGCGGAATTAGCCATGTTGTTCACCCCTTCCCCGATACACGGATTCTCGGATCGACCAGCGTATAAAGGATGTCGACCAGAAATACCACCACAATGTACAGCGCCGCCATCAGCACCGTCTGCCCCATGACAATGGACAGATCGCGGGCCTGAATGGCCTCAATGAAATAGCGTCCGAATCCCGGAATGGAATAGATCTTTTCAATAAAAAAGGATCCGGTCAAGGCAAACGCAATGCTCATGGGCAGCACCGTGATAATCGGAATGAAGGCATTGCGCAGAATGTGTCGCCGCACGATCTGCGGCTCGCTCAGTCCCTTCGCCCGGGCCGCCAGAACATAATCCTGATTGATGACATCGAGCATGGACGTTTTCAGCAATCTCGAATAGGTCGCAATGTAGCTGAAGCAGCCGCTGAGCGTCGGCAGCACGGTATATTCCCAGCCGCCGAACCAAAGGTCCTCTCCCTTTGGCCAGCCGATGATCGGGAACCATCCAAGCTCCCCCGCGACATATTTTTGCAGCAGCAGTCCGAAGATCAGCGTCGGCACCGAGATCATCAGAACGGAGAAGAACACGATGAGATAATCCAGCCAGGTTCCCTTGAACATTGCCGCCAGAATTCCCAGCAGCAGACCTATGCTGATTCCCACCAGAATGGACTGCAGCCCCAGCCTCGCCGACGGCGCCAGCGTCTCCTCGAGGAGCTTGTGGATGTCGTAGCCCGGCATCCGCACGGATTCCCCGAAATCTCCCTTCAGCATGCCCTTCATGGTGATGACATACCGCTCCATCGTCGGCTTATCCAGTCCGTATTTGTGATAGAGATTTTCTGCAACCGATGCCGGCAGACGCTCCACACGCTCGGACAGCGGATCTCCCGGGACCGCCTCCAGCATGAAGAACGTCGCCGTCGCGATGATGAACAGGGTCAGCAGCATTTCCACAAAACGCCGTAGAATGTATTTGAGCATGCGCTTTCTCCTTTCTCCCGTCAGGTGACAAACAGATACCAATTTGATAGAAAACCTGCAGCGGTCGCTGCAGGTTTCCTATCTCCGGCTTCATGAACTCCGGCTTTATGATGAATCACTCTACGACACCGGCATGGGTGAAATCAAAGTACGGTCCGATGAACGGGCAGACGACACCCTCGAGCTTATTGCTGATGCACAGGATGTTATCCGTATACATGTACGGAATGGCCGCAACCTCGTCGCACACGACCCACTTCTCCATCTTCGCGTAGGTTTCCAGACGGCTCTGGGAATCAACCTCACCGTTGAGCTCTTCGATGAACTGATCAAACTCCGCAGCCTTTTCCTCGCTCCAGCCGGAATAACGTACGGAGGTGCCGTAGCTGGTCCACATTTCCAGGAAGGCAATCGGATCATCGTAATCGCCGTTCCAGCCGGCCTGTGCGATGTCGTAACGCCCGGCATTGCGCTCCTCGCTCAGCAGCGAGCTGTCACCGAGGACATTGACCTCGACCTGGATGCCCAGTGTGGTCTCCCAGAGATTCTTCCAGTATTCCTGCTGCTGGCGCTTGATGGCGGTGTCGCCGCGGCAGATGTAGGTGATGGTGACCTCCGAGAGCTCGCGATTATCGCCCAGCTCCTCCATGCCCTCCTTAAAGAGTGTCTGCAGCTTCTCCGGTGTGTCATACTCTGCGGCGAGCTCCTTGAGCGGCTCCTCCACATTGTCGCGGTAGTTCAGATCTCCTACGGTGATGCCGTACGGAACAAAGCCGTAGGCCGGCGTATAGCGGTTGAAAATAACCTCCGTGAACTCCTCACGGTTCGCTGCAAGAGACAGTGCCAGACGAACCTTGCGGCTCTCCATCAGACCGGAGAGAGAATTGCCCTGACGGTTGAAATAGAAATAGGTTACATTCGGCGCGTAATTCTCAACATACGTATACTCGCCGCTCTCCGCGCCCTCCCGGTAGGGCTGTACGTAATCCGAGGTCGGCGCCAGCACTGCCAGCTCGCCGTTCTTGAACATCGTGCTCTGTGTCGAGGTCTCGCTGATGTCCATGAAGGTGATCTGCTGCAGCTTGACATTCTCCGCATCCCAATAGCTGTCGTTCTTGACGAGAACAATGCTGTTGTCCTTCACATACTCGGAAACGGCAAAGGGTCCGCACCAGACATGGGTACTGAAATCCGTATCATACATGTCACCGGCAGCTTCGATCACATCGAGCCGCACCGGCGCCATCCAGGTGCAGCTGACCTTGGAAAGGAACTGCGGTGCAGGAACCTTCAGCGTGATCTCCAGCGTGGTGTCATCCACCGCCTTGACCCCCAGTGCCTCCTTGGCCGCCTCGATTTCCTCATCGGAGGCTTCCGAAGCGTCCAATGTATAAAGCTCCTCGCCGCCGACAATGTCACCCACAAAGGAGGCAAAATCAAAGCCGTTGCGCGGATCTGCAAGACGACGGAAGGAATCCACGAAGTGCTGCGCCGTCACCTGCTCGCCGTCGCTCCAATAATATTCCCGAAGGTGGAAGGTCCAGACGAGGCCGTCCTCGGAGGTCTCCCAGCTCTCTGCGCCCGCCGGCAGATAGGTCTGGTTGCCGTCCTCGTCCATAGAGGCACGGACAAGACCCTCCAGTACGTGGGACTGGATCTGAATCTCTTCCGCCGCGTAATTCTTGTTGTTGTCAAACGAGTAGAAGTTGCTGGCTGCCCAGGCCACCTGAATGGTCTGGTCTGCCGCAGAAGCCTCTCCGTCCGTCGCGGTCTCCTCTGCCGCAGCCTCTGACGACGTCTCCGACGACGTTTCCCCGGAGGACTTGCCGCCGCACCCTGCCAGCGTGCCGATTGCGAGAACAGACGCGAGCAGGAGTGTGCAAATACGCTTTTTCATAAATTCTCTCTCCCTTTTTGTGCGATTGGAAATGCCGGTTTGGCCGGCGTTCCCTTCTTAAAGCTGCTATCTCGAAGCCGGAGCGCGGAACGCTCCGACATTCGTTCTAAATATCTATGCATCCGATCCCATGCATCCGCTGCAGGGGACCTACCGGCACGCAGCAGGATCCGATTTCCACTCCTTCATGCCCTGCACCAGCCTCTCGATGTCCGATGCATTCGTAAACGGTGCCACGCTGATACGAACGGACTCCGCTTTGCCGCTGCTGATGTAGATTCCGCGTTCTGCAAGGAACCGGACCAGCTCGCTCGCCTTCCGGGTCCGCACCAGCATCGCGGCGCACCGGTGCTCCGGCTCCGGCGGCGTTGCCATCTCGCAGCCCAGCGCCGTAAGCTCGCGGTATACCCGCTCATAGCACTCCGACACCTGTGCGGCAATCTCCGGCATTCCGATGGTATGAATCCGCTCCAGTGCTGCCTCCAGCACATAGATGCTCATAAACGGCAGAGTACCGGCCTCCAGCCTTCGCGCCTGCAGCGGATCGCGACAGGTGACCTCCAGGGTCTCCCGGTTGAAATCCACGGCCTCACTCCAGCACAAAAACACCGGTTCCAGGCAGCGCAGCAGCTCCGGTGCGCAATACAGGAAGCCGACGCCCTCTGTGCCGAGCATCCCCTTATAAGGCGATCCCGCCAGCGCATCCACGCCGAGCTCCTGTACATCCACCTCCGTAAAGCCAAGGGCCTGAATGGCATCCGTTACCACGAAGATGTCCCGCTTGTGGGCCTCCTCCGTCAGTCGCCGCAGATCTATGCGGTAGCCGCTGCAGGACTGGACGAGACTCACGGCAATCACGCGCGTATGCTCGTCGGCAGCCGCCAGAAGGTCCTCTTCCGTAACCCACAGATCCGATCCCTTCCCGACGATGCGGCACTCGACTCCCTGTCTTTGCAGATGCAGACAGGGCATCAGCACGGAGACATGCTCCATCGCGCCGACCACCACATTGTCTCCCGGCCGGTAGTTCAGTCCCAGCAGCGCCATGCTGATCGCCTGGCACGTATTCGCAGTGAGGGCAATGCTCTCTGCCCCCGGGGCATGCAGGAACGCCGCAAGAGCCTCGCGCGTTCTCCTTACGACCTCGACCGTCCGGCCCTTTCCGCCGCCGCCCAGCTTCTCCATGCCGGGCACGAGCTCCGCCTTGTCCCGCCAATAGCGCTCCAGTGCCTCCTGCATATATGCTGCACCGCAGTTCTCATAGGCGATGTCCAGAAAGGCATTTTCCTTCGTCACCGGAAAGCAGCTGCGCAGCTCTGACACCCAGTCTCTCTCCTTGCAGCTCATTCGGTGAGCCCGCCTGTTCTCGTCACCTCGAGTCCTGCCTCTTCCCACGCACGGAGCACGCGATTGAAGCCGATCGAATCGCTGCCCATGTGACCGGCAATGATAACGTTGCCCTTATTGTGCTCCTGCACGGCCTTGATATCGTCCTCGGACATATGCATGACGATCAGGGTCCCGACGCCGTAGTCAAAGAACGTATTGTAGACCCCGGGGCCCCCGTCGGTTACGCCGGCATACAGCACGCAGATGCGCCCGGCATAGCTGCCTGCCTCTCCCACACGGATGGCCGGCTCCTGCAGTGCGTTTCGAATCTCCGGAAACTCATTCAGGGCATCCACAACATCCTGAAGTGTCGCAAACGGATCGGCCTCGTTCAGCGCATCCATCCGCTTCTGTACGATTGCCTGCCCGATCAGGTCCGCCGGCGTATGCAGTCCGATGTAGGGCATCCCAAGGAACCTGGCGAATTCCGCCTGCCGGTTCAGATTCTTGGAGTGCATGCGCTGACTCTCCTGCCTTGCGCGCTTCTCGATTGCCTTCTGCGCGACGTTGATCGGAACGCCGAACTGATACATCAGCATCATCTGGTCCTTGAGCATCTGATCCCCGATGTGCACCGCCTTTCCCATGATCCCATGGTGCTCCGCAATGCAGTCGTAGCCCTTCTGCTGCGCGGCCAGCATCACGGCATCGGAAACATCAATGCCGGCGAGGACGCGGTGGACATCCGCTCCCTCGCAGCCGATCTCGGTATCTACCGTATCCTCCGAAAGACCGGCAAGCTTTAATGCAATATCAACCATTTCCCGTGTTGTCACCGAAGCCTTACCTCACCTTCCTCATTTATTGCCGCAAACACGTCATGGATTATATCATGAGTGCCTCTGTCTTTCTATATTTTCGTGATATAGTATTACATAATCGTATAAACAATCATAATTTGCACAGACAGGACGTGCAGGAGGGAAGGAAGATGCGTATCACCATTGCGGATCATTTATCCGGGCAATTCGATGCGGTTGTTCGTTTTGTCAAGGCGGGCTGCGCGGTGAGTTTCTCAGATCCGGGGCTGCAGGCAGCCTATGCTGCCGTTTATTCCTGCGACCGACTCACGCTGGGACACAGGGAGCTTCGGACGCTTCGTCTGCCGCTTTGCGGCGGCTTTGCGGATGTCCTTCTGGCCGGCTTTGACAGCACCGTTTCCGCCCCGTTTGATGACTTCCGCGCCGTTGTCGCCGCGGCCGGCACACAGCTGAACCGGTGGAAGGCCACCCGCGTGGTCATGGACCGCATGGATGCCCTTGATTTTGCCGCAGAGGACACACTGGTCGGTCAATTGGCGTGCACGCTCCCTTTGAGTGAATATTGTTTCGACTCCTATCGCTCCGAAAAGGAGCCGCATTTTGATCGGGATCTGGTGCTGATGGCAGCAAAGACGTGTAAGGCCGCGGCAGATGAGGGCTTTGTTCTCGCAGAGAGCATCGCTGCGGCGCGGGATCTTGTCAATGAGCTCGCCGATGTGCTGACGCCCGAGGAGCTGGCGCGGCGCGCTGTCCGCTACGGGCAGCAGTACGGCTTCTCCGCAGAAAGTTATGATCGGGAGGCCTGTGAGGGCTTCGGGATGGGGCTCTTTCTGGCCGTTGCCAAGGGAAGTCCGCTCCCGCCCCGCCTCATCGTCATGCGCTGGAACGGCGGTGCCCCCGATGAGCCGCCCATCGGCCTTGTCGGCAAGGGAATTACCTATGACAGCGGCGGACTTTCCATCAAGACGAGCAGCATGGAATCCATGCGCTTTGATATGAACGGCGCAGCTGCCGTGATCGGCGCGATGTGTGCCATCGCGCGGCAAAAGCTCCCGCGAAACGTTGTGGCGGTCGTTGCCGCCTGCGAGAATGCAGTGGACGGCACCAGCTACCGGAACGGCGATGTGCTGCGCTCCATGAACGGGAAGACGGTTTTCGTACAGAATACGGATGCCGAAGGACGACTTTCCATGGCCGATGCCATGACCTATTGCATCCGCACCTTCCACCCTTCCGAGCTCCTCGAGGTCGCAGGGCTTACCGGCAGCGTTTGCAATTTCTACGGCAATGTGTGCGCCGCCGCGCTGACCAACACGCCGGCCATGTTCGAACGGATTCACGCGCAAAGCCCGGTCACCGGCGAAAAGTATGCCGCCATGCCCTTCTACCCGGAATACCGCGCGCTCCTCTCCTCCCCCTATGCCGATCTGAACAATGCGCCCAAGGGAGGACCGGGCGGCATCCTCGCCGGCTTCTTCCTGGAAGCCTTCTGCGAGGACACGCCGTTCCTGCACATCGACTTCGGTGCCATGCCCTTTACCGGCAAGAGATCCGACGGGCAGCCCGAGGGCGGCACCGGCTTCGGCGTAAAGACGCTGTACCGCTACGTCAAAGATCGGTGAGCACATACAGATTCGCTTTTCCATCCGCTATGTGCAGCTCACAGGTGCAGCACCTTTCGATGAGCTCCCTGTCGTGGGTGATGATGAAAATGCTTTTTCCCATGGCGCGGAGCTCCCGGAACAGCTCTGCCGTTTCTCGCATATGTCGATCATCCAGCCCGCTTGTCGGTTCGTCAAAAATCAGAAGCTCTTTTCCCGCAAGGACCGCGGAGCAAATGGCGACGCGCTGCTTCTGACCGCCGGATAGTGCCATCGGATGCCTCCCACGAAGCTCCCACACGCCGAGCTTCTCCATGAGCCGCTGAGCATTTTCCTTCGCAGCTTCGCTTCCTGCTGCTCCGAGAAGAACCTCGTCCAAAACCGACTCACAGAACAGCTGGTGATTTACATCCTGCATAACAAGATAGCATTTGCGGAGCATCTCTTTGGCCGTGTACGCCCTTCCATCTATGCCCGTTTTGCCTTTGAATTTCTTCTCAAGTCCGCACAGGCACCTTACAAAGGTGGATTTCCCGGCTCCGTTTTGCCCCGTGATGGCAACGATCTCATTTCGGGGAAGCAGCATATCGTCGAATTCCAGCACCGGCCTTTGATCATAACCGAAATGATAATTTATGAGCTGCATGTCGGCGTCCTTTGTGACATACGCTGCTCTGCTGACGTTTGTCGCATCCGGTCCGTGCAGGGTGCGCAGTCCCATATCCTGCAGCTTTCGCCCGGAGAATTTCCGAAATGCATCCATCCGGATATCCATCTTGATCCTGCCGTGATCGAGGTACACCACACGGTCGCACAGATCCTTCAGCCAATACAATCGGTGCTCTGCGATCAAAATGGTCTTGCCCTGGCTTTTCCAGAGCAAAAGGACCTCTTTGAGCCTTTCTATGGATTCCGCGTCGAGATTCGATGTGGGCTCATCCAATACGAAAACCTCGGGATGCATTGCGGAGATGCTTCCACAGGCGATCCTTTGCTTTTCCCCGCCGGACAGCTTGAAAATATCTCTGCCGGCAAGCGGCTCCAGTGCAAGCTCTTTAACGGCACGGCGCACGCGGCCTGCGATTTCATCCGCATCAAGGCCGAGATTTTCACAGCCAAAGGCCAGCTCGCTCGTCGTGTCCAGGCAGAAAAACTGACTCCTGGGATTCTGAAAAACGCTGCCGACCTTCCGGGCTACGGTATAGAGCTCCTGCGCGCCGACATCCATACCGCATACCGAGACGCTTCCTGTGCATTCTCCTTCATAGAAATGCGGAATAAGGCCGTTTACCAGCCGGGTTATCGTCGTTTTGCCGCAGCCCGAGCTGCCGCAGAGCAGAACGCACTCCCCCTTACGCACCGACAGCGATACATCCTCCAATGCACCGCTGTCGGAATTGCCATAGGTAAAATTGACATGCTCCAACCGAATCATCCTATCCTCCGCAGCAAACTTCCCGCCAGACTCCCGAGCCAGATTCCGTACGGCGCAAGGCATAGCAGAATAACCAGATAGTCCCAGGCCGCCAGTCCGATCCGGCAAAGGTTCGTTCGCTTTCCGTCGCCTCCGAGTCCCCTGGTAACGGCGGCGGCGTTCAGCTCTTCTCCGATTTTGGCGGTGCAGACAAGGAGCGGAACGATTCGGTATTCGACCATCTTTGAGATGTTCTTCCCGCCGAAGCGTATGTCACGCATCCGCATGGCGTCGTTGATCGAATGAAACTCATCGATGATGGTGGGGAAAAACCGGAACATTGCCAGCAGCGGAATTGTCAGCTTGTCCGAAACACGGAGTCTTCCCATGGCCGCCGAAAATTCGCTCACAGTGGTCGTCTCCGTCAGATACGCTCCGGCCATAATGCCCGGCAGAAACCTTGTCATGATCCCGCAGAAGGCCAGCAGCACGAAGCCGCCAAGCCCCGGAACATACGGCAGCGCATACATGGAAAGACCGTAGAAAACAGCATACAGGAGCAGGCACCCGGCCGCCTTTTTCCGGCGCCCCGCAAGAGCCAGCAGGACAAAGGGGAGCAGGCTCCAAAGCGGCAGGTACCGGTCGAAGAGGTTCCCCCCGGCGCCGCCCAGAACGAAGATGGTCGTCGTTATAAGCACCAGCAGCTTCGTTCTGGGGTCGAATTTAACGACGCCGCGCGTCATTATGCGATACCCGCTTTCTCAAAATGCTTTTTCAGCAGGGCCTTCCCGAAAAAGCCACCGATCCATCCGCAGATCACACACGCGGCGATCATCACCGGGATGAGCCATGTGTTGGCAAAAATGCCGGTCAGTGCCTCGATGTACTCCTCGCCGAAGCTCTGGCGGGTGCTGAAATATGCGTCAATATTGGTGAAAAGCGGGACGAAGTTCCCGAAAACCGTGATGTTGAAGACGCCGCACCCCAGAATGTCCTTTCTGCTGCTCTTGTAATTTCCGGACTTTGCAATAAGATCTGTCAGCACGCCGCAGACGAGTCCGAAAATCGCAGGCCAATAGCCCATTCCGGTGACCCAGAGGAAGAGCCCGACGATGAAGGAAAAGATGGTGATCATTCCGAATTTGTCTACCTTGGTCAGAAACAGCATGTACGGGATGCCGCCGAATATAGGTACCAGGACGCAGAGCATCGGCAGAAGGATCGGTATAAAGCCGAGCATGGCGATAGCGGTTACGATGACACAGAATATCGCTGCGTAAATTCCGATGTTGATCAGGTCTTTTCCCTTGAGTTTCTGTTTCTTATTCATGCTTGTGCTCCTTCCTCTGACAGTAAATTACCGGAACCGTTCCGGATTCCGTTCCGAACCTCATTCGTACAACCGCTGCTGCCCAGTTTCCAGCTGACGGCCTGCGTCCGGGCGTCCACAAAGCGCCTGTAGATGCCCTCCTCGGCCATGAGCTGCTCGTGGGTCCCCATCTGGGCGATGCGGCCGTTGTCCACGACCACGATCCGGTCTGCGTGCCGCACCGTTTTCAGGCGGTGAGCGATCATGATGATGGTTTTCTCCCTCGTGAGGGCTTCTACGGCATCGACCAGCTCCTTTTCGTTTTCCGGGTCCACATTGGCCGTCGCCTCATCCAGAATGATGATCGGCGCGTCCTTCATAATGGCTCTGGCGATGGACAGGCGCTGCCTCTCACCGCCGGAGAGGCTTGCGCCGCCCTCACCGATGACGGTGTCGTAGCCGTCCGGCAGCTTCATGATGAAATCATGGCAGCAGGCCTTTTTCGCCGCCTCCACGACCTCCTCGCGGCTTGCGTCCTGCCGGCCGAATCGGATGTTGTTCTCAATGGTATCGGCGAAAAGATA
>CAVAUJ010000032.1:24329-28245 GCA_963591995.1 Succinivibrio sp.
CCGGAGGGACCGACGATGGCGGTGGTGGTTTTCTGCGGAATGGAAAGACTGACATCGTCGATGATCCTTCGCCTGTCATAGGAAAAGGAAATATGCGACAGCTCGATGTCGTGGTTTTCGGGTTCTATGTCCCTGCCGTCGATGTCCATCGTATCCAGCGCAAGGATGGCATCGGCCTTGTCCACACAGACGCTGACGGTGTGCAGCAGCGAGGAATAGCTCCCCGCGCTTTCAAGGCTTGCATACAGCATAAATGCGGCGATGGTCATGCCGATGGCGCAGACCGCGCTCATGGTGCCGTTTATGAAGAAATACGCGCTGCATGCGACGATGACGGCCCCGGTGATTTTGGTAACCGCCGTCTGGAAAAAATGATAGGGAACAAAGGTCAGCTCCATTTCGGTGTTGACCCGGGCGCAGGCATCGTTGGCGCTGTTGAGCTTTTGTGTCTGCGCGCCCAGAAGATGGTAGGCTTTCACCTCCGCAATGCCCTGCAGGTACTCCATGATCCGGTTGACCAGCTCTACGTCGCAGGCAACCTTTTCCTCGGATACCTCCTTGCCCGCCTTCTGCATTTTGGTGTTGATCAGGAAGAAAACAACCACGCCTGCAGCGGAAACCAGGCCGATCCGCCAATCAAAGCATAAAATCATGAGAACGATCATGGAGGTTTCCAGAATTCCCTGGGTCGTCAGCATCACCACACGGGTGGCAACGTCGCCGAGTGCCTCCATGGTATTGGTTGTGACGGAGGAGATCTCGCCGATGCTCCGGGCGTTAAAATAGCCCATGGGCAGATAGCGGAGGCGCTCTGCAATTTTTATTCTTGCAAAGGCGGCGGCATTGTATCCGCCCACCGTCTGGAGCACGGTGGAAAACCGCTTGCACAGCACGCCGACCACGACGGAGGCCGCCATAATGGCAAGAGAGCCGCGGATATAATTTCCCATCGGCTCTCCGCTCATGAGTCCGATCAGGATGTACATGACGGCAGGTATCTTCATCGCCGAGGAAAGCGCTTCTGCCAGCCCGAGCACCATGGAAAGCTTAAATTTATTGCCGTTTTCCCTCCCGCAGAAACGGAAAAACTTTGCCAGTACCTCAAACATTCTCCTTGGCCTCCTTTGCCGTATCCTTCGCGGAAATATGTGCCTGCCACATCTGCCGGTACAACGGGCAGGAGGACAGCAGCTCCTCGTGCGTCCCGCGATCCCTGATCTGCCCGTCCTCCACAACGAAGATGCAGTCGCTGTCCTTCACAGTGGAGAGCCTGTGCGCAATCACAATGAGGGTTTTGCCGGCAACAAGCCTTGCAATGGAGCTTTGCAGAATCGCCTCGTTTTCAGGGTCGGTATAGGCCGTCGCCTCGTCGAGGATCACGATGGGCGCATCCTTGAGCATGGCTCTTGCAATGGAGATTCTCTGCCGCTCGCCGCCGGAGAGGTGCCCGCCCGCGCCGCCGACCACGGTATCAAAGCCGTTTTCCAGCTGCATGATAAAATCGTAGCAGCCGCTTTTCCTTGTAATCCCGATGACCTCGTCGTCCGTCGCACCTGGCCTGCCGTGGCGGATGTTTTCCATGACGGTTTCGTTAAACAGGTAGTTGTCCTGCGCCACATAGGCAATCTTCCGGTTATATTCCTCCGGAGACAGCTGCCGGATGTCCGCGCCGCCGATGCATATGCTCCCGGAGGATACCTCCCAGAAGGAGGCAATGAGCCTCGCGATCGTCGATTTGCCGCTGCCGGAGGGTCCGACGATGGCATTGACGCTCCCCGGCTTCAGCTCCATGTTGATGCCGTGCAGGACCTCCTTGTCGTGATAGGCAAAATGTACGTTCCGGAGTGAAACGGAGAGATCTTTTGGAACAGCCGTGCTGTCCCCCGGACGCTCCGGCTCCGGCTGCTCGAGTATGCCCGCGACCTCGCCGATGATAACGTCTATCTTGCCCAGATCGTCCGTATAGGACATGACGGTGATCAAGGGACCTACGATGCCCAGAGACAAAATGACGCACAGGATAAAGTCGGAAGGCGAAAGCGTTCCGGCGGCGACATAGTGCGCGCCGAAGGGCAGCACCGTGAGCAGGGTGTATGGCGTTACGGTCATCGCAAGCGCGTGGAAAACGGCGCAGCCTCTCATCCAGTGGATAAAGGAATCGGCATATTCCCCGGCCGCGTCGGTAAACTTGACGTAGGAGCTTTCCGTTTTGCCAAAGGCCTTTATGACCTCGATGCCGTCAATGTATTCCACCGCCGCGTCGTTGAGCTCCTTTGTGGCCTTTACGGTTCTTTCAAAGTTCGGCCTGTAGTTGATCATCATTCCGCCGTAGGACGCAAAGCCCACCACGATCGGAAGCAGGGACCAGAGCGCCAGTCTCCCGTCAATCGTAAAGAAATATGCGAGAATGAGAACCGGGGCGAAAAGATTCGACGTAAACTCCGGCACAATGTGCGCAAGGGTCGTCTCGATGCTGTCGATGCGCTCCACCAAAATGTTCTTGAAGCTCCCGGAGGGTGTGTCCTTGACATAACCCAGCGAGACTCTCGCCAGCTTGTCGCAGCACATTTTGCGGAGGTTGGCAAGGACGGCAAACGTTGCCTTGTGCGACAGCGTTGTGGATGCGCAATGCAAAAGCTCCGCCATGATAAAGGACAGGGCCATAAGCGCCGCCTTGATCAGATATGCCGATAGCTCCTTTTCGCCGTTCAGAAGCATCCTTACCACATCCGCAATCAGGAAATACGGCAGGATTTTCAGCAGCACATTCCCTGCGGCCAGCAGCACGCTCCACAGATATAAGGGCCTTTGCGGGACCGACCACTCCAGCAGCCGGTTCACCCAGGATTTTTTCTTTTCTTCCATGCCTTGTGTACTCCTCCCGTGGTTTTGTGCAACATACTTTTATTAGTTTTAGCTAACTCACATTCCAAAAAACAAGCGGCCAACCGTCGGCCGCCTGCTGTCAAATGCCGAAGCTTTGCCTGTTGCCTTACTCTTCTGCCGGTTTGGACGGGAATTTGATGCCCAGCAATCTCTCCCAGCCGCCGGTCTGAAATTCCTTCAGCCGGGCGATGTTCGCCTTTGCGGTAGCTTTTTCCATGTCGTGCTCAATGATTTGAAACACTCCCGAAAAAAAGCCTGTGCTGATCATGTGCAGAAGCTCCTTTGAGACCTCGGGAACCTCCATGCCTGCCCTTTGCAGCGTCTCCATGTAGTTGCAGGTGGACTGTATCTCCCGCTCTACCATGCTGTGGATAAAGTCCGCATATTTCCCGCTGTCTCCGCATTTAAGGAGCAGGCGGAAGCTGTCGTAATGGTCGTAAACATAGTCAACGATCCGATCGATCCCGTCCTCGGACGATGCCGCCATGTGATCGGTCTGCTCCTGGGGCGAAAGAACCTCAAATTCCGCCAGCACGTCATCATAAATTCGATAGATCTGCTCCACATACGGGTCGATCAGCGCATCGAACATACTCTCCTTGGTGGGGAAATACTTATAGAAGGCTCCGGTTGTGAGACCGGCGTCCTTTACAATGTTCCGAAGCGATGCTCCGTCAAGCCCGTCCCGCAGGAAATGCCTTTTCGCCGTGTTCAATATGTTTTCTCTGGTATTGTCCGCCTTAACCGACATGACTGTCCTCTGTTTCATAGTATAACGGTGCTATATAACACCGTTATATAGCACCGTTATACAGTATCGTACCGGGCGCTGTTTGTCAATCGACGATTTTCACTTATTCTTCCGAAATCCCGCCGCATCGCGGTACTCGGGATGTCCGGCAAGATAGGGGTCCTGACTGCCACAGATGGTATAGTCGCATTTGCAGCCGTCTACGCAGGTCGAGGTGCGCACAAGGCGGGCGCGGATGAGCTCCATCGAGGCGTAGTCCACGTTGCACAGGGCGGGCAT
>CAVAUJ010000033.1:0-28149 GCA_963591995.1 Succinivibrio sp.
GCCGGCATCGGCAGACCGACATTCATAAGGATGTCCCCGTACCAGGTCTGTGCAAGAGGCGTCTCCTCACCATCCTGGATTCTCGTCACCCGGAATTCCTTCTGCGCGAGCAGACCCTCCGCCGTCACAAAATGACTCAGCCGCGACGTCCGCCCCATGACCTGCACATAGGTAAGAAGGGCTTTCTCTCCGTCCTTGGAGACCGTTTCCCACGCATCCCAGGGCTCGTCGTTGTCCCAGGAGTGAAGGCGGTAGTAATCCCCCTCCGCAATCAGCGGATGCAGCCGGTGATACCGTGCCACCTGCGCAGGGATCCGCTTCCGTTCATCCTCGGAAAGCTTCGAAATATCCAGCTCATAGCCGAAGGTTCCGGCCAGTGCCACGTTGGCTCTGGTCTCAAAGGGCGTCACTCTTCCCACCTGGTCGTTCGGGCACTTGCTCACATGTGCGCCCATGCAGGAGAGCGGATAAACCAGGGCCGTCCCCTCCTGAATCCGCAGCCTCTCCACGGCATCCGTGTCGTCCGAGGTCCAGATCTGCGGGCTGTAATACAGCATGCCTGCGTCAAACCGGGCGCCTCCCGAGGAGCAGTTCTCCAGGAGCAGGTTCGGGAAATCCGTGATCAGCCGCTCCTGCAGCGCATAGACACCCAGAACGTACCGGTGCAGCAGCTCTCCCTGGCGCTCCGCCGGAAGCTGCGCTCCTGCGATATCCGCAAGGTACCGGTTCATATCCCACTTCACATAATCGATGTCGGCATCGGCGAGCACCGCATGCACCATCCCGTAAACATAATCCCGCACATCCTCCCGGGAAAGATCCAGCACCAGCTGATTCCTCGCCAGCATCGGATCCCGCCCCGGAATCTGCAGCGCATAATCCGGATGGGCGCGGTACAATTCCGAATCCGGGCTGATCATCTCCGGCTCGAACCAGATGCCGAATTTCAGCCCCAGGCCCTTGATGCGGTCCACAAAGGACCGCAGGGTGCCGCCCAGCTTGTCCTCGTTGACCTGCCAGTCTCCCAGCGCCCGCCGGTCATCAAAGCGGTTCCCGAACCAGCCATCGTCCATGACGAACATTTCAATGCCGCACGCCGCCGCATCCTGCGCGATCTTAAAGAGCTTCTCTCCGTCGAAGTCAAAATACGTCCCCTCCCAGTTGTTGATGAGGATCGGGCGTTTCTTGTCCTTATACGGGCTGCGGATCAGGTGCCTGCGGATCACGTCATGGTAATTGCGCGTCATCCGGCCGAGTCCCTCCGACGAATAGGTCAGGAGGACCTCCGGTGCCGTAAAGCTCTCCCCCGCATCAAGCTTCCAGGAGAAGCCGTCCGGATGAATTCCCATCACCATGCGCACGTTGGCATATTGCTCCTTGTGCACCTCGGCCAGGAAATTCCCCGAGTAGACGAAATCCATGGCATAGACCTCGCCCTTTTTCTGATCCGTTCCGCGGCCAAGCAACGCCAGGAACGGATGATCCTGCGGACTGGACACGCCGCGCACGGAGCCGACGCTCTGCTTGCCGTACGCAATGCGGCGCTGCTGCATCCTGCGCTCTCTCCCCCAGGAACCGACCAACGTCAGCATCTCATAGTCATTGTCGTCCATATCAAAGGAGGCACTCAGGACCTTCTCGAGCTGCAGGGAGTTCTCCCCCTCGTTCTCAACGCGAACGCTCCGCGCAATGATATCCTCCTCCGGGAATACGCTGTAAAGGAGCGTTACCTTCAGCCGCAGCACCGGATCCTTCAGAACAAGAGACAGCGTGGATACGTCCTCCCCGCCAAAGGTTGCCGGAAGGTCGGGCAGACCCTTTTTTCCCTCCTCGATGGTGTGAGAATCATAGAACAGCTCACAGGCGGTATGCCCGTTTCCGTCCCGCACCTCCAGCGCGCTCTCCCGATAATCGCCGATGCCTCCCGTCGGATACTCGAAAGGGAAGGCGGACAGAAAGGCCTGCTTCTCTCCCGGCCGCACCGCCGGCCCCGGGATTTCCTCCCCGCGCAGCGGTTTCGTGCTGCAATAATGCTCCACGCGCCGTCCGTAATACAGATGTCCCAGATATCCCTCCTCGCTGATCCCCATCATGTAGGTGGTGCGCGCCGTATCCAGCTTGAACATCCTGCGGGCTTCATCGAAATGAATCCCCCGCCCCTGCATTCCCCTGCTTTCCTCTGCCATAATCAGACTCCTTTTCCCGAAACAGTATGCTGATACAAAATCCCTGCAACAATTATATCCTGTTCAAACCGCAGAAAAAAGCGAAAAACTTATTTTTAGTTAGTTTTTAATCGCAATTCACTTAAACTATCGAAGAGGGCTCTCGTATCTGTACGGCATTCCTTCCGCACCACGAAAAAGCCCTCTGCGCAAAAGCGCAGAGGGCCTTCTCTGTTAAAAGAATCGTCTCCGGGTGTCTCTCCGGTATTACTCGATCACATGAATCCAGCCTTCGGGAGCCTCCAGCTCGCCCTCCTGAATGCCCAGCAGCGTGGTGCGCAGCTTGTCCATCCAGGGACCGATGTTCTCCATGCCGGATGCAATCTCAATGTCCTTGCCGTGATCATGGATCTTGCCGATGGGGCTGATGACGGCTGCGGTGCCGCACAGACCAACCTCCTTGAAGTTTCCTTCCTCGAGCTCCTTGAGATAAACCGGGCGCTCGTCCACGGTCATGCCAAGGTAATGCTCCGCCACATAGACAAGGCTGCGTCTCGTGATGGAAGGAAGAATGGAATCCGACTTCGGAACCACCAGATGATCGTCCTGATCCACCAGCAGAATGTTGGCGCCGCCCGTCTCCTCGATCTTCGTCCTGGTTGCGGAATCCAGGTAAATGTTCTCCGCAAAGCCTTCCTTGTGGGCCTCCACAATGGCGTGCAGACTCATTGCATAGTTCAGGCCGGCCTTGATGTTGCCGGTGCCGTGCGGTGCTGCGCGGTCATAATCCGTGATTCTGACATAAATCGGCTTTGCGCCGCCCTTGAAATACGGGCCAACCGGCGTGGTGAACACACGGTAATGATAATCGTCCGCCGGCTTTACGCCGATGACCGGGCTGATACCGAACATATAGGGGCGCACATACAGCGTTGCACCGGTGCCGAACGGCGGAACCCAGGCCGCATTGGCTGCCACCACCTGATGAATCGAATCCACGAACTGCTCCACAGGAAGGGGCGGCATCTCCAGACGAAGGGCGGAATCGTACATTCTCTGCCCGTTCAGGTCCGGACGGAAGGTGACGATGTGTCCGTCCTTGGTGGTATAGGCCTTGAGGCCCTCAAAAACAGACTGGCTGTACTGCAGCACGCCGGCATCCTCGCTCATGACGATCATGTCATCGCCGATCAGCTCGCCCTCGTCCCACTTGCCCACTTCGGCCTTGTAGTTCGCCACGTAGCGCTTGTCCGTCTTCATGTAGTTAAAGCCAAGATTCGACCAGTCCAGATTCTTCTTCTCCATAACGATCTGCCTTCCTTTGAGGTCCGCGGCGATTGTGCCTCTGCCGTGCCTCACTGTCTGTTGCAAATATATATCTACATAACACCCGTCATTATAAGCCGCAGGGCCTCTTTTTACCAGACAGAACCTGTTAAGAAGACCGCCTGCCGCGCCCCAATAATATGTGTTTCATATCATGTGCGCCATTTCACTCTTCCAACATATGAAAAATCACCGTCGGTTCCCGCTCATACCCGGATCCCGCGCAGGCGCATGCTGAGCCGGTGCACGCGGCGCACCGCCACCGGCGCGGTGCCAAGGAGCATCAGATACACTCTGCTCTTCCTCGTCAGGTACGGATTCTCCCGGATGGAGATACGATGGTCCCGCAGATAGCGCAGCACCTCCATGTAGAACCGGTTGCCGCGATGCATCTCCTCAATCGGCACGTGGAGCAGATAGTCCAGCCGCTCGTACAGTCCGAAGCGCCGGGCCGCCGTCTGAAGCTTGGGATAGCGCGGCACCAGCACCTCTTCCACATAATCCGAGGCCTCCACGATGGAAATGTAGACGCTCGAAAATTGCTTTACGCTTTTGCGTCTCGTCACACTCCCCCGACGGTGCACCACCCGATAGCCGATCTGCGGCAGGCTGTAGATTCCGTCCAGCACCTCCGTCAGATGCGTCAGCAGACGAAAGTCCTCGGCCAGCGTGCCTTCCTCAAAGGGATGCTCCAGAAGAATCCGGCGCGGCGTCAGCTTTGTACAAAGCGAGGCATCTCCCGTGTACAGGAGCATGCTCTGCACGAAGAGCACCGGCGGAATCAGCACGGCCTCATCCGGCGGATAAATGGCCGGCGCAAGGAGCTCCCCGTTCTCATCCGCCTCCTCCCGGCCGATCTGAATCTGGACATTGGTATGTCCCTCCCGGCGCATGGTCTCCATCCCGGCCCGCAGATTCGCGAGCATGTCCGGATGAATCCAGTCATCGGCATCCACAAAGCTGATGTACTCCCCCCTCGCCGTCCGAACCCCCGCATTTCTTGCCGCGGAGGGCCCGGCATTTTCCTGGTGGATCACGCGGATCCGTGCATCCTCCCGCGCCAGCTCCCGGCAGACACCGAGAGAGTCGTCGGCAGAGCCGTCGTCCACCAATATGATTTCATAATTTTCATCGGTCTGTGCGCAGATGCTCTCCGCCGTCCTCCGCAGGAATTTCTCTGCGTTGTAGACCGGCACCACCACCGATATCAGCTCCTGCATTGTTCCCCTTTCCATGCCCTCTGCCGTTCTCTGCCTCCGGCCGCATCAAGGTTTTCTCAAAGAAGACCCTGAAGAAGACCTTGATGGGACCGAACCGGCATCGATTATGAACGGCCCTATTCGTCCTCGGACAGCAGTTCTCCCACCGGAGAATTCTTTGCCCTCGCCTTCGGTATCCGCAGGAAGGGCTTCAGCGAGGGATCCGGACTCATCGGTCCCTCCATCGGCAGGTGCCTTGCGGCCTCCTGCAGATCCAGGGCCGGCGCCTTCCTCCCGCCCATGGCGCGGATCCGCCTTTTCTCGCAGGCCTCCAGCACCTCCATACCAAAATCCAGAAACCGTTCCGCCGCTATCTGCGCATTCCACAGGCTCCGGATCCTGCGATAGGAAAGCTCTGCAAACCGCTCACACAGCTCCGTGTCATCCATCAGGCGCTTTACCTTGCGCACCAGATCCTCTTCATCGCCGTCTGCATAAATATACCCGCTCACGCTGTTCTGAATCAGATACGGAACCGCACCGGCCTGTGCCCCCGCCACCGGTGCGCAGCCGCTGTTCATCGCTTCGTTCAGGACCGCTCCCCAGCCCTCGCCGTGATCGCTCGTGAGCACAAAGATATCGCTTTGCTCCATGAGCTCGCGCACCACATCCGGCCGGCAGAAGCCGTGCATGATCACGCACTCCTCCAGGCCGTGCTGCTCGATGTACCGGTGTGCCGCCTCCGACTGCTCCGGCGTCCCGTCTCCCACAAGGTGCAGGAGGAACGACCGCCCATCTCTCTGCAGACGATCCGCCAGAGACAGCACCCGTTCCACGTGCTTGAACCCCACAAAGCGTCCGGCCCAGATCAGCTCCGTCACGTCCCCCGCGCTCCGATGACGGACGGGCGGATGATCCCCCTCATAAACGCGCATGGGCGGAAAATATCCCCACCGGTATTTCTTTCCCGGAAAAGCGCGGATAAGATCGTAATCCGCCCCCACGTAAGCTCCCGCACACAGGAGAAAATACGGATCTCTCCGGAACTGCGTGAACAAACGGTATTTATCCGCCAGCCCTCTGGGCGAAACGGCCTTCCAGCGCCCGTCCTTGTAAATTCTCTCACTGATCTGGAAGACCGGGCGGTGCAGCTGCATTCTTCTGGCGATCCACTCCTGCAGCTGCGGCGCCCAGCCCACGAGGAGAAGATCGCAGGAGAGGATCTCCCGCTGCGCCTCCAGGCGGTCCTCCTCCCATTTCAGGACCCAGGGCAGCTCCTCGGAGCGGTCCTCCCAGCCCATGGCGCGCCGCTCCTCCTCCATCTCCTCCAGCTGCACGAAGGTAAAGCCCTCCCCCACCCTTTCCAGCAGGGCTTCGCAGAACGGAATCTGATGATGGTTTATGTAATTGGCTGCGAATACCACCGTTGGCGTCATGTCAGGCTCCGATAAATTTCCAGCAGCCGCAGGTAATTGGTGTGCGGATTGTGCCGCACCGCCGCTTCCTTGTGTGCTGCACTGGCCATCTTGCAGGCAAACTGGTCATCGTTGAACAGGCTGCAGATATCCTCGGCCAGTGCCTTGGCATCTCCGACCGGGAACAGCAGCCCCTCTTCCCCGTTCTGCACCAGATCCGGGATTCCGCCGGTGCGGGACGCGATGACCGGCATCCCCAGCAGCATGGCTTCACACAGGGAATTGGGCGAATTCTCAATCACCGAGGGGCATACGAAAAGGTGGCTGCGCAGGTATCTTTGCTTCATTTCCTCTGCGGAAAGGGAACCCAGCATCACCACATGTCCCTCCAGATTTCCTTTTTTGATCAGCCGCTTCAGATATCTGCCGTAGGCCGTGATCCACAGACATTCCGGCAGCTCCCTCGCGGGGATCTGTCCTCCCACATTGCCGATGATGGAATTCCCCGCCACATAAACCACCGTGTCCGGAAATTCCTCCAGGACCTTCGGCAGGGCCTGCAGGACAAAGTGAAAGCCCTTCAGCGGATAATCTCCCTGGCTCAGGAAAATGCTGTGCGGCTGCGCCGCGTTCAGATCCCAGCGACCCTCATAGAACTCCGGCCGCATCGTCTCATTCATCAGATGGTAGACGCCCTCCGGCTGGATGGCCAGCGCCCCTTCGCGGTCGAAGGTGGTGCGCCCCGTGATGTGCAGAACCCCCTTCAGGGTTTTGCTCTCATTCTGCGCGCGGCGACGGAATTTTTTCTGCTGATCCCTCAGAGAATCCCTGCGTACGATATCGCGAAAGGTCCTGGCTCTCTGTACCCGGTAGGGGAGCTCCGCCATATACACATCCGCGATGGCGCCGCACAGCCCCTGAATCCCCACCAGCGTTTTCTCCGGGCAGTGGAAGGCCCGGACCATTGCCAGCGCATGCGGAAACTCCGTGCCGAAAATGTGCACGATATCCGGCCGGAAATCCTTTAGAATCTCGCGGAATCGGCCCACCAGCCGGACATCGTACTCCTCCGGCGTGCCGAGATTCTCCGTATAGCCGTAGAATACGGCCCCGTCAATTTCCCTTCTGCAGTCCGCCAGCGTCTCCGGAACCGGCACGCACACGCCCAGCTCCAGCAAATTCTCTTCCTTTCCTGCCTCCACCTTTTCCGACACCAGACGGTGAAAGCAGCCGGTAAGCCACCCTTCCCGAACCGAGAACGGCATTCCCTCGGCCCTGGCAAAGGCCGGGAGCATGATGTTGCACAACCACAATACTCTCATTGCTCTGTATCCTGTTTCCTTTTCCGGTATACGGCGTTTTTGATCCGGTCATACAGACCCGCCGTCAGCTTCCAGGAGGCCAGCCTCTCCCGCAGCGGCTGCAGGCTCAAGATCATGGCCGCGCGGTAGCATGCCAGCTCCTTCCTCGTATAGTAGCGGGCGGTAATCTCCCGATGCTCCGCCGCCGAACGCACGCGATTCTCCCTCGTCTCCGAAAAACCGCCGCCCTCATAATCCGCTACCACCAGGTCCATGGCGACCGTCTCTGCGCCCTCCTCCAGCACACTCCAGAGAAAATGCTCATAGTCCGCCCGCACCGCATATCGCACATCGAACCGCCTTTTCTGAAACAGCTCCCGGCTGTAAATGCACGCCTGGTGACACGGCAGGTTCCGGTACATCGCAAACCTTGTCATGGCCGGCTTGGCATTCACCCGCTGCCCGGTCTTCTCCTCCAGGACATCGCCGTAGAAAATACGCTCCGTCCTTTTCCCGCGCTCTCCGGTCCTTCCCGCCGCTTCGATGTTCTCCGCCGCCTGCTGCAGCACCTTATCATCGTGCAGCCGATCCCCGCAGTTGAGGAAATACAGATACTCCCCTCTCGCCGCAAGAATTGCCTGGTTCATGCCGTCATAAATTCCCCGATCCGCGCACCGGATCAGGCGGATCCGGCGGTTCACCGGAAGACGCTCGATGCTGCCGTCCGAGGAGCCCGCATCCTTGACGATGATTTCATAATCATCAAAGCTCTGGGACAATACGCTCCGTACCGTCTCCGCCAGCTTCTCCCCTGCCTGAAAGCTGGGTGTAATGATGCTAAACAATGGTGTGTTCATGGCGCTTCCTTTATCCCACGCTTCCCGACGGCGTCTGGTTCAGCTCATGGAACAGGAAGCTCTTGTAGGGCAGAATCTTAATGGTATCCCGATAGGCTGTCCGAAGGAACAGAAGGTAGTACAGCACCGCCGCCGCGATCACGAGCAGCGTCAGCGCTCTTCTCCTGTCGCACTTTCCCGGAAGCGGCCGCTTCGTTCCCGCACTCCCTTGCGGCTCCTCCGGTATCCTGCGCAGCAGCATGGGGAAGAGGAAAACCTGCGTAAAGGTCAGATAATAACAGATGCGGGATACCTCCGGAATGAACCAGCCGAACACGTGGATGAGAAGTGCAAGGAAATTTCCGTTGACGTACATCCGCAGCTGCCGCTGCCGGAAGCTGTCCGGTTCCTTCCGGCTCCGGTATTGCACCGCTGTCGCCAGCAGCAGCACCGCGCCGCACCGGAGGATGTTCCCCCAGGACACGCTGGTCCCCGCCGCCAGATCCTTTGTTCCCTCCCAGGACGGGTACAATGCGACCAGCAGCTGCAGCACTCTCTCGTGCAGCAGGAGCACCAGGCCGCCGAGCACCACCGCCAGCACTCCGTGGATGCGCCGCCACCGGTGCACGGCCAGCGGATACAGCAAAAGGGCGACCAGGGCGGATTTGTGGAACAGGGTTGCCGTCAGAATCAGCAGCACAAAGGCCGGGAGGTGTCGTCGCAGCAGGCACGTCATCGCCGACAGTGCAACGGACAGCGCCAGATAATACCGCATGGTGTTGTAGCTCTGGTAATAGTAGCCGAACATCATGAAGAGAAAAAAAGAAAAGGCATAGTCCTCCGACTGCTGCCGCAATGCGGTCATCATCAGCAGAACCGTCAGAACGGCATACACGCCGAATACCAGCAGGTAATTCTCGTAACCGCACAGCGCATAGATCGCCTTCACCAGCAGATTAAAGCCCGGCTCCGTCGGAACGTAGGCATCAATGGAGGCCAGATGGAAGAATTCCACATAGCGCAGATAATCGTTCCCGGTCTCCTGCCGCAGCACGGCCGGCACAATGAGAATCAGGGCGATGAGAACCAGGCAGGATCTTCGCAGCAGACCTCCCCTTGACCCGGAGGGCAGGCCCTCCTCTCTGTTCACAATCACCGCGGCTGCCGTCGCAGCCGCCGCCATGCCGATGTATAAGAACAATTACGCCTCCTGCATTCCCTTCCGCATGATTCGATAGGCCTTGCCCAGCGGAATCCCCACGCACATGGTTTTCCGATGCCGCAGCAGAAAGCGCAGCGCCAGAATTCTCTCCAGCGGTCCGTACAGATAATGATACAGAACCCCCCGGTCATAGAAGAACTTCTCGTTATAGCCGCTGAACCAGGTGGAGGCATTGTCCTCCCGTGCCGCCTCGTGTCCGATCTCCACGGGGACTGCCCATATTTTCAAACCCTTCTTCAGGCAATCGTGAAGGAACAGGCTGTCCTCTCCGTTGGAATACGGCGCACCGCCGCCAAAGAGCAGGGAGAACCAGACATTGGCCTTCCGCAGGCTTTCAAGCTTTCCTGCCATGGCATAGGTCGGGTATCGTCCGTAGTTGTACCAGCGTACCCTCTTTACTCTCCGGTTCTCGTAGGTTCTGCGTCCGTCCACCGCGCGGACGTTGAACATCAGGATATCCGCCTCCGGATGCTCTCCAAAGGCCTGCAGTACCCTTTCCTCATAGTCATCGTCATAGACGATATCCTCGTCCGCGAACAGGACATAGTCCGCATCGGCCCGCATGAGCGCGTTGTTGCGGTTGCGCCCGACGCCCCGCTCATTGAAGGCCAGCGTCCGGATCCTGCGGTTCCTGCGCCGGAATTCCCGATAGGAAACCTCCTGGCACTGGTTACAGATGATGGCCTCCGTGGACAGGTTCATGCGCTCCGCCAGTGTGATATCGTTCTCCTGCAGCGCCGCAACCAGGACCTCCAGCTGCGGACGGTTCCGCCTGCCCGTTACCGGATCCGTTTCGGCTTCATCGATTCGGTTGTATACGATCTGATCGTTCATAGAATCCTTGTCTGTTTAAACCGGTAATACCGCTGCAGAAATGCGGTATCCGCTCCGGCCAGCACCAGGCCGCCGACAGGGCACCCCCTCGCCTGCAGCTGCACCGCAAGATGCTCTGTGCCGGTGTCGTTCCGCTGCCCGAAGGGTACGACGAGCAGCACCTCCCCCGTGCCCGCCTGCTGTGCGCCGCGGGGCTCCTCTTGCGGGGCTCCTTCTGCCGGNGCTCCTTCTGCCGGGGGCGTTTCTGCAAGCAGCGCCTCGGCACGCACCGCCTCTGTCAAAAGGCCGTATTGCCGTGCCGCCTGCAGCGCCGTCCGTTGCACCAGCTCTTCCTCCGCACCGACCAGCCGCAGGACAGACGGCTCCGTCCCGGGCGCGACCGCCTCTTTCTTCTTGCGTTCGGCAAAGGCACGGTTCTCCTTCTCCAGAAAATCCGGAAGCCCGGGCTCCGCCGTCTCCTCTCCCATTGTCAGAAATACCGGGCGGCGATACCGCGCCGTCGCTTCCTCCGGCGTACAGACACCGTCGTTCAGCACCTCCCGCAGCCACAGGAAGGCCGCACCCGCCAGCGTTCCCAGAAGCGCTCCCAGCACAACGGCGCTCCGGGTCCGGTCCGTGACCACCACCGGCGTCACCTCATCCGAAGAGAGGAACTCGATCTTCCGGAATTCCTCCGCGTTGCTCCCGTAGCGCACCAGCGCATCCTGCACCGCATTGGTCAGCGCCTGCACGGTCTGTGCGTCCGGATCCGTCACCTGGATGGTCAGCACGCGGACATCGGAAAGGATCTGCGCCTCCACGTCCTCCCGGGCGGTCTCCAGCGTCACACCCTCCGGCAGCTCCGCATCGATCACCTGATAAATCGCAGGGACCGAGAACAGCAGGTCGTTCCAGGTGTAATCGTTGTAATAGTCCTGCGGGTTGCCTGCCTCATCCTGTCCGAAGGTCAGGTAGAACTTGGAGGTCTGTCGATACTGACGCTGCCCCGACACCTGCAGCCAGATCCCCATGTAGATCAGGGCGGCCAGCATCGCGCCCAGAGCGCACGCAGCCGGAATCACCCACAGCTCCCGTACCAGCCGCAGCCACAGGCTCCTGCGGTTTATCTGCTCCTCTTCATGAGGGATCACACCTTCTCTCGTCATTCCTTCCCTTCGCCCGCCGGCTCTGCATCCCGGATTCCGCCGGACCTTCGCCGCGTCCGGTCAGACATCCTTTTCCTGCTTCCCCATCGCCGTCACCTGGCCCTCTGCCACGCCTTCCGTCGCCTCCGGCGTCAGCAGAATCTTGAGGGTCAGCAGCATCAGCTTCAGATCCAGACCGATGGAGTAGTTCTGGATGTAGGTCAGATCCAGCTTCAGCTTGTCGTATGGGGTTGTATTGTACTTGCCGTACACCTGCGCGTAGCCCGCAAGGCCGGCCTTTACCTTCATGCGATAGACGAACTCCGGCATCTCCTGCACATACTGTGCAATGATCTCCGGACGTTCGGGTCTCGGTCCGATGAAGGACATTTCGCCCTTCAGAATATTGATCAGCTGCGGCAGCTCATCGATGCGCACGGCCCGGATGAAATGTCCGATGGGCGTAATCCGGTCGTCGTTCTCCGAGGCCAGCCGCGCCACACCGTCCTTTTCCGCGTCCACCTTCATGCTGCGGAACTTGATGATCCTGAATTCCTTCTGGTTCATGGTGCACCGGACCTGCCGATAGAACACCGGTCCGTGATCATAGCTCTTGATGAGAATTGCCGTGATGAGGAAAAAGGGGGACGTCAGAACCAGCAGGATGAGTGCGCACACAATATCGATGGCCCGCTTGCAGAACCTCTCCGAAAAGCTCAGGGGATATTCCCGCGTCAGGTAAATGGGCGTGTCGAACAGATGCAGCTGCACCGAGCCCTTGATGAGGACATCCGGAATCTTCGGCATCATGTACTGCCGCACACCGTTGGCGTAGCAGAACTTGATCAGCTCGTTTCGCTCCGGTGTCGGAATGTCCCACAGCACCACCGCGCGGTGTCCCGCATCCAGAATCCGCTTCCGGATGAGCTCCGGATCCTCCTCCACGGAGATGGTGTCCGTGACCTCGTATTTTTCCGGCCGGCTCGCAAACTTGCACAGAATGGAATCGATGGACCGCGTTCCGTGAATCAGCAGCAGCTTCATCGGCGGAAAGACCCGGTGATACACCCCATCGGAAATTCGAATCCACAGGATGGCAAAGCCGATCTGGACCAGCGTGACCAGCAGGGCCTCTCCCATGGGCAGCATCCAGTTCCGCAGCAGAGAATCCTGCAGGTATGTGAACACGTTGACCATAAGGAGCGCGAAAATCTGCGACAGGCAGACATCAAAGGGCTTCTGGTAGCCCACGTCCATGCCGCCGTAGGTCTTGGTCAGAAACAGCAGCAGAACGAAATACAGGAGCAGCACCAGGATGTGTCCGTTCCGGTAGAACTTAAGCCGCAGCCGCACCAGCGGATAGTACACATTAAACCACAGCCAGGCATAAATCAGTGTCTGAATCAGCAGGCCGACCAGCGGCATCTCCAGTGTAGCCACGCGGCGCAGGGACTGTCTTCTCTTCGACTTGGTTTCCATACTTGAAGGCATATCTATCTACTCCAACACTTCCTTTGTCAGATAAATCGGGCGTCCCTTTACCTCCAGGTAGGTTTTGGACAGATACTGTCCGATGACGCCAAGGCACAGCAGCTGAATGCCGCTGACCATGAGAATGATGCATACAAGGCTCGGCCAGCCGCTGGTGGGATCTCCCAATATGAGCTTGCGTACAATGACGAACACGATCATCAGGAAGGCAATGACGCAGAACAGCATCCCGGCCAGTGCCGCAATGGCCAGCGGCACGGTGGAATAGGCCACAATGCCGTCCAGCGCATAGACGAACAGCTTCCAGAACGACCACTTCGTCTCGCCGTATTTGCGCTCCACATTCTCGAACTCAATCCAACGGGTCCGAAAGCCGACCCATTCGAAAATTCCCTTCGAAAAACGGTTGTATTCCTTCACGGACAGGATGGCATCCACCACGCATCGCTTCATCAGGCGGAAATCCCTGGCACCGTCCACGATCTCGGTTTTGGAGAAGCGGTTGATCAGCTTGTAGAACTGCCTGGCGAAAAAAGAACGGATCGGCGGCTCTCCCTTTCGGGTCACCCGGCGGGTTGCCGCCTGATCGTAGCCGTCCCGGAGGAAGCCGAACATCTCCGGCAGGAGCGACGGCGGATCCTGCAGATCGGCATCCATCACCGCCACGTAGTCTCCCCTTGCGTGCTCCAGCCCGGCGTACATTGCCGCTTCCTTGCCGAAATTCCGGGAAAATGACACCAGATGGACCCTCGGATCCCTCTCCCGCAGTCCCTTGACCCGGGAGACCGTCTGATCCGACGAGCCGTCGTCCACATACAGGAGCTCGAATTCCAGCCCGTGCTCGCGGAAGAATGGTTCATTCTTCATGAATTCCTGATAGAAATACTCGACGTTCTCCTCTTCGTTGTAGCAGGGAACAATTGCCGTGAACAATTCCATTGCGCTTTCTCCTTACCGGCTCTGCGTCTTCCTCACCGGGAGCACAGCTCCGCCGGGCCGCCGCCGATCTCCAGCATGTAGAAGGATGCCGGATAGCCGACCTTCTCCAGATAAATCTTTCCCAGCTTCTCCCGGAATTCCTCCACTGCCTCATCCTTCACAATGCTGACCGTGCAGCCGCCGAAGCCGCCGCCGGTAATGCGGGAGCCCAGAACGCCCGGCAGCTTCCAGGCCTCCTCTGCCAGAAGATCCGCCTCCGGGCAGGAGGTCTCATAATCATCCCGCAGCGAAACATGCGAGGCGTTCATCAGCTCCCCGAAGCGCTCTACATCTCCTGCCTTCAGGGCCGCCACGGCCTCAATGGTCCGCTGGTTCTCGTAGACGGCATGCTTCGCACGGCGGCGGCACACCTCGTCGTCAATCCGCTCCTTGTTCGCCTCGTATTCCTCGATGGAGAGATCCCCGAGCGTCCGGATGTCCAGCTGCGTCTGCAGCGCGGCCAGAGCCTTTGCGCACTGCTCCCTCCGAAGATTGTATTCGGAATCCACCAGGCTGTGCTTCTTGTTCGTGTTGGTGACCATCAGCTTCATTCCCTGCAGCTGAATCGGCGCATACTCGAATTGCAATGTGTTGGTATCGAGGAAGATCGCATTCCCCTCCTTGCCCATGGCCGAGGCGAACTGATCCATAATACCGCACTTCATGCCGTTGTATTCGTTCTCGGAGAACTGCCCGATCAATGCCAGATCCTGATTTGTCAGCTCCTCCGGCCCGAAGAGCGCGCGCAGCGCCGCCCCGGTCAACACCTCCAGCGACGCGGAGGAGGACAGGCCGGAGCCGTTCGGAATGTCTCCGTAAATGGCCATG
Organism: Succinivibrio sp.; assembly: GCA_963591995.1. Classification (GTDB taxonomy): domain Bacteria; phylum Bacillota; class Clostridia; order Lachnospirales; family Lachnospiraceae; genus CAG-791. The sequence continues at coordinate 14,720 of CAVAUJ010000033.1, forward strand.
TCGAATCCGGTCGCAATCGGATGTCCCTTTTGTCCGAAGGCCCAGACCACACCCTTTGGATAGTTGGTCCAGCCCGCCTCCTTCGAGGGCGTCAGATCCTCCAGAGAAGTGGTGATCACACCGGCGCGTTCAAAGTTGGCGGAATAAAACCGCATGACGGCATCGTCCCTCTTCCGAATCGCCGCATAGGTGCCCAGGCTGATCGCACAGGGGAAAACATGCCCGCCGTTGTAGTCGGTATGCTCCCCGATCAGATTCACGCGGCCCGGTGCAAAGAAGATCCGCACATCCTTCGTATCTCCGAATGCCTTTTCAAATGCCTGCAATACCATTTCCTTCTGTGTCATCGTTCAACCCTCCGGATCTCTCAGAATTGCAACCCCCACCAGCCCGGGGCCCGTGTTCAGCGCCAGCGTCGCCGTAATCTGATCCACGGAAAGGATCTGCTTCTCCACCAGCTTCTCGTGCTCCTCCAGCAGGTCCCGCATCGCCAGCGCTTCGGCGTGCGCGTCCCCTTCCTTGACCATCATCCAGGTTCTATGCCCGAAGCTGTATCGGATCACCTCTTCCGCCAGGCGGAGCTTTCCCATTTTCGCACCGCGGATCTTCGCCACCGTGTAGTAAACGCCGTTCTCGTCGCAGGAAATGATTGGCTTGAGCTTCAGTGCCTCGCCGATGGTGCCGGCCACCCTGCCGATGCGGCCGCCCCTCTGCAGATATTTCAGCGTGTCCATGTAGAAGAATACCTGCGCGTCCCCCAGCTTCTCCGGAAGCTTCCGGCAGAGCTCCTCAAAGGAATCCCCCTTCTGCAGCCGTATGGACGCCCAGACTGCATACAGGCCGCTACCGCTGGAGATGCACTTGGTGTCGAACACAAAAACCCTCATGTCCTCGTATTCCGAAGCCACCAGCCGGACCGTATTGTAGGTGCCGGACAAATTACTCGAAATGGTGACGGCAATCACGTTCTCATAGCCCTGATCCCGCAGCTCGTCCAGCTTGTCATGCACCTCGGCAATGGAGGGCGTAGAGGTTGTCGGAATCTCATCCGGGAATCGCTGGTAGATCATCGTGGGGTTGATGTCGACGCTGTCCCGGTAATCCTTCTCCGGGTAGATCACGCGCAGCGGCAGAATCTCGATGCCGTACCGTTCCCTGAGCCTCTCCGGGATGTCGCAGCCGGAATCAATGAGAATCGCTGTCTTTTGTTGATTCATGTTGTCTCGTCCTTCTGTACTGTGAATAGACTGCTGGTGCTATTGTACTCTGTTTGCCTCCGTTTAGCACCTGCCGTCTTTCGGTTCACTTCTCCTCAACCACCTGGAAGATATAAAACTTAAGGTAATACGACGCGTCGTTCGCCCACAGAATGGGATGATCCATCCCCTGCTGGCGGAATTCCACCTGCCGCAGGCGCCGGTGGGCATCGCGGGCTGCCTGCCGGATGGCCTCCCGGAACAGCTCTGCCGTCATGAAATGCGAGCACGAGCAGGTGGCAAGGTACCCGCCGTCCTTTACGAGCAGGAGCCCCTGCCGATTGATCTCGCGGTACCCGGCAATGGCCGCCTTCACCGAGCTCCTCGATTTGGTAAAGGCCGGCGGATCCAGAATGACCACATCGTATTGTCTGCCTTCCCTCCGCTGTGCCGGCAGGAAATCAAAGACATCGCCGGTCACGTAATCAATGCGGTCCTCGAACCCGTTGAGGCGCGCGTTCGCCTGCGCCTGCCGGATGGCAAGCTCCGAGGCATCGATGGAGGTCACGTGGGTCGCCCCTGCCGCCGCCGCATTCAGGCCGAAGGAACCGGTGTGGGTAAAGCAGTCCAGCACCTCGCCCCCCCTGCAGATCGGCCAGATGGCGCGCCGATTCCATTTCTGATCCAGGAAAAAGCCGGTTTTCTGCCCGTCCTTCACGTCCACGATGTAGTGTACGCCGTTCTCCGTGATCGCCACGTCCGTATCAAACGGCTCGGACAAAAAGCCGCTCCACCGCTCCAGTCCCTCCTTCTCCCGGACCTTTGCATCGCTTCTTTCGTAGATGCCGCAGATCCGGATGCCGTCCTCCTCCAGGATCTGCACCAGCGCCGCCAGCAGCAGCTCCTTTTGTCTCTCGATGCCCAGCGCCAGCGATTCCACCACCAGAACATCCTCGTATTTATCCACGGTGAGCCCCGGCAGGAAATCCGCCTCGCCGAAGATCACGCGGCAGGAGGAGGTGTCTGCCGTGCTCTTCCGATAATTCCATGCAGCCCGCACCCGCTCCTTCAGAAAGGCCGGTGTGATGACATGCTCCTTTTTCCGGGCCAGCATACGGATCCGGATGGCGGAATGCGTATTGATGAAGCCATAGCCCAGAAAATACCCGTCAAAATCCTCTACGCTTATGATGTCGCCGTTTTGAAACGTGCCGCTCACCCGCTCGATTTCGTTGTCGTAAATCCACGCGCCGCCCGCCTTGTATTCTCTGCCTTCCCGTTTGCGGATGACGGCGACGGCATCCTTTACCAGCGACTCCTCCGCATCCGTGTTATAATTGCGATAATCCTGTATGGTCATTCGTTCCTCGCTTTCAAGACACCTGCTGTCTCCCGGGAAGCGTCCGCATCCCGGTCACCTGCTCACTATACACTTTTTGTATCTGTTCCTGCAAAAAACCGGAGACAGCGGCTGTAACTCCGTGAAATCGTGATGTCTCTTCAGGAGCCTGAGATGAATTTTTTAAAGCGCTACAGTCTTCGGACCCAATTCTGCATCTGCTTTCTCATTGTCCTGATTCCCATGGGACTCATCTTCATGATCATCCCCTATCGCTACTCCTCCGCCATCATTACGCGCATGGCAAGAGAGCAGACCTCCGAAACCATTGAGCAGATCACCGGTTCCTTTGACAGTTATCTGGAGCTGATGGTGAACAAGCTGGAAATTCTGGGAAACAGCCCGGTTGTACAGGAAGAGCTGGTGGCCGACAGCAGTGAGGTCAATCAGGCTTCCACCAATTTCTATTCCCGCCCCCGGCAGATCCGACGTCTGATGCTGCAGGAATACTACAGCATCAGCATCCATGACATTGAGATTGCCGGTCTCAACGGCGCGGAATATCTCGTTTCCGTCAATAACCGGCATTCCGACTACGATGCCTCCGCCTTACAGTCGCTGGCCGAGGAATCCCAGGGGCATTGGGTTCTGTATGACAATTCCGGTCAGCTCCAGCTCGTCAAACTGATTAAGGAGCTGCAGACCGGCACTCCTCTCGGGTATGTCCGGATTGCTCTTCGGCAGGATTATCTGGAAAAGCTCGTTTCCGGCGTGACCTTTGGCAATGACGGCATGGTGATGGTAATCGACGAAAACGGCCATGTTCTCTGCGGTGAACATGCCGATTATTATGCCGCGGTTTCGCACTCCGTAACAGGCACGCGGGGCTCGTTCGATGCCTCCGTTGAAGGCATCCGCTGCATGGTGATCTACAACCGCTCCGGCAACACCGGCTGGACCACCATTGCCTTTGTCCCCTACCGATATCTCTATCGCGATCTTCGAAGCCTTCAGGGGATCATGATTCTTTTCTCCGTTTTACTGCTCTGTGCCAGCGTGTTTCTCTCCCGTCTGATCGGCCGGCTTTTCGTCCAACCCATCGAAGACACGGATAAGGCTCTGCTGCAATTTTCCACCGGTGATTTTACCGTTCGTCTGGATGAAAACCGCAGGGATGAAATCGGTCAGATGAACCGTGTATTCAACAAAACCATTACAGACGTTCAGAATCTGATGCACCGCGTCACGCAGGCAGACATCCTTACCCGTGAAATGGAATACAAGACCCTGCAGTCTCAGATGAACCCGCATTTCCTGTACAACACGCTCGATATCATCAACTGGATGGCCTTTAAGAAAAAGGATCTGGATATCTGCAACATGGTCTCTGCAGTCAGCAGCCTCACCAGAGCCAGTATCAGCAGGAAGCAGTCCATCGTCTCTCTGGAGCAGGAGCTCCAGTATGTCAAGGATTACCTGTACATTCAACACGTCCGCTATCAGAATCGTTTTGAGGTTATTTATGATGTGGATGCGAGCCTGTATACACAGATGATCCCGAAGCTGATCATCGAACCAATCGCAGAGAATGCCGTAATCCACGGCATTGAGGATTCTGAGGAGACGAATCTGATCTCCATTTCCGCACATCGGCTCGACGATGATGTCCTCATTTGTGTCAGCGACACCGGCGTGGGAATGACACAGGAAAAGGCAGATTCCCTGCTGCAGAAGCAGCAGACAGACACCAACGATGCCACCTATCATACCAATCTCGGAATCTATGCCGTCAACCGAAGGATCAAATACCTTTACGGCGATTCCTATGGCATACGCATCCAGTCGCAGCCGCAGAAGGGCACCTGCGTAAAGATCAGAATCCCGTATATGGAGGATCCCAACGAACTCCTCAGCAGGTACCAGAACCTGATGGGAACCGAATCCTGAGGCAATATGTATTTCTCTTGTGCAGCCGCAGACCTGCTGCGGCACAGAAAGGAAATTATGATACGTGTCATGCTGGTTGACGATGAAGCGGTAATTCTGGACGGACTGTCCTCTTTCCCGTGGGCCGATTACGGCTGCCGGGTTGTGGCAACGGCATACAACGGAAAATCCGCCCTGGACCAGGTATCCGGCGCCCGGCCGCAGCTCATTTTCACAGACATTAAAATGCCCGGCATGAGCGGTCTCGAATTTGCCAAGGTCGTACGGGAGCAGAATGCCGATATCAAAATCGTCTTCCTCACCGGCTACGGGACCTTTGATTTCGCGCAGCAGGCCATCCAGCTGGGAGCCTCCGAGTACCTTCTCAAGCCCGTCAATCCTCTGCAGTTGGCGGCCCTTGTGGAAAAGCTTACCGCACAAATCCAACGTGAAGCGGAGAACAAAAGATACCTTGAAGCGCTCGAACGCGACTATTCCGCAGAGCTTCCCTTTCTCAGAGAGAAATTCGTCTATGATCTTCTGCACGGTCAGTTCTACGACGAAAACGATTATACCGTGCGGGCCAACAGCCTGGAGCTCCATGTCGAAAAATACGTATGCTGCACATTGACGAAAACCAATGCGGAAATGCGCACCACCATTTCAGAAGCCTTCGGCATACGGAATATCTGTGAGGAAGTCCTCCTGAAATATTGCGATACGGTTCTGAGCGAATATGACCTGACAGAGCAATGCTGCAATCTGATTCTGTTGTTCGACCGTACACAGACAGACGCCTTTTGTGTAAGCCGCGCTCTGGAGGGCTGTGAAAAGCTCCGTCATGTGTTCGATCAGATTGTCCTGCGCAGCATGGACATCGGCATCAGTTCTGCCGGCTCCGATCCTCTGAAGCTGTACGAGAAATTTTACGAGGCCATAAAGGCCAACGGGCAGAGCACCTATCTGGGCGGGCATGCCATTGTCAAGTTCGAGGACCTCGAAAATGTGTCCCCGCTCTTTGATCTGGACATCCCCAACGCCAGAAAGGTACGTCTGTTCCGTCATGTGTATGCCGCCAATACGCTTCTCGTAGAGCAGGACATACAGCGAATCTTTTCGGAATCCCTTCAGCTGGAGAATGCGAAATTTCTCGCGCTGGATCTGCTGATCGACTGCATGAAATATCCCTCCCTTTGTCAGATTGACCGTAATTTCAACGGAGAGCACTTTAATTATTCCTTCCTGCAGGACAGCATCCTCGTTGTATCAAAAGCCTCCTCCGTCCGCAAAATTTCAGAATACCTGATCCGTATGTTCGGCCTTTTGGCCAAGCAGGTAAATCATTCGGCCGATGACCGATATTCCGCCGCGGTCACGAACATTGTGGACTACATTGAAGCGAATTATGCCCGGGATCTGTCTCTGGATTCGGTTGCCGATCACTTTAATATCAGCAGATCCTACCTCAGCCGAATGCTCAAAAAGTACACGGGCAAAACCTTTCTCAGCATCCTTGTCGATGCAAGAATGCATGCCGCAAGAGAGATGATTTTGGAGAACCGGTATAAAATAAATGAAATTGCCGAAAAAGTCGGATACAACGATTTCTCCTATTTCGTGCAGGCCTTCAAGAAGCATTACGGCATTACTCCCAACGAATATCGAAAATCGATTTAACCGTTCTTCCCTGCCCGGACATTTCCTGTTTCCGGGCCCACCGGCAGGAGATCGGAATGTAAAAATCGTGCAATTGTATTAATATTGCAGCATAATGCACAACGCTTTGTGCGTTACCGGCCGCATTTGTGTGTGTTTTTCACATTTGTGGCCGCTTTTTTTATTGTCCCCACCCGGAACATGACGATATCCTAATCTCAGTTTCAGAGAGTCGCAGATAAATCTGCGGCGGGAAGGGGAAAAAATGAAAAAGAAACTATTCACTGCTCTGCTCACCACCATTATGACGGCGTCCGTGCTGGCAGGATGCGGCTCCGGTTCTGCTACATCGGATTCTGCCGGTACAGACGACGCTTCGACAAATGTCCGGACCGATGCTGCGACGGAATCCTCCGATCGAACGAAGATCACCGCGTTGTTCCGCGGAAGCGAATCCAGCGAACAGTTCATGATTTTCGATGATCTTCTCTCCCGATTCTGTGATGAGAAGGGGCTCGAGTATGAAATCGAGCTGGTAAACGGGGATGCCGACTATGTGACCAAGCTCCAGCTCTACATCAACAGCGACACGCTTCCGGACATCTTCGGTTGTCCAAACGGTGCACTTTCTGCCGCCTGCAAGGACATTGATGCCTTGATCAATGTAGGGGATGAGCTCAAGAGAAACGGCTACTACGACAAGATGAACGGTGCCGTTGTTGACTTCCTGACCGATGCGGATGACGGTGAGCTGTATCTCTTCCCGCAGGGACTGTACTGTGAGTATTTTCTCTACCGCAAGGACATTTTCGAACAGGCCGGCATCAGCGAAACACCGACGACCTGGGAGGAGTTCCTGGAGGATTGCGGGAAAATTGCAGACCTTGGCGAGATTCCCGTCATTGTCGGCGGCAAGGACAACTGGCAGATCATGCGTTACCTCTCCTTTGCTCCCTGGCGCGTGACCGGTCCCGAATTCATTATGGGCTATCAGGCAGGCACAGAAACCTTTGCGGGCAACGATGCCGCAAAGGCCGGCGTGGAGCTGGTGTATGAAATGGGACAGAATGGTTATTTTGAGCCCGGTTTCCTGAGCGTTGACTACACGGCGGCGACGGATCTGTTCTACGGCGGAACCGGTGCGATCTTCTACAGCGGATCCGGACAGATTAATCAGGCAGAAGAGATGTATGACAACGGCGAGCTTGGCTTCTTCGCTGTGCCGAGTGTGTCCGGCATGGACAATATGGAAACCTCCGTGCCCATTCACGCAGGCTTTGCCGAGGCCTTCAACAAGAAGACCTACGATTCCACAATGCAGGAATTCTTCGACTTCATGTGTGAGAATTTCTCCGATGACTGCTACAACATCGCCAATATCTTCTCTCCCTTCAACGAAGAGCTTCCGGACGGACTGCCGCAGCTGTTCTATGATACTCATCCGATGTTCGAAACAGCCACTACCGCCTGGACCTCCTGGGATGACAAGCTCAGTTCGGATGTTCTGACCTCGATCGTCGATGAACAGCAGAAGCTGGCCGGCGGCGAAGTAACCCCGGAAGAATTCGCGGCAACCGTAGACGGATTCATCCAAAAGTGATTTTCCGAAGCGATCGTAACACGTGCGGCTGTCGGTTCAAACCGCCGGCCGCATTTTTGAAAAAGGGGGAATTGTCATGCAAAAGGCGTTCGGAAAGAAATCCGTGATCCTTCCTCTTGTGCTGCCCGCACTGATTGTCTACACACTTTTCGTTGTGGTTTCTATTATCTGGGCAGCCTATTACAGCTTTTATGACTGGAGCGGTGTCGGCGCAAAAACCTTTGTCGGGCTTCAGAACTACATCACGCTCCTGCGTGATGACAACATTTTCCGGACCACGGTGTGGCATACACTTATCTACACCGTCATCAATGTGGCCATTCAGGTTTTCGGCGGCCTGCTGTTCGCCATCCTGCTGAGCCGGATGACAAAGGCGCGCGTATTCCTGCAGACGATGTATTATGTGCCGGTTGTCATCTCTTCCGTCGCGATCTGTCAGATTTTCAACAAGCTGTTCTCTGTCACACCTACCGGCATCATCAATACGCTTCTTAGCCTCGCGGATCCGGCCCTGAAAACCATGGAATGGACCTCCGACCCGGCCAAGTCCCTGTACGTCACCGCCTTTGTGGAAGGGTACAAATATCTCGGACTGTACATGGTAATCTTCTATGCCGCCCTGATCGCCGTCCCCGGCGACCTGTCGGAGGCTGCCCTCGTGGATGGCGCGACAACCTTCCAGGAGTATGTATTCATCCGGATTCCCTATATCAAGCCCGTCATCCTTGCAAACTGTATCCTGGTTCTGAACGGATCCCTGCGATCCTTCGAATATTCCTACCTTCTCACCGGCGGCGGTCCGGGGAATTCATCGGAACTGATGACAACCTACATGTACAAGCAGGCCTTCTCCAGCATGAAATACGGATACGGGAGTGCCGTTGCCATCATGATTGTTGTCATCTGTCTCACGATCGGTCTCCTGTTCCGCAGGTTAACCGAAGCAAAGGAAGGAGAGGTCGAATGAAAGCCCGAAAAAAGAAAAAGATCATTTTCAGCATTTTGAAGTGGATCCTCGCCATCCTGCTGCTGGTGATTCAGGTCTATCCGATTTTCTACGTGCTTGTTTCCAGCTTTAAGACAACGGACGACTTCCGACATCTTCCCGCCTATGCACTGCCCGCCAGTCCGACATTGGAGAACTTTGTCACGGTTTTCACCAAAAGCCACATGCCGACCTACTTTAAGAACAGCATCATCATTGTGCTCGGCGTCGTTGTGCCTCTCCTCATTATTGCCCTGATGGCCGGCTTTGCCCTCGGAAAAATACGATTCCGCGGTGCGAAATTCCTGCTGAACTACTTCCTGCTGGGGCTCATGCTGCCCATGCAGGTCGCACTCATCCCGCTGTTCACCATCTTCAACAAGCTTGGCTGGATCAATACCTACCCTGCCATCATCGTTCCGCAGATCGCGTTTGCGCTCTCGTTCTCCATCCAGCTGTTCTACTCCTTCAGTAAGTTCTTCCCGGAGGAAATTCTGGAGGCTGCGATCATCGACGGTTGCTCTCCCCTGCGGAGCTTTTTCACCATCGTGTTTCCGATGTCGCTCAACTCCGTGATCACCGTGGCAACCATGGAAACCGTTTTCACCTGGAACGATTACATCAACGCCTATACCTTCACACGCTCAACAGACATGAAGACCATTACACTGGGATTGAATGACTTCGTCGGGAGTCTGGGGCTGACCAACTGGGGAGCCACCTTCGCCGCCATCAGCATCACGGTGATCCCTGTATTTATTTTCTATTTCCTGTGCAGCAAGAGTATGCTGGCCGGCATGACGCAAGGTGCCGTCAAGGGCTGAACACCCGCAAAATAAAAAGGAGGAATCATAATGCAAAAGCTCTATTATCAATTCCCGAACACCTGGTTCGGTGACTGCATGCCTTATGGCAAGGGAGAGGAATTCTATCTCTTCCACCAGCGCGACACACGAAAGCCTTGCCCCTTCGGTGAGCCGTTCGGCTGGGATCTGGCAACAACCTCAGACTTCGTGCATTACAAAGATTACGGGACCGTGGTTCCGAGAGGCACTGACGAAGAACAGGATCAATTCATCTTCGCCGGCAGTGTGTTCGAAGGCGAAGGTCGGTATCATATCTTCTATACCGGCTATAACCGCGATTATCCGAAGCTCGGCAAGGCATCGCAGGTTTTGATGCATGCGGTAAGCGAGGATCTGATTCACTGGACGAAAACGCAGGACAAGCTGACATTTACGCCGCAGGATGGCTATGATCCGGACGACTGGAGAGACCCCTTTGTATTCCGCGATGAGGAAAACGATCAGTATGTCCTTATCCTCGGCGCCCGCCTCAAGGGACCGAAGACGAGGCAGAGCGGTCGAACCGTGAAATTCACTTCCAAAAATCTGAAGGACTGGCATTTTGATGGGGATTTCTGGGCTCCCAACCTGTTCGTCATGCATGAGATGGTCGATTTGTTCCGCATCGGCGACTGGTGGTATCATGTGGTCACCGAATACAGTGACCGCAGCAAGATGATCTACCGTATGAGCAGGAGTCTGAACGGCCCCTGGATCGTACCGAAGGATGACGCCTTTGACGGCAGAGCCTACTATGCCGGGAGAACCTTTGCGCTGGACGGGCACCGCATTCTGTTCGGCTGGGTTGCCACGAAGGAGGATTGCGACGACCGAAAGAACTTTGAATGGGCCGGAACCTTTGTCGCACACGAGGTTTACCAGCGTGAGGACGGTACCCTTGGCGTCAGGATTCCCGACACCGTATGGAATGCCTTCTCCGGATGCACTCTCCCTGTCCGTACAGAAATCGTCTCTCCCGACTGCGTAAATGAGAAAATACTGTTTCAGAACTGCGGAGATCTCTTCCGCTTTGAGGCAGATATCACCTTTTCCGAGGGAACCCGGCGGTTCGGCATCCGGTTCTATGATGATCCCGACACAGAACAGTCCTACCAATTCTCTTTCAACTGCAACGAGAACCGGTACGTATTTGAAAAATATCCTAACTGGCCCTGGTTCCGTTGCATGAACATCGGACTTGAGCGGCCGATTGACCTTGTTCCGGGACGGAAGTACCACATACAGATGATTGTTGACGATACCATTGCCACCTTATATGTGGACGGCGTTGCACTGAATGCCAGAGCTTATGAGAAAATGGGCGATTCGCTTGGCATCTTCGCCGACGAAGGAACGGTAACCATCGAAAATGCCACCTTCTCCAATACACTGAATCGCTGAGCAGTCTCTTGCCATCCTGTGTTATCCTATAGGAAGTGCCACAGAGGCATTCCTGATTCCCGCACCGTTTCAACGACATAAAACCGCATCTGACCGGACCGGGGCACCTGCTGCCCTGGTCCGGTTCTTCCGGGTTGCCGCAGCGGTGCCCACGGGCACACGCCTCATCGCAGACACAGGAGATATGCATGACGACCAAGTACGTATTCTTTGATATCGACGGAACACTCTGGGACCGGGAGCGCCGCATTCCGCAGAGCACCGCCCGGGCCATCCGTCAGCTCCACGCCAACGGACACAAGGCATTCCTGAATTCCGGAAGATCCCGGGCCAACATCCACGCGCCGTCCCTCGACGCGCTGTCCTTTGACGGTGTCGTGGCGGCCTGCGGCAACCACGTGGAGCTCAACGGCGAAATCCTGTTCGAGCGGCTCTTCACCGATGAACAGGTGGAAAACCTCATACGGATTCTGCAGCAGCGACGGATGCCCTTTCTGCATGAGGGTCCCGAGTTCGAATGGCTGAACGTGGAGGATTTTCCGGATGACCCCTTCGCCGCCACCATCTGGGAGGAGCTCGGCGAGCGCTACCGCAGGCGGCGCGAAACGCTGCAGCGCCCCTACCGAATCAACAAATTCACCGCGGATTACTACCCTTCCGGTGATCCGGACCGCGCGTCGCTCCATCAGCTGCTGGAGGCGGATTACAGCTACATCGATCACGGCGGCGCCTGCATTGAAATCATCCCGAAGGGATCCTCGAAGATCGACGGCATCCGCTTCCTGCAGGACCACCTGCAGATCCCTGCGGAGGATATCTACGCCTTCGGCGACGGCGCCAACGATCTGGAGATGATCCGCGGCGTTGCCCACGGAATTGCCATGGCCGGCGGTGCCCCGGAGCTCCTGCAGGCGGCAGAATACGTCACCACTCCCCTTTGGGAGAACGGCATTGAGAACGGTCTTCGTCACTATGGCCTGATTTAGGAGGAAGCTTCATGAAATCCACTCTTTTTTCGCTGCGGAAGCCGCTGGATCTGCGGCACATCCTCGTTCGGCTTCTGATCTATCTGATCGGAATGCTGGTGCTGGCGCTGGGCATCCTGTTCAACACCCATGCGGGCCTTGGCTCCTCCGCCATCATCTCCATTCCCTATACCCTCAGCCGCACATCCGCAGGGAGTCTGGCCAATCTCACAATGATCATGTATCTCCTTCTGGTGGTCCTGCAGTTCCTCATAAACGGAAAAACGAGGAACTGGATCGATCTGTTCCAGCTCCTCGTCTCGGTTATCTTCACGCGTTTCATGGCGCTCTTTGAGCCATTTTTCCAGTTCGACGATCTGCAGCTGCCTGCCAGTCTCGCACTGCTCATCGCCGGCATTGTCCTCACGGGTGTGGGCGCTGCGGTCACGGTGGATATGGATCTTGTTCCGAATCCGGGTGACGGCATTGTCTACTGCATCTCCCGACGTGTCGGAAAGGAGATCGGCCTTACCAAGAACTTCGTGGATGCCTTCTGTGTCACCGTTTCCATCGTCATCGGCTTTCTCCACGGGAACGTCTTCCTCGGCGTCGGTCTCGGCACCATCCTCTCCATGATCGGCGTCGGCCGGGTGATCTCACTGTTCAACCATTTCTGCCGCGAACCGCTCCGCAGAATCGCCGGAATCCGCGAACATCAGTGAGTCGTATCCTCCTCTCCGCCGTTGTATTCACTGCCCGTGAATCTGCCGCCGGAGGTCGGACCGGCATTCGGCGCTTCATAGGTATAGGTCTGCTCCTTCGCCCGGAACGCATCGTATTTGCCCCGCATCTGCTGGTACGAGAAGCCGTCCTGCGGAATTCCGCGATAGCAATAGTTGCCGAAGGCCAGGATCATGGAGAAGATGGCCGGCAGGAAGAACAGACCTATGGCAAAGCCGACTTCCTGTCCGAAGGCCACGGACTTTTTATAGCTGGTCATCGCCCGGATCACCAGCACCGCAATGCCTGCCGCCGCTCCCAGGACCGGAATCCCGGTGAGCAGCCCCAGCGCCAGCGGAATCAGGAAAATCCAACCGTTTCCCCAATAGATCTTATAGCCGATATAGTCGCTGTAAAACGGCACGATGGAGGCCCAGCCGGCCTGCCCCGCCTTCTTGAAAATTCTCCAGTCTGCGACCACGCACAGAATGATCCAGGCCAGCACCAGCACCAGCACCCAGAAGGCTGCCAGAAAAGATATCAGCATCAATTCCAAACGGTACATATTCGAACGCTCCTTTCCCACGATTCCGTGCACAGCTGCTGCGCATGCATCGATCTGCATACTGCAGCCCCTCTCCGGTCCTGCAGCGGTATCCTTATCCGATGCTGCCGCTTGCGCTTGTAAGCTTCTGCTGTCATTATAGAATATCCCGGGATTTCCTTACACAGACAATATCTGAAGAATCTGTGAAGCCGGTGCCTCCGGTTGCAGTTCATTCGCAACCAAGCGACGG